>NZ_CEXBBO010000002.1:0-237801 GCF_982611455.1 Stutzerimonas sp.
CTCTGCTTCCTGAAAACAAACCCGTCCGCCAGGACGGGGTTTATGGAGCGCTTACGTTTCGAAAACCTGATCGATGTCTTCAAGCCCAGCCCGGACGTCGCGCCGCCGGCCGGGATGCTGCGCTTCTATGCGCATTACCTGAAACAGGTGTGGCCGTTGATGACCGCCGTGCTGGTGGTCGGCTTTTTCGCGGCATTGATCGAAGTGGCGCTGTTCAGCTTTCTCGGCCGGTTGATTGATATGGCGCAGACCACAGGTGACGCGCGCACCTTCTTCGCCGAGCACCGCAACGAACTGCTGTGGATGGCGCTGGTGGCGCTGATCATTCGGCCTCTGGTGTTCGGCCTGCATAACCTGCTGACTCACCAGGCGATTAACCCGGGGCTGACCAATCTGGTCCGCTGGCAGAACCACCGCTATGTGCTCAAGCAGAGCCTGAACTTCTTCCAGAACGACTTTGCCGGGCGCATCGCTCAGCGCGTGATGCAGACCGGCCCGTCGCTGCGCGATTCGGCCATGCAGGTGATCGACGCGCTGTGGCACGTGGTGGTCTACGCCGGCAGCGCGCTGTATCTGTTCGCCGCCGCTGACCTGCGCCTGATCGTTCCGTTGTCGCTGTGGATCATCGGTTACAGCGCCGCCCTTTGGTATTTCGTGCCGCGCATTAAGGCCCGCTCGGCGGCCGCCTCTGCTGCGCGCTCCAAGGTCATGGGCCGGGTGGTCGATGGCTACAGCAACGTCGCCACGCTCAAGCTGTTCGCTCATTCCAAGGAAGAGGAAAGCTACGCCCGTGAGGCCATGCAGGAGCTGCTCGGCAAGTTCCGCCTGCAGTCGCGCATCATCACCAGCCTGGACTTCCTCATCACTTGCATGAACGGCCTGCTCATCGTCGGCACCGGCGCCTTGGCGCTGTGGCTGTGGAGCGAGGCGCTGATCAGCACCGGTGCCATTGCCCTGGCGCTGGGCCTGGTGATCCGTATCAACAATATGGCCGAGTGGATCATGTGGGTGGTCAATGGCATCTTCGAGAACGTCGGCACCGTGCAGGACGGCATGCAGACCATCGTCCAGCCACGTCATGTCGTTGACCGCGAGGATGCCAAGCCGCTCAAGGTGGAGCAGGGCGGCGTGCGTTTCGACGACGTGCATTTCCACTACGGCAAGCAGGGCGGGGTGATCAGCGGGCTGAGCATCGACATTCGCCCGGGCGAGAAGATCGGCCTGGTCGGGCCGTCCGGCGCCGGCAAGTCGACCTTGGTCAATCTGCTGCTGCGCCTGTATGACTTGGAAAGCGGGTGCATCCTCATCGACGGTCAGAACGTCGCGGAGGTCAGCCAGGAAAGCCTGCGCGCCAACATCGGTATGGTCACGCAGGATACTTCGCTGCTGCACCGCTCGATCCGCGACAACCTGCGCTACGGCAAGCCCGACGCCAGCGACGAACAGCTTTGGGCCGCGGCGCGCAAGGCCCGCGCGAATGGCTTTATCGCCACGCTGGACGACAGCCAGGGCGGCCTCGGCTTCGAGGCCATGGTGGGGGAGCGTGGGGTCAAGTTGTCCGGGGGCCAGCGTCAGCGCATCGCCATTGCTCGGGTGCTGCTTAAGGACGCGCCGATCCTGGTGCTCGACGAAGCCACCTCGGCGCTGGATTCGGAGGTCGAATCGGCGATTCAGGAGAGCCTCGACACGCTGATGGAAGGCAAGACGGTGATTGCAATCGCGCATCGGCTTTCGACCATCGCGCGCATGGATCGTCTGGTGGTGATCGACGAGGGCAGGGTGATCGAGACCGGTACCCACGCCGAACTGATCGAGCGCGGCGGCCTCTATGCACGCCTGTGGCAGCATCAGACGGGTGGGTTTGTCGGCGTCGACTGACGACGAATGGGCTCTGCGGAGGGAACCAACGCTGTTGGTAGATACCGGCGTGAATGGAAGGGAATTGCCGATGCGCCGGTATGACCAGCCCGTAGGGTGGGCTTTAGCCCACCGGTGCGGTGCCGTTGTGAGCGGTGGGCTGAAGCGGAGCGCCGCCCGGCCCACCCTACGGGATCGATTCAGGGCATACCACGGTATCGGTGGGCGCTGGATTTGTGGTTTCCCAGCGAGCATGAGCAGTGGGCCGTCTGTGGAGGATGCTCGAAGCGCCCAGGTAGCGCGCTTGATTTCGTCCGGCTGCCTGCTGCCCTTGCTGCGCTATCAAATCGCCGTCGATGGGATTTATCGTCACCCGCGAGCTCTCATATGAACGATCGATGACGGCTAATCTCGATGAAGGGGAATCGCGTGGACAGTCGAGGGTTTGTTTGGGCGCATTTCAAACTCAATGCCGAGCAGCGCCTGCGGGGGTTCAACTTCTTTGTCGTGCTGGCGATCTTTGCCGATGGCGGCGTGCTGGCCGCGTTGGAGCGGGGCTTCTCGCCAGGGCTGCTGGTGTTGCTGGGCGCGTTCACCGTCTTGCTGGCCGCGGTCTTTTGGCTGGTCGATGCGCGTAGCCGCCAGCTGTTGCAGCTGACCATCACGGCGCTCAGGGAGATCGAGTCAGAATTCCCTGCAAGCTACCGACTTTTTGCCAACGATGCGCAGGGGCAGAACCCGGTCATCAGCTATACCTTCGCCATCCGGGCGCTGTTGTTGGCGCAGATGGGCTTTGGCCTCGGCGTGGTGATCTATGGGTTTTACCAGTGGTGATGGCGCCTCGCTGACCAGCAGGTGGCGGTTGGGTTGATTCGACAGCCTATCTCCCCAGGTGAACGTCCGCGGCGCGAAGCCGGTCGGTATTAGCAACCACCGGAAGATTTGACGATGACGATATCCAGCAATCTGTTTTGGGGTGCCCTGGCGCTGGGCTTGGTGACAGGCATGCGCAGCACGCTGGCGCCAGCGATGACCAGCCGGGCGCTGGCCATGCATGACGACATCGATGAAGCAGACGAGCCGGCGCGTACGTTGGCCTCGCACCGCGCCCAGCAATTTCTAATGCCCATGGCTGCTGCCGAACTGCTGGGCGACAAGATGCCCTTTGCGCCGGATCGGACGATTCTGCCTTCGATGATGTTTCGTGCGCTATCGGGTGGCGTGACCGCGGCGGCATTGGCTGGCGCACGGCGGGAGCCGATCTGGCTACCCGCGTTGATTGGAGCGACCGCAGCGCTGGTCGCGTCCGAGATCGGGCTCAATCTGCGCAAGCCATACCAGAGCAATACGCTGGCCAATGCCGCGTTGGGCCTGACCGAGGATTGTGTGGCGTGGGCGATTGGGAGCGCTGGGTTGCGGCGTGCTTTGGGCTGAACGCTGAAAGCCGAGGGGAATGTGCCCGCGTAGTTTAGGGAGCGGCAGGCGGTAGCGGCGTTGCGTTGCCCTGCCTTCGGATGGCGCGCAAAGCCCGCGCTCGCTGCCACCCCGAAGCCATTCGAACCGCGGGCTGCAACGCGCAGCACACGGTTCACGTCTGGAGTCAGCTCGGTCGCTGGATCACGCAGATTCGGTCAGTGCAGGTCCCGGCCTCTCTGGAGCCGCCGCCTTCTGTTACCGGATGGCCACCTACGCTGGATTCGTGCACGGTGTTTCCGCCACCGGTCACGGGGTTGGTCGCCAAGGTGTCTGGATAATCCGTACCGGCTCGTTTGGCGCTGCTGCCAACATCGTATCGGCCCGTATCGACAGTATCTGTCCTGTCGATAGCGGACGGGTCGTCAGTCGGCCCGGCGCCCGCGGCGTGGGTGAGACGCTCGCTGTCGGAGTGGGTGTTGGCGGTCGTGGTGGTTGACCCAACGAAATGCTTGTCGAGATGGCTGTCGCCCCCGGTCGCGCCGGCATACGGGCTGGTCGGCCCGGCATAGCCCTGCGTGGCCGCCGTACCGCTGGCACCGGCTCCGCTCTCGTCGATGCTAATCGCGCCGTTGTACTCCAGCGCATCGCGCGCCCTGACCAGCTGATCGTCGTCGTGCACGTCGACTGCGATCACCGTGGCGCCTCGGCGCACAGCTTCTGGATAGGCTGTGGCATGGCGGCGATGATCTTCGTGTGGCTCATGGCCAAAAAGCGACTTGAAAAAATGCGCGACTTTGGACTCGTGATGCGTGCGATCCACCGTGCTATCGGTGGTGGAGTAGGGCGCGTCGTAAGCATGGATCTGTGCGGTTTCGGCGCTTACGGAATGAATTTGCTCCTGAGCAATGCCTCTCGACATCAGGTCGCCATAGGTGCGGCTGGCATCGGTTGGCGTTGCGAACGCTGCTACCAGTGTGTGTTTCATGATTCACCTCGCGTTGTGCTGAACGGGTCGTGTGGACGACGGGATCGGTCGAGCGCTGCGCTTATCCGGCAGTCAGACTGCACCTGTGCTGCGCCAGCCATGACGCGGGCCCCGTCGGCTGGCCAAGAGCGACGCCCATGAGTATTGGGTCTGGCTGCCTCGCCATAGTTCAGAAATCGGCGTTTAGTGGGCTGAGCGGACAAGGTCCGCCGCTTTTGTAAGGCGGTTGGGCCGCGTGGCGTTTCGCTTCAGCTTACGGATGAGGAAGCAGATGGTGGGCTGAAGCCCACCCTACGGGATGTATCGGCGCTCGGGGCTGAACGGCTGCCGTCCGCCTGCTTTGTGGCGAGGTGATGGTGATCGTCGGGCCGGCGTAGGGTGGGCCGGGCGGCGTTCCACTTCAGCCCACCACTTTGTTTCCCCTGATCCGTGGGCTGAAGCGGAGCCGATCCGGCCCACCATACAGACGGTTGGCGATCAATCCAGATCTGACGCACTGTGCCGTTCGGGCGCCTGTTCCGACTCGTCGCCCCAGGTGCGGTTGACCTTGCGCCCGCGGATTACGGCAGGGCGTTCGGCCACTTCAGCGGCCCAGCGCTGCAGGTGCTTGTAGTCTTGCACCGAGAGAAATTCTCCGGCTTCGTACAGCTCGCCGCGCGCAAGCACGCCGTACCAGGGCCAGATCGCCATGTCCGCGATGGTGTATTCGTCGCCAGCGATGTAGCGGTTTTCGGCCAGCTGGCGGTCCAGCACGTCGAGCTGGCGCTTGACCTCCATCGCGTAGCGGTTGATCGGGTATTCGTATTTTTCCGGTGCGTAGGCAAAGAAGTGCCCGAAGCCGCCACCAAGGAAGGGCGCCGAGCCCATCTGCCAGAACAGCCAATTCATGGTTTCGGTGCGCGCGCGGGTTTCGGTGGGCAAGAAGGCGCCGAATTTTTCTGCGAGGTAAACGAGGATCGAGCCGGACTCGAACACCCGCAGCGGCTCGCCCTCGACGCTGTGATCCGCCAGGGCAGGAATCTTGGAGTTCGGATTTATCCCGACAAAGCCGCTACCGAACTGGTCGCCATCGCCGATCTTGATCAGCCAGGCGTCGTATTCCGCGCCGCTGTGGCCGAGGGCGAGCAGCTCTTCGAGCATGATTGTGGCCTTGACGCCGTTGGGCGTGGCCAGTGAATAGAGCTGCAGCGGGTGCTTGCCGACCGGCAGCGGTTTGTCTTCCCGCGCGCCGGCGGTGGGGGCGTTGATGCTGGCGAACTTGCCGCCCGACGGCGCGTCGTGGGTCCAGACTTGCGGCGGTACGTAAGGGGTATCAGGCATGGACAATCTCCTCGAATGGTTCTGGGGATGTGCAGCGCATGCTACGCGCCCGCACGGCGCTGTCGAAATCGAGCCGGTTGATATTGGTCATCGATGGGTGATGGTTTGTTTCGAGGCGGGTACCCAGTGAGCGGGAAACTCGTAGGGTGGGCTTCAGCCCACCAATACCGGCTGGCCGTCCAAAGAAGGGCAGCCGATGCCTAGCCGATAGGGGGCATGCGGTGGGCTGAAGCGGAGCGCCGCCCGGCCCACCCTACGGATTGCGGCCGGGCCTCAGCTGAAACCCACTACCGAATGCGGCACGTAAGACTCTTCCAACTCGGCGATTTCCTCGTCTGTCAGCCTTAACGCGAGCGCGGCGATGGCATCGTCAAGGTGGTGCGGCTTTGAAGCGCCGATGATCGGTGCCGTGACTTCAGCCTTCTGCGCGACCCAGGCCAGCGCCACCTGCGCCCGCGGGACGCCGCGCGCTTCGGCGACCCGCGCCACCGCTTCGACGACGCGCCTGTCGGCATCCTCGGTGGCGCCATACAGCGTGCGACCAAAATCATCGGTCTCGCTGCGTGCACTGCTGGTGTCCCAGTCGCGGGTCAGGCGACCGCGGGCCAGCGGGCTCCAGGGAATCACCCCGATGCCCTCGGCGGCGCACAGCGGCAGCATTTCGCGCTCTTCCTCGCGGTTGAGCAGGTTGACGTGGTTCTGCATGCTGACGAAGCGGGTCCAGCCGTGGCGGTCTGCGGTGTACAGCGCCTTGGCAAACTGCCAGGCGTACATCGACGAGGCGCCGATATAGCGCGCTTTGCCGGCCTTGACCACATCGTGCAGCGCCTCCAGGGTTTCCTCGATGGGCGTGGCGTAGTCCCAGCGATGGATCTGGTACAGGTCGACATAGTCGGTACCCAGGCGCTGCAGGCTCTCGTCGATGGCGTTGAAGATCGCCTTGCGCGACAGGCCGCCATTGTTGGGTTTGTCCCGCAGCGGCATGTAGACCTTGGTTGCCAGCACCACCTCGTCGCGACGGGCGAAGTCCTTCAAGGCGCGGCCGACGATTTCTTCGCTGGTCCCGTCCGAATAGGCATTGGCCGTGTCGAAGAAGTTGATGCCCAGCTCCAGCGCCTTCTGGATGAACGGTCGGCTCTGCGCCTCGTCCAGCGTCCAAGGGTGCTTGCCGCGGTCGGGGATGCCGTAGGTCATGCAGCCCAGGCACAGCCGTGAAACCTTGAGCCCGGTCCGGCCGAGATTGAAGTAGTCCATTGAGCCTCCTCAGTTGAGTTGCGCCTAGTTGAGCTCTGACGGATTCGGGCCGATGCGCTGGCCGCGGTCCAGGGTGGCGATTCTGGAAATATCATCCGTGCTGAGCGAGAAGTCGAACAGGTCGAAGTTCTCGCGCAGCCGTTCGGCGTGCACCGATTTCGGGAAAATCACGAAGCCGTTGTCCAGGTGCCAGCGCAGCACGACCTGCGCCGCCGTCTTGCCATACTTCTCCGCCAGCGTCTTGATCATCGGATCGGCCAGCATCTCGCCGCCGCGCGCCAACGGGCTCCAGGCTTCGGTAGCGATGCCGTTGGCGGCGTGATATTCGACCAGCTCCTGTTGTTGGAGATAGGGATGCAGCTCGATCTGGTTGACCACGGGCGTCTCGCCGGTCTCGCTGATCAACAGTTCGATGTCCTGTACGCGGAAGTTCGACACACCGATGGAGGTGATACGGCCCTCGTCGCGCAGACGCATGAAGGCCTTCCAGGTGGCGAGGAATTCGCCCCGCTGCGGGCACGGCCAGTGAATGAGGTACAGATCGAGCCTGTCGAGCTTCAGTTTCGCCATGCTCTCATCGAAGGCCCGCAGCGTGCTGTCGTAACCCTGCTGGTCGCTCCACAGCTTGGTAGTAATAAACAGCTGCTCGCGTGACAGGTCGGCGCTGGCGATGGCCTCACCAACGCCCTGCTCGTTCTTGTAGATGGCGGCGGTATCGATGTGCCGATAGCCAATCTCGAAGGCGTCCAGCACCGCCTGGCGCGTCTGCTCCGCTGGAATCTGGAATACGCCGAGGCCGAGCTGAGGGATCTGGTGACCGTCTTTCAGGGCAATGCTGGGGATGGTCATAACTTCTCCTCTGAGATAGAAAGGCGGCATGCCATCCGCCTGCTGTTCTTATCCGACTGTACGAGCGAGACTTTGATCGTTCAACGATGACGAAACGGACGGTGAGCGCCATCGGACGCGGTGCAATATTAGCGGTGGGCTGAAGCGGAGCGCCGCCCGGCCCACCCTACAAATTGGAGCGGCGTAATAGGGCGGACAGCGCGCTCCGCTTCAGCCCACCAAGGTCACGTGTCGATTCGAGTTACTCGCCATATGACCCTTCTACGAAGTTACCCGCCCAATCGCTTTGCAATAGCCCTTTCTCCACATACCGATTGAAACTCGAATACGGCCAATCGGCGACCCGTTCAACCAGCCCATGCTTGACCGGGTTGTAATGAATGTAATCAACGTGTTGCTGCAGATTCGATTCGTCCCGAATCTGATGTTCCCAGTAGCGGCGTTGCCAGATGCCTTTCTCTCGTTTACGCATCTGGCTGTGACTCTGCGGTATTGCCTGGAACTGTCGCGAGAACGTGCTTTTAAGCAGGCCCCAGCGGCCGGCGAAGTTGGCGTCGCCGGCCGGGAGCGTCCAGATAGCGTGCAAATGGTCGGGCAGGATGCAGATGGCGAGGGTTTGAAAAGGGCGGTTGCGCTGAGTCAGGCCATAGGCGTGGCGAAGCAGTGCGATTTCGTTGATCAATAGTCGCGACCGGCGGTCTGCCAGGGTCACGGTGAAAAACCAGGTGCCGCCGGGCACCTGGCTGCGGCGGTAATCGGACATGGAGGCTTCCTTGCCTTCATGGGTGTACATAATTTGTGGTGGGCTGAAGCCCACCCTACGGTTGGAGCACGCACATGATGCTCCTGTAGGGTGGGCTTTAGCCCACCAGCGCTCCCAGGTCGATAACTGATCAGCCGCGAGCTTTGCGAACGCCTTCGCTCAGCTCTTTGCACAGGCCGAGCACACCGTTTACGGCTTGTTCGGGCGATTCGGCATTGGCGATATGGTCGATCAGCGCGGAGCCGACGACTACGCCATCAGCCAGGCGGGCAATGGACGCGGCCTGTTCCGGCGTGCGGATGCCGAAGCCGACGCATACCGGCAAATCGGTGTGGCGCTTCAACCGCGCAACGGCTTCTTCGACGTGTTCCAGCGTGGCCGAACCGGCGCCGGTCACGCCGGCCACCGAGACGTAGTAGACGAAGCCCGAGCTGTTGTTCAGCACCGTGGGCAGGCGCTTGTCGTCGGTGGTCGGGGTGGTCAGGCGGATGAAGTCGATGCCCGCTGCCTGGGCCGGGTCGCAGAGGTCTTCGTTATGTTCCGGCGGCAGGTCGACGACGATCAGGCCGTCGACACCGGCCTTTACCGCTTCGGCCAGGAAGCGCTCGACACCCATCTTGTGGATGGGGTTGAAGTAACCCATCAGCACCAGCGGCGTGGTCTGGTTGCCCTGGCGAAATTCACGGACCATCTGCAGCGTTTTGGCCAGGTCCTGCTTGGCGGCCAGGGCGCGGATGTTGGCCAGCTGGATCGCTGGGCCATCGGCCATCGGATCGGTGAAGGGCATGCCCAGCTCGATGACGTCGGCACCGGCCTCCGGCAGGCCCTTGAGGATGGCGAGCGAAGTGGCGTAATCCGGGTCGCCGCCGGTGACGAAGGTCACCAGGGCGGCGCGGTTTTCCTGTTTCAGCTGGTCGAAGCGCGTCTGCAAACGGCTCATATATGTTCTTCCTGTTCGTCGTAGTGGTGCATGACGGTCTGCATGTCCTTGTCGCCGCGGCCCGAGAGGTTGACCACCATCAGGTGATCCTTCGGCAGGCCGGGCGCACGCTTGAAGACTTCGGCCAGCGCGTGGGCGCTTTCCAGGGCCGGGATGATGCCTTCGAGGCGGCAGCATTTGTGGAATGCAGCCAGGGCTTCGTCATCGGTCACCGAGGTGTATTCGACGCGGCCGATGTCGTGCAGCCAGGCGTGTTCCGGGCCGATGCCGGGGTAGTCGAGGCCGGCGGAAATCGAGTGGGCGTCGATGATCTGGCCGTCTTCGTCCTGTAGCAAAAAGGTGCGGTTGCCGTGCAGCACGCCAGGCACGCCGCCGTTGAGGCTGGCGGCATGCTTGCCGGTTTCGATGCCGTGGCCGGCCGCTTCGACACCGATGATCGCTACGCTTTCATCATCGAGGAAGGGGTGGAACAGGCCCATGGCGTTGGAGCCGCCGCCGATGCAGGCGACCAACGAGTCGGGCAGACGGCCTTCCTGGGCTTGCAGTTGGTCGCGGGTTTCCTTGCCGATCACGGCCTGGAAGTCGCGAACCATCGCAGGGTAGGGGTGCGGACCGGCGACGGTGCCGATCAGGTAGAAGGTGTTGTGGACGTTGGTCACCCAGTCGCGCAGGGCTTCGTTCATTGCATCCTTCAGCGTGCCGGTACCGGCGGTGACCGGAATCACCTCGGCGCCGAGCAGCTTCATGCGGAAGACGTTGGCCTGCTGGCGCTCGATGTCGGTGGTGCCCATGTAGATCACGCACTGCATGCCGAAGCGCGCGGCGACGGTGGCGGTGGCCACGCCGTGCATGCCGGCGCCGGTCTCGGCGATGATGCGCTGCTTGCCCATGCGCCGCGCCAGCAGGATCTGGCCGATGCAGTTGTTGATCTTGTGCGCGCCGGTGTGATTGAGCTCTTCGCGCTTGAGGTAAATCTTCGCGCCGCCACAGGCCTCGGTCAGGCGTTCGGCGAAATACAGCGGGGAAGGGCGGCCAACGTAGTCGCGCTGGAAGTAGGCGAGTTCCTTGGCGAACTCGGGGTCCTGCTTGGCTTTTTCATACTCGGCGGCCAGCTCGTGGATCAGCGGCATCAGGGTTTCGGCGACGTACTGACCGCCGAAGTGGCCGAACAGGCCCTTGGCGTCAGGGCCGCTACGGAATGAGGTCATGGTCATCTCCTGCGGGGAATGGGTGGGGCAATTCCGATTCCAGCAATTGCGCGATAGGCTGGAAATTAACCGAGTTGCGCCCGGATAAAAAGCGATAAGATCGTCGAAACCTGTCAGGAAAACTCACCGATGCGCCAGGCACTTCCCCCGCTCAACGCGCTGCGAGCCTTTGAAGCCGCCGCGCGCCTACAAAGCGTAAGCCAAGCGGCAGCGGAACTCAGCGTGACCCACGGAGCCGTCAGCCGACAGATCCGCCTGCTCGAGGAGGACCTCGGCGTCGCGCTGTTCAGCAAGGAAGGGCGCGGCGTAAAACTCACCGATGCAGGGCTGCGGTTGCGAGAGGCTGCAGGCGAGGCGTTCGCGCGGTTGCGAGATAGCTGCACCGAGCTGCGCCAGCAGACGATGGACGCGCCGTTCGTGCTCGGTTGTCCGGGCAGCCTGCTGGCGCGCTGGTTCATCCCGCGGCTGGATCGGCTCAACCGAGAGCTGCCTGAACTGCGCCTGCAGCTATCCGCCAGCGAGGGCGAGCTTGACCCGCGCAAACCGGGGCTGGACGCCACGCTGTTGTACGCCGAACCGCCTTGGCCGACGGACATGCAAGTACATGAGCTAACCGTCGAACGCATTGGACCTGTGCTGAATCCGCACCATCCGCGCTTTGCGGCATTAAGCCAGGCGCGGCCGGACGAGCTGCTCGGTGAGCCTTTGCTGCACACCGTTTCGCGTCCCCAGGCCTGGCCGGCCTGGGCGAGCGGCAGCGGCCTCGATCCCGCGAGATTGCAGATGGGGCAGGGCTTCGAGCACCTCTACTTTTTACTGGAAGCAGCACTGGCAGGGCTCGGCGTGGCCATCGCGCCGTTGCAACTGGTGGCTGACGATCTACGCCACGGCCGCTTGCTGGCGCCTTGGGGATTCATCGAGACCCGCGCCAAGCTGGCTCTCTGGGTGCCGGCTCGCCGCTTGGATCGCCGTGCGGAGCGCCTGGCCGAATGGTTACGCAACGAGCTGAGTGCAAATGTAAGCACGTAGTGGCTATTAGGGCGGGCGGCGGGAACGGGGACTGACAACCTGCAAAGCGCTAATAGCGGTGGGCTAAAGCCCACCCTACAGACGGCAATTGGCATGATGTTTAGTCGACCGCGTGACGCGCGGCCCAACGGGTCAGCCGTTTCAGCTGGCCAACGCTGTATCGGCCGTTTCGCCCGTCCAGCGCCAGGCATCGGTCAGCTATGTAGGTGGGCTTCAGCCCACTGAAGAGGTTTGTCGACGGCTCGGAAGCGAACAACCCGCAGGGTAGTGGCAGCGGTGGGCTAAAGCCCACCCTACGGATTTAGAAATTTGCATATCCACAGAGCCATAGCGCGTCGCGCCGCGCGGCACTAGCTGGCCAGCGCGGTTGCGGCTGTTTCGTCTTTTTTTGTTGTTTCCTGGGCATAACCCTGAGGGTTGCGACTCTGCCAGCGCCAGGCGTCACTAAGCATGGTCAACAGATCCCGTTCGGCTTCCCATCCCAAATCATTCCGAGCCTTGGTCGGGTCTGACCAGCATTGGGCGGTGTCGCCAGGACGGCGCGCCTTGAATACGTGCGGCAGCGACCGGCCGATCACCTCCTCGAACGCGGTGATCATCTGGCGCACCGAGTAGCCGCGGCCGGTGCCGAGGTTCCACGTGGAAACACCGTGAACCAGGTCGAGGCGTTGCAAGGCCTTCAGGTGACCCTTGGCCAGATCGACCACATGAATGTAGTCGCGCACGCCAGTGCCGTCCGGGGTCGGATAGTCGGCGCCGTAGACGTTCAGCTGTTTGCGACGACCCACGGCGACCTGAAGCATATAGGGCAGCAAGTTGTTGGGGATGCCGTTGGGGTCTTCGCCGATCAGCCCGGACTCGTGCGCGCCGATGGGGTTGAAGTAGCGCAGCAGGGCGATCGACCAGCGCGGGTCGGACTCGGCCAGCCCTTTCAGCACGTTTTCCGCCATCAATTTGGACTGGCCGTAGGGGTTGGTCGGAATGCCGGTCGGGCAGTTCTCGGTGATCGGCATGCGCGGAGAGTCGCCGTAGACGGTTGCCGATGAGCTGAACACCAGCTTGAAGATGCCGGCTTCGGCCATGGCCTGGCAGAGTGCGATGCTGCCGCTGACGTTGGTCTCGTAATAGCGCAGCGGTTCGCGCACGCTTTCGCCCACCGCCTTCAGACCGGCGAAATGCAGGACGGCCGTTAACGGGTAGGCGGCGAATAACGCGTTGAGCAGCGAACGATTACGCACGTCACCCTTGACGAACTGCGCCGTGCGGCCAGCCAGGGTTTCGACGCGATCCAATGCGATCTTTGAACTGTTGCAAAGGTTGTCCAGTACCAGCACTTCGTGGCCTGCCAAGAGCAGCTCCAGCACAGCGTGGGACCCGATATAACCAGCGCCTCCGGTTACCAGAATCATGTCTCGACCTCGCATGGCATTTCTTTCGACGCGCACGGAGTCTGCGGCTGACCGTATGAGCGCGGCCGCTGCATGCATCTCCAGAGTAGGGTTCGGCGAATCGGCGGTGCTTTTACTGCCGGGGCACGCAGCGCCGCTGCCGGGGTAAGTCAGGCGTCCTGTGAATAAGGACGGAGAAGGCTCGGCCAAGTTCCAACGAGACGACGGCCAGCCGATGACCGACCTGCTTGCTGCGTCAAAGGGAACCTTGGCTCACCCGGCGCCGTCCATAGCCGGCGGGTTGCGCTTGGTGTCGCGACGGTTTTCGGTGATCAAGCGGGCCCCGACTTTTCTGCTCCCTGCGCAGGCTGCGCGGGCTTATGCGATGCGGCAGAAGGGACTCTGGAGACTTCGCTATCTGCAAGAGGTTGCCATGAGCTGGGCCGGCCCTTACCAATACGAAATCGGCAAATCCCCCGACAAGCAGGAAACGCCGCCCGAAGTCATCTTCGATGAGCTGGTTCCAACCCTGTTGTGTCTTTCGCATCTTCGCTGGAGCTTTGTGTATCAGCGCCCGCAGCATCTGATGTCGCGCTTCGCGCGGGATTTCAACGTGCTGTTCTTCGAAGAACCGATCCCCACCGAGGACGCCCAACCCTGGCTCGAAGTGCGTCCCGAGGAAAACGGCGTGCAGGTGCTGGTGCCGCGCCTGCCTCAAGGTTGCGAGGGCGAGACGGCGTTGCGCATACAGCGTGACCTGCTCGATGGATACCTGGAAAAACTCGGCGTTAACGAACTCATGCTCTGGTACTACACACCAATGGCGCTGGGCTATGCCGGGCATCTAAAACCGAAACTCACCGTCTACGACTGCATGGATGAGCTCTCGGCATTTCGCGGCGCACCGCCGGAGCTGGTGCAGCGCGAGCGCGAACTGCTCGACCGCGCCGATGTGGTATTCACTGGCGGTTACAGCATCTGGGAAGCCAAGCGCGAGCTACATGACAATGCACACGCCTTTCCCAGCAGTGTCGACGTGGCGCACTTCGCCGAGGCACGGCGGACCCAGGCCGATCCCGATGACCAGGCCGAAATCCCGCATCCACGGCTGGGCTTCTATGGCGTGATCGATGAGCGCTTCGATATCCAGCTGATCGCCGAGATCGCGCAAAAGCGCCCCGAATGGCAGTTCGTGCTGGTCGGGCCGGTGGTCAAGATCGACCCGGCGGATCTGCCACAACGCGACAACATTCACTATCTGGGCGGCAAGACCTATGACGAATTGCCCAGGTATCTGTCGGGCTGGGACGTGGCGATCATGCCGTTTGCGATGAATGAGTCGACCCGCTTCATCAGCCCGACCAAGACGCCTGAATACCTCGCCGGTGGCTGCCCGGTGGTGTCCACGCCGATCAAGGATGTGGTGCGGACCTATGGCGATACCGAGATCGTCCATATCGCCGATTCTCCCGACGCGTTCATGGCCGCGGTGGAGCGTGCCCTCGCCGATGGCGAAGACCGGGATCGTTTGTTGAAGACTGCTGACGAGATCCTCGGTGACATGTCCTGGGATCACACCTGGGCGTTGATGAAGGAGAAGATGCAATGCGCGATCTGAGCCTGCGAGACAGCAATCCCGAGCACGCAGGCGGTGGTGCCAGCGATCATCCTGCACGCCGTCGGCGCGGCTTCGACTACCTGATCGTCGGCGCCGGGTTCGCCGGCAGCGTACTGGCCGAGCGCCTGGCGGCCGGGCTGAACAAGCGCGTGCTGGTGGTCGACCGCCGGCCGCACATCGGTGGCAACGCCTACGACCATTACGATGAAGCCGGCGTGCTGATCCATCGTTACGGGCCGCACATTTTCCATACCAATGCCCAGCGCATCGTCGACTATCTCTCGCGGTTCACCGAATGGCGGCCCTACGAACACCGGGTGCTGGCTCAGGTGGACGATCAACTGGTGCCGATCCCGATCAACATGACCACGCTGAACAAGCTCTACGGCCTGAACATGACCACCGAGCAGGAGGCGGCGGATTTCCTCGCCAGCCGCGCCGAGCCGGTGGCGCACATCGAGACCAGCGAAGACGTGGTGATCAACGGCATCGGCCGTGAGCTGTATCAGAAATTTTTCCGCGGCTACACCCGCAAGCAGTGGGGGTTGGACCCGTCGCAGCTGGACAAATCGGTGACCTCGCGCATCCCCACACGCACCAACACCGATGACCGCTATTTCACCGACACCTTCCAGCAGATGCCCAAGCACGGCTATACGAAGATGTTCGAGAAGATGCTCGCGCACCCGAATATCAAGGTGATGATCAACACCGACTACAGGGAAATTCGCGACGAGGTGCAGCACGACCATCTGATCTTCTGCGGTCCGATCGACGAGTACTTCGACTACCGCTTCGGCAAACTGCCGTACCGCTCGCTGAAGTTCGAGCACAAGCAGCTCGATCAGGAGCAGTTCCAGGCGGTCGGCACGGTCAACTACCCGAGCGAAGACGTGCCCTACACGCGTATCAGCGAGTACAAGCACCTCACCGGGCAAGTTCACCCGAAGTCCAGCATCACCTACGAATACCCTTCGGCCGAAGGCGACCCCTATTACCCGATTCCGCGACCGGAAAATGCGGAGTTGTACAAGCGCTATCAGAAGCTCGCGGACCAGACGCCCGGCGTCACCTTCGTCGGACGGCTCGGCACCTACAAGTACTACAACATGGATCAGGTGGTCGGTCAGGCATTGGCGTTGTACAAGCGCATCGAGGAGGCCGAGCTCGGCCCCGAGTCCGGTGAAAGCACCGAACACAGCCAATCGCTGGCTGAACAGGCACCCTGAAACGAGGCGCAAGATGCATCAGCCCACGCTGTTCAAGAGTTTCTTCATGGGGGGGTTCGAGTGCTCGAATCATCGCCGCAGCGATGGCCGGCGCCTCGATCTGCTCGCTGCCACTGGTCATGACCGCTGGGCCGCGCATGACTATGCGGTGCTACAGCGCCATGGCCTGCGCAGCGTGCGCGACGGACTACGATGGCATCTGATCGAAAAGACGCCAGGTCAGTACGACTGGTCGAGCTGCTTGCCGATGTTGCAGGCGGCACAGCGCCAGGGCACCCAAGTCATTTGGGATCTTTGCCATTACGGCTGGCCGGACGACATCGACATCTGGCGACCGCAGTTCGTCGAGCGCTTCGCCCGCTACTCGGCGGCAGCGGCGCAACTGATCAAGGATGAAACCGATACGGTGCCCTTCTACGCGCCGCTCAACGAGATTTCCTTCTGGGCCTGGGCCGGCGGCGACGAAGCCTACTTCAACCCAATGGCCCGTGGTCGTGGCTTCGAGCTCAAGCATCAACTGGTGCGCGCGACCATCGCCGCCATGGCGGCGATCCGGGACGTCGAGCCACGGGCACGCTTCGTCCAGGTCGATCCGGCCATTCACGTCGTCGCGTCCAACGATCGCCCCGGCCCCCAGCGCGAGGCGGAGCGTTTCCGCCAATCGCAATTCGAGGCCTGGGACATGCTCAGTGGCGAGCTTTGGCCGGGCTTGGGCGGCGCGCCGGAGTATCTCGATGTGCTGGGCGTCAATTACTACTCCGACAACCAGTGGTACCTCGGCGATGGCCGCACCATCGAGCGCGACAGCCCCGACTACCGGCCTTTCAAGGGCATCCTCAGCGAGATATGGCAGCGCTACAAGCGGCCCTTGCTGATCGCCGAAACCGGTGCCGAGGGCGACGTGCGTGGTGACTGGCTGCGCTACGTCAGCGAGCAGGCCGGGCTGGCCATGCAGCGTGGCGTTCCCGTCGAAGGTATTTGCCTGTATCCGGTGCTGGATTACCCAGGCTGGACCGACGATCGCCACTGCCCGGTCGGGCTGCTCGGCTTTCCCGACGAAAACGGCAACCGTTGCGTGCATGAAGGTCTGGCTGACGAGCTTCGCCTGCAGCAGTTGCGCTTCAGCCAATTCAATTCCGCGCTGCAACTCGCCGACGCCATGCCATGAACGCCCCGGCCACCGCACCCAAGGCGAAACCGCAAGCGGTACCGCTTCCGAGCGGGCCGGTGGCCTTTCTCTGGCGCTACATCTGCGCCAGACCCTGGCATTTCGGTGGCCTGCTGGCGTTGATCGTCGGTGCTTCCAGCTGTGCGGTGGCGGTGCAGTACGGGATGAAAATGTTGGTGGACTCCATGGCCCAGGCCAGCGGGGACCGTAGCGCAGCCAATGTCTGGTTTCCGCTGGGGCTGTTCATCAGCCTGATCGTCATCGAAAACGTATTTTGGCGCCTCGGTGGCTGGCTCGGCTGTCGCACCGTGGTGGCCAGTGTGGTGGACATTCGCGTCGACCTGTTCAAGCACCTGACCGGGCACCCGATGCGCTATTTCACCGAGCATTTCGCCGGCTCGCTGGGCAATCGCATTTCCGCCCTCGGCACCGCCGCAGGATCGATTTACGGCGGGCTGGCCTGGAAGATCGTGCCGCCGATCGTCGATTTCATCGGCGCCGTGTTGGTGCTGTTCACCGTTGATTGGCGCATGGCAGTGGCGCTGATTCTGTTCGTCGCTATCGTCGCCGCGCTGATCACTGGGTTCGGCATTCGTGGCCGTGCCAAGCATCAACGCTTCGCCGCCCAGTCGGCGCGGGTCGGCGGCGAGCTGGTCGATGCCGTCTCCAATGTCTGGACGATCAAGGCATTCTCCGCCCGCGACCGCGAAGCCGAGCGGTTGGCCAACGAGATCGGCTATGAAGCGCGTGCCCAGCGGCGCAGCTGGATGTATCTGGAGAAAGCGCGGGTCATGCACGACATCTGCCTGTCGGTTATGGCCGGCGGCATGCTGATCTGGGCGATCAATCTGTGGATCGGCGGCTCGGTAACGGCCGGCGACGTGGTGCTGGTCAGCGCACTGACTTTTCGCATCCTGCACGGTTCGCGTGATCTGGCGCTGGCGCTGGTGGACACCACTCAACAGATCGGTGCGATTGACGACACCTTGCGCATCATCGTCCAGCCGCATGGCCTGGAAGACAGCGACGCTCAGCTGTTGCTGGCCGAAGGCGATATCACCTTCGAGCACATCAGCTTCCGCTACCCGGATCGTGGCGCGGTGTTCGAGCATCTCGACCTGCATATCCCGGCCGGGCAGAAGGTCGGCGTGGTGGGCTCTTCCGGGGCCGGCAAATCGACCCTGATCAACCTCATCCAGCGGCTCGACGACGTGCACGACGGCCGCATCCTTATCGATGGACAGGACATCCGCGGCGTCAGCCAGGACAGCCTGCGTGAGAAAATCGCAGTGGTCCCGCAGGAAACCGCGCTGTTCAACCGCAGCATCCGCGAGAACATCCGCTACGGCCGCCCCGGCGCGACCGACGAGGAAGTGATCGCGGCAGCGCGCAATGCCTTCTGCGACGGCTTCATCCGTGAGCTGCCGCAGGGGTACGACACCCTGGTCGGCGAACGGGGTGTGATGCTCTCCGGCGGCCAGCGCCAGCGCCTCGGTATTGCCCGTGCGTTTCTCAAGGACGCGCCGATCCTGATCCTCGACGAGGCCACCTCCGCACTGGACACCCAATCCGAAGCCGAAATTCAGGTCGCGCTCAATGATCTGGTGCACAACCGCACCGTGGTGGCGGTGGCGCATCGGCTGTCGACCCTGGCGAGCTTCGACCGGGTCATCGTGCTGCGTGAAGGGCGCATTGTCGAAGACGGTCCGCCGCATGAATTGCGCAGTCGTGGCGGCGAGTTCGATGCCTTGTGGCGGATGCAGGCCGAAGGCTTCAAGCGGCAACCCGATACCGCCAAATGAAGCGCGCCGCCGTAACGTCCCGCAGCCTGCGCTCGCTGGGCTACGAGCCTGACGAGCAGGCTTTGGAAGTCGAGTTTCACAACGGCTCGATCTACCGATACGAACAAGTGCCGGCCGAGGTGGTACAGGCGCTGCTGGAGGCGGATTCGCTGGGAAGGCATTTCAATCAGGTATTCAAGCCGCAGCACTACAGCTACCGCCGGCTGAAGTAGGGTGGGCCGCGCGCCCCGGAACCGCAGGCGGCCCGGTGCATCGTCGGTGCGCGGAGCGCACCCTAGGTTTTTCGTGATCGTGTCAGTTGCCCAGACGGCTCCGTAGGGTGGGCTTTAGCCCACCAATGGGCCAGCGCCACTGGTGGGCTAAAGCCCACCCTACTTGCTATTCGTGCTTGTGACTTTCTTTTTCAACGGCTTCGATTGAACCGTTGCGCTGAACTTCCGACCTGTCAGGCGGGCCTCAAGCAGACAGGATGCGTCACTACCGAGCGGAGGCTCTTCAGATCAGAAGGGGAAATCTATGTCGGATCATCACATCTACAAGAAGATCGAGATCGTTGGTTCTTCGCGCACCAGCGTGGACGAGGCGATTCAGAACGGTATTGCCGAAGCCAGCAAAACGCTGCGCAATGTCGAATGGTTCGAGGTCGGTGAAATCCGCGGCCATGTCGAAAACGGCAAGGTCGGCCACTATCAGGTCACCATGAAAGTCGGCTTTCGCCTCGCCGAGAGCTGATCGCCTTTCAGGCCGCCCGGCAGCCAGTGCGATCAGCTGCCTGGGGGCCTGCGGTTCAGCTCACGTCGCCGATGTCTGGCAGCGACTGCGCTCGTAGCGCCGTAACAGCGGCTGGGTGCTGAGGCCATGGATCAGGATGCTCAGCGCAACCACCGACAGCACCAGCTGAACGAGCTGCTCGGCCTCGACCGGCAGCAGGCCATGGGTCACGACGTAGCTCAGGTAGTAGAGACTGCCGATGCCGCGAATACCGAACCAGCCGACGGTCAGCCGCTGGGTGTGATCCAGATACCGCCGAGGCATCAGCAGCCACACGCTGAGCGGCCGGATCACCAGAAACAGCGTCAGCGCCAACGGCACCGCGCGCCAGTCCCAGTGCGCCGACACCAGCACGCCGAGCATAGTCACCAGCAACACTTCCAGGCTGCGTTCAAGCTGCCCGCCGAAGGTCAGGATATCGCCCATCATCACGCCCGCAGCCACCTTGGGTTCGGCGATGCTACCGCTTTCCAACGGCAGTTCACGCGGCACCATGCCACCTTCGGCCAGGTGCGGAACAGCGTGGGCGATCAGCTCTTCTGAAGGCGTTTCGGATTTTTTCGCGGCGGACATTTCCGCATGACGCAGGCCGAGACCAGCCGCGAATACCGCTAGAAACCCCCAGGCGCCGATCATCTCGGCACCGACGTAGGCCAGCGCGATCAACGCCAGCGCCAGCGAGTCATTGGGCGACATCGACGTATCCGCATACCGCGCGCGCAGTTTGATCGCCAGCTTGCCGATCAGTTTGCCTAGCAGGTAACCGAAGATCAGTCCCGCCGGGACGGCCCAGAGCAGGCGATGCAGAGCCCATTCGCCGACCCAGCCAGTCGCCAGGGTGCCCTGTTCGATGAGCAGCAGGCCGAACACCACGAAGGGGAAGGCGGTGCCGTCGTTGAAACCGGCTTCACCGGACAAGCCGTAGCGCACATGATCGTTGTCGCGAGAATTGTTGACCTGCACCAGGCTGGCCAGCACCGGGTCGGTGGGTGCCAGAATCGCGCCGATCAGCACCGCCAGTCCCCAATTCAGGCCCAGCAAGTAATGGCAGAACAGCGCGACACCGGCGATGCAGGCGAGCATCACCGGGCCGGCAAGCACATAGGCGCTTTTCCAGGCCGGATGCCGCAGCGGCATGCGCAGTTTCAGGCCGCTGACGAACAGCGACACCAGCACCGCGATTTCGGTGAGGTGCACCATCCAGCCGGCGGTCTGGATGAAGTCCATCTCCCACAGGCCGATGCCGAGCTGCCCGATCAGCAGACCGAAGCCGAGATAGATCAGCGATGTGGTGACCGGCAGCCAGCGCAGATAGGCCGACGCCAGGGCGAGAATCAACAGCAGGACGCCGAGCACAGCCATCCATTCGAGAAAATTCATGCAGTCTTCCGAAGCGAGCGTGACGCGCTGAGGTGCGCATGAGTTTCGATTGGAATGGTTCGAGGGGGTTCAGCTGCATTTGCCGAACGGAAAAGGAAAGCGGAGCGCCGGAAGTAGCGTTCCCTCGCAGAGCAACGATCGAATGGTGGGCTGAAGCCCACCCTACGAAACGGAACGCCGCTGGCCTGTAGGGCGGGCCGAGCGGCGCTCCGCTTCAACCCACCAGCCAATCTTCAGCCCTGGCGCAACCCAGCGAGAATCTCGAAGGCATGGTGGCGGTCGGCGGTTTCGTAGAAATCGCAAGTGAAGATCAGCTCGTCGGCCTGGGTTTGCTCGAGCAGAACGTCCAGTCGCGCACGAATCTTTTCCGGTCCGCCGATCAATGCCATGCCAAGGAAATTACCCACGGCGTCCTGCTCATGCGGCAGCCATTTGCCCTGCATGCTCTGCACTGGCGGCACCAGCACCAGACTCTGGCCGCGAATCAGCGCGAGGATGCGCTGGTATGCGGTGGTCGCCAGGTACTCGGCCTGCTCGTCGGTGTCGGCGGTCATCAGCGGTACGCCGAGCATTACGTAGGGTTTGTCGAGCACCTCGGACGGTTTGAAATTCTCGCGGTACAGGCGAATCGCCTCATGCGCGTAGCGTGGCGCGAAATGCGAGGCGAAGGCGTAGGGCAGGCCCTTGGCGGCTGCCAGCTGCGCACTGAACAGGCTGGAGCCGAGCAGCCAGATCGGCACATTACTGCCGACACCGGGCATGGCGATCACCCGTTGGTTGCGTTGACGCGGGCCCAGCAGCAGCTGCAATTCCTCGACATCGGCGGGAAAGTCGTCGGCGCTGCCCATGCGGTCGCGACGCAGGGCGTGGGCGGTGAACTGGTCGGCACCCGGCGCGCGGCCCAGCCCCAACTCGATGCGCCCGGGATAGAGCGCTTCCAGCGTGCCGAATTGCTCGGCGATCACTAGCGGCGCGTGGTTGGGCAGCATCACGCCTCCGGCGCCCAGGCGAATCCGTGACGTGCCGGCCGCCAGATAGCCGATCAGCACCGAGGTAGCGGCGCTGGCGATGCCGTCCATGTTGTGGTGCTCGGCGACCCAGAAGCGCTCGAAGCCGAGCTTTTCGACATGCTGGGCCAGCGCCAGGGAATTGCGCAGAGCGAGGCCGGCGTCGCCGTCATCACGGATCGGCGCCAGATCGAGTGTGGAAAAACGGGTGTGTTCGATACGGGACATCGTGTCTCTCTTTGCTGTCGGGTTTGCTGACAGGGAATGGCTGGCAGAGCGGCTCAGTAACAGTGCTCGGCCTCGGCTCGTGCCAGCACGTTGTACTGTTCGTCGCGCAGCCAACCCTGCGGCGTGAAGCCCAGCGAGCGCGCTTGGAACAGATAGCGCCGCCCGGCTTGGAAGTCGTCATAGCGGATGACCATGGTACAGCGCAGGTAATGGGGTTCGCCGAAAATGCCGAAGCCGCCGCTGCTGATTTCGAATTCATAGCGTGCTTCGAGTTCATGCGCGCCGGGGCTAACCTGGAAATAGCGGCCATCGGGCGTGCGCTTATCATCCAGGCGGTCGGACATGAAGATGTCGGCGGGCTGTGCGGTCAGATCGACCCAGGCCATGTTCGGGTCGGGGGCGGGCAGGGGGCCGGCGCAGCCGGACAGGCCAAGCGCCACGGATAGAGCAAGCGGCAGTCGCATGAACGATTCCTCGGCAAGCCCGCGGGCTCAGCATTTCGCTGACGCGGTCATCTGATGAGACTGAGCCAGCCTGGCCGATTTTTCAACGGGCAGCGACTAACAGGCTGTGCCGGTCAGCGAGTGGCGACACCACCGCAGCCGCGTTCGCTTGCCTTGGCCAGCAACTGGTTGTGCTGGTCGTAGAGCTTGGCCCAGGGACGGAAACCGTAACCGCCGGCGACCAGGCGATAGCGGGCACCAGCGTCGAAACTGTCGTAACTCAGCGTCAGGCGGCAGTCGCGTTCCAGCGCCTCGCTGTCGCGGCCAACATCGGCCGGTCCCACCTCGAAGCGATAGCGCATGCCCAATTGGTGGCTACCGGGTGTCACCTGGAAGTAGCGGTCATCGTCCAGCAGCTTCTGGTCCACCGCGACGGCCACCAGTTCGGTTTCATCATGCGGGGCCAACTCGACCCAGGCCTGACTCGGGTCCGGCTTGGGCATCCAGAGGGCGCAACCGCCCAGGGTGGACAGCGCTAAAGCAGAGATCAGGATTCGCATGTATGGGCTCTCCGACCGGCTATTGGCCGGTCTGGCTGAGAAGGCGGAAACTGCCGTGCAACGGTTGGGCGCACTTCATTGTCGTTGTAGGCTGCGGCTCATCGACCCGCTCGGTCATCCGTCAGCGCTTGCCAAATGTTGAAATTCAAAACCGCCTTAGTCGACAGCTGCCTCTGGCATTGGTTTCCGTTTCTGCTGGCCGTCGGTCTGAACGGCTGCAGCACCTATTACGGTCAGCTCGCCGTCGGTCAGTTCGATCTGCTGCGCCAGCGTGAACCCATCGCCGCAGTCATCGAAAATCCACAGCAAGATCCGCAGCTGCGCCAGCGTCTCGCCCTGGCTCTGCAAGCGCGTCGTTTCGCCAGTACCGCGTTGGCGCTGCCGGACAATGACAGTTACCGGGTTTATGCCGACATCCAGCGGCCGTATGTCGTCTGGAATGTCTTTGCCACCGAAGCGTTTTCGGTGGCGCCGCTGACTCATTGTTTCCCTATCGCCGGCTGCGTGGCCTACCGCGGCTACTACCAGCAAGGTCGCGCTCGGGGTGCGGCTGCGCTGCTCCAGGCCGAGGGCTACGACACGATGGTGAGCGGCGTGCAGGCCTATTCGACGCTGGGCTGGTTCGACGACCCGCTGCTCAGTTCCATGCTGCGTTGGGATGATGAGCGCCTGGCTGGGCTGATCTTCCACGAACTGGCGCACCAGCAGCTGTATGTCACCGACGACACGGCCTTCAACGAATCCTTCGCCTCATTCGTTGAGCGTGAAGGCCTGCGCCAATGGCTAACCAGCCAAGGCCTGCCGCCGCACAGCGATGCGGCGCGCGATCAGTATGCGGACCTCAGCAGGCTGGTGCTGGCGACCCGCGAGCGCTTGGCCGCGTTGTATGCATCCGATCTGAGCGAAGCCGAGATGCGCACCGCCAAGCGCGCGGAGTTCACGCGGATGCGTCAGGCCTATCGGCAGCTGCGTGAGGGCCCTTGGAAGGGTGATGGCCGTTTCGATCGCTGGATGGCCCAGCCATTGAACAACGCCAGCCTGGTGCCGTTCGGCCTCTATGATCGTTGGGTGCCGGCGTTCGCCGCGTTATTCGCGCAGGCCGGCGGCGATTGGCAGCGCTTTTATGATCGCGTCGAAGCGCTTGCCCGTATGCCTGCCGACGAGCGGACACGCCTGCTGGAAACGCTTCGCTGAAGTACTCGTCGCTTCGCTTAAATCCAATTCGGGCAAGGCGTCGCGGCCGATTTCGCAATGACTGATCTGCGCTGTTCGAAAAGCTTGGCGGCTGCCACTTGTCGTCTTTCAGTATTTTCAGCCCTGAACCGACGGAATTGTTTTCCGTTTTCCTCCGTCCATTTTTTTAGAACGTCAGCTCAGCAGAGCCCTTGATCAGCCCCTACAGCTAGCCAATACAAGCCGTTTAAACGGAGGCTCCATGGATAACCTATCCGGCATTCTCGATAACAAAGGCACGCCGCTCGATACGAAAACTGCCAAAGGCTTCCACAAGGCCAAGACGCAGAGAGATGACCATTTGATCAAGGTCAAAACCCTGCTCCGTCGCGAGTTGATCACTCAGCTCAAATAGATACCGCGTGCGCTTCAACTTTGGCGCGCCTCCGGGCGCGCCTTTTTTTGGCCGCAGTATTCAGGTCGTGCGGTCAGTGTGGATGTGATGGCGCAACCGCGACAGTCGGCTTGAAATACAGCGTTTCTCCACGAATCAGATCGCTCAGGCTCGCGTGATCGCTGGCGATTTCCGCCTCGATCGGAGCACCGATACCGAGTGGTGCGAAGTCGTTCGGTACACTCTGAGCCTCAACCGCAGTTCAACGAGCCGCTGAATGAACGATCCCGCCGTATCCCAAACGCCGCCATCCCTTCCGCCAGTTCTCGCCGGGCCGCTGTTGCGTCGGCTGCAGGCCGATCGGCTGGTGCTCTGGCTGGTCGGTAGCGAGCCGCTGAAGTTACGTCTGGAATTGCAAGCTGCCGGCGAGCCGCCGCGCACACTTAGTCTGGATGGCGATGCCTGCCGTTATCTGCGCATCGGGACCGAGGCGTGGCTGCATCTGATCGATGTGCCGCTCGACGCACCGCTGCCCTGCGATCAACTGATCGAATACGACTTGCTGATCATCCGCGGCGATGGCGAGCAGCGCATGGCCGATTGGGCGCAACAGCTGATTTACGACGGCGCCCGACGACCGGCGTTCGTTGTACGCTCACGGTACGACGACCTGCTGCATGGCTCCTGTCGTAAACCGCACCACGACGCGGCGGACGGGCTGGCAGTGGTCGACGCCCTGCTGGGTGAGGCGCGCGAAGCCCCCGAACGTTGGCCGGCAGCGTTGCTGATGACTGGCGATCAGGTATATGTCGACGATGTGGCAGGGCCGACGCTGGTGGCGATTCATGCGCTGATCCGCCGCCTCGGGCTGTACGGTGAGTGCCTGGAGGGCGCGGTGGTCGCCGACAGCGACGAGCTGATGGCGCATCCGGCGACCTACTATCGGCGTGAACAATTGCTGCCAGCGTTCAAGTCCAACGAGGCGCTGCGCGAGCGCTTCTTCGGCGGCGTCGAGAAGCCAATCTTCACCACCACCAGTGCACATAACCACCTGGTTTCGTTGGCCGAGGTGCTGGCCATGTACCTGTTGGTCTGGTCGCCGGAGCCCTGGAAGCTGATCGAAACGCGCGCGCCGCAACTGGACGAGGAACTGGCCGAGCGGTATGCCCAAGAAGCGCGCTGCCTGGAGGCCTTTCGCGCCGGGTTGCCGCAGGTCGCGCGCGTGCTGGCGCATTTGCCGTCGCTGATGATTTTCGATGATCACGACATCACCGACGACTGGAATCTCAGCGCCCGCTGGGAGCAAACCGCATACGGCCATCCCTTTTCGCGGCGAATCATTGGCAACGCGCTGCTCGGCTACCTCGTGTGCCAGGCCTGGGGCAACGAGCCCGAGGCCTATGGCCCAGCGCTGCAAGCGGTCGAATATCTGCTGACGAGCGGAGAGGATGGACGACTCGACTGCAGCCTGCACAACGAGTTGATCGATGAATTGCTGCAGCGCGGCGACTGGGGCTACGTGCTGCCGAGCGAGCCGGCGCTGGTGGTGCTCGACACCCGAACGAGACGCTGGCGCAACGAGCGCAACCTCAGCAGGCCCTCGGGCCTGATGGATTGGGAAGCGTTGACGGACTTCCAGCAGCATCTGCTCGATCACCGCTCGGTGATCATCGTCTCGCCGGCGCCGATGTTTGGCGTGAAGCTGATCGAGACCGTGCAGCGGATGTTCAGCTGGGCGGGGCAATCGCTGCTGGTCGATGCCGAGAACTGGATGGCCCACCGGGGCGCGGCCCAGGTCATGCTCAATATATTTCGCCATACCCGAACGCCGGGTAACTACGTGATCCTGTCCGGCGACGTGCACTACTCCTTCGCTTACGAGGTGCATATACGCGGTCGCACCGAGGGGCCCAAGCTCTGGCAGATCACCAGCAGCGGCGTGAAGAACGAATTTCCGCGCCGCCTGCTGGATATCTTCGACCGGCTCAACCGCTGGCTGTATTCGCCGCGCTCACCGCTGAACTGGTTTACCAAGCGCCGTCGCGTGCGGGTCCAGCCGTGGCTGCCGAGCCGCAGCCGCTCCGGCGAGCGATTGTGGAACGGGGCAGGTATCGGGCGGGTTCGGCTCGACGCCGAAGGTCGGCCGCTGCGTGTCGAGCAGATCAACGCCGATGGCTCGCCTCCGGTGACCTTCGGCCCCGAGCGCGATTAGTTGCGATCGTCTGAAGCGTGGCTCGGTGGCTCCCGGAATCAGGCGAACGCCGTGCGCAACTCCTGCAGCGTGGCGTAGTAATAGGCGGGCGACTCGGCCATCAACTCGGCGTGACTGCCGAAGCCATAGCCCACCGCTGCCGCCTGTAGCCCGTTGGCATGGGCGCCAATCAGGTCATGCTTGCGATCACCGATCATCAACGTGTGGCCCGCCTCCAGCTTTTCTTCGTTCAGCAGATGAGCGATCAGCTCGACCTTGTTGGTGCGAGTACCGTCCAGTTCGCTGCCGTAGATGACCTTGAAGTGATGATCGAAAGCGAAATACCGGGCGATCTCGCGAGCGAACACCGAGGGCTTGGAAGTCGCCACATAGAGCGTGCGACCTTGTCCGCGCAGGTGTTCGAGCATCTCCAGCACGCCGTCGAACAGCAGGTTCTCGTAAAGGCCGGTGGCCTTGAAGCGCTCCCGGTAATGCCCCACCGCTTCCCACGCACGTGCCTCGTCGAAGCCATAGAACTGCATGAAAGCCTGTAACAAGGGCGGGCCGATAAAGGGCTCCAGCTTGGCGAGGTCCGGCTCGTCGATCCCCAACTGCGCCAGCGCATGCTGGATCGAGCGAGTGATGCCTTCGCGCGGGTCGGTGAGGGTACCGTCGAGGTCGAAGAGGAGGGTGGATTGGTGCATATACGGCTCGTCAGTGTTGTTTTGTCCTGCGGCACCGGGGCGCAGCAGCGTTATTGGGGGCAAACATGCACAAAAAGTACGGTTTCGTGTGTGCGTTTTCCACATATGCACACAAACGAGTGCTTTCGAATTCATGAGGCAGGAGCGCCAACGGCCGCCAAATTCGCGGCTGCTTCAAGCGTGAGGCTTTCGGCTGCCGTTAAGCCCCCTCTGCCATGTGCAGATTTTTTAGCTTCACGTAGTTGCCGGCGGTGTAGCTGAAGAAGCTGCGCTCCTTGTCGGTCAATGGACGGGCCTGTTTTACCGGACTGCCGACGTAGAGGTAGCCGCTTTCCAGTGTCTTGCCCGGTGGCACCAGGCTGCCGGCGCCGATGATCACTTCGTCTTCGATTACCGCACCGTCCATCACGATCGAGCCCATTCCGACCAGGATGCGGCTGCCCAGGGTGCAGCCGTGCAGGGTGACCTTGTGGCCGACCGTCACCTCGTCGCCGATGACCAGCGGAAATCCGTCCGGGTTGAAGGGGCCGGCATGGGTAATGTGCAGGACGCTGCCGTCCTGAATGCTGCTGCGCGCGCCGATACGAATGCGGTGCATGTCGCCGCGGATCACGGTCAGCGGCCAGACGGAGCTGTCTTCGCCGATTTCGATATCGCCGATGAGCACGGCGCTGGGGTCGACAAAGACGCGCTCGCCGAGCTTCGGCGTGTGATCTTGATAGGTACGGATGGGCATGGGGCAGGCTCCTGTGGTGAATGAACGTCCAATTACGGACTGAGAGGGGACGCGGTTCAAGCTGAGACTTCTAGCTTGAAGCTTATGGCTGATTTTGGCGTTTGGCATCGCGAAAGAATTCACCGGGTGTCGCGCCGAATTGCTCGCGGAACGCGGCGATGAACGCCGACAGGGACTCGTAACCGCAGCCCAGCGCCACGTCGGTAACCCGCTCGCCGCTTTCCAGCGCCGGCAGCGCGCTGAGCAGACGCAGGCGCTGCCGCCAGGCACGAAAGCTCAGCCCGGTTTCGCGCAGGAACAGCCGGCTCAGGGTGCGCTCGGACACGCCCAGGGTCTGACTCCAGTCTGCCAAGCCTTCCTGCGAATCGGGCCGCGCTTGCAGGCTCTTGCACAGGCGGTGCAGGCGCGGTTCGGCGGGCAGTGGCAGCACCAGTTCGATTTCCGGCGCGCTGCCTAGCTGGTCCAGCAGTACCTGCACCAATCGTCCATCGGCACCGTCTTCGGCGTAAGCTTCGGGCAGGGTGCTGAAGTGCCGGATCAGTTCGCGTAGCAGTGGGCTGACCTGCAGCACCCGGCAGTGCTCGGACGCATCGCCGGCCACGCTGCGATCGATGTACAGGCTGCGAATGCAGGTATCCGGCGCACAAAACACTTGATGGGTTATCCCGGCGGGAATCCAGACTGCCCGCAAGGGCGGCGCGATGAACCGACCCCTTTCGGTGCGCACCTCGAGCACGCCCTCCACCGCATGGGACAGCTGCACCCAAGGGTGGCTGTGGCGATAGCCGAGCTTGAGGTTGGGTGGCGAATCGAGTTGGCCATACACCGGGCGTGGCAGCTGCTTGAGCTCTCCAATGCGGGTAATCAATGCGGTGTTTTGTCCGGTTGACGACATTTAATGCCTGCTTGGCGTTAGTCGGAAGATGGCGCCCACGTTAAGGTCGTTCCCCGTTGCCCGCAAGACCAAAGGATTCGAGATGTCCAAGCTCCGCATACTGTTCGATAACTTCACCCTCGCCCTGCTCGCGGTCATGGCGATCGCCACGGTGTTTCCGTGCGAAGGACGGGGTGCGGTGTTCTTCGACTGGCTGACCACGCTGGCGATTGCGTTGCTGTTTTTCATGCACGGCGCCAAGTTATCCCGCGAGGCCATTCTGGCGGGCGCCGGCCACTGGCGTCTGCACCTGCTGGTGTTCGCCTGCACCTTTGTCATGTTTCCGCTGCTGGGGCTGGCATTAAAGCCTGTGCTGACGCCGCTGGTGGGCGATGAGCTGTATTTGGGCATGCTCTATCTCTGCGCGTTGCCCGCTACGGTGCAGTCGGCGATCGCCTTTACTTCGCTGGCGCGTGGCAACATTCCGGCGGCGATCTGCAGCGCGGCCGCCTCCAGCCTGATCGGCATCTTCCTCACGCCGCTGCTGGTGTTGCTGTTGATGGGCGTCGAAGGCGAGGCCGGTTCGACGTTGGACTCCATCGGCAAGATCGTCCTGCAGCTGCTGGTGCCCTTCGTCGCCGGGCAAATCGCGCGGCGCTGGATCGGTGCCTGGGTGACGCGTAACAAGGGCTGGCTGAAGAGCGTCGACCAAGGCTCGATTCTGCTGGTGATCTACGTCGCCTTCAGCGGTGCGGTGGTCGAAGGCCTCTGGCAGTTGGTGCCGCTCACGCATCTGCTCGGCCTGTTACTGGCCTGCTGCCTGTTGCTGGCGATCGTCCTGTGGCTGACGCAATTTCTCGCCAAGCGGCTGGGCTTCGATCTGGAAGACCGCATCACCATCATCTTCGCCGGGTCGAAGAAAAGCCTCGCCACCGGCGTGCCCATGGCGCAGGTGCTGTTCGCCACCAATGCCGTGGGGATGATCATTCTGCCGCTTATGATCTTCCACCAGATTCAGTTGATGGTCTGCACGGTGCTCGCCCAGCGCTATGCGCGTCGCCCCGAATTGCCCGAGCAGACAGCTGTCCAATAGCGGTACGCATGCCCGCAACTGCACCGTTTCGTCGTACATAGAGCGGCTCTATCGCCTCGTTTCCAGGCTGCGCGGTCGGGCATTTGTCTTTAACATGCGCCGGTGATTAACCATTCAAAAGGGGCAACTGCCGTGACCGATACCAACCCGCTGCTTCGGGATTTCGACCTGCCGCCCTATTCGGAGATTCGCCCGGAGCATGTCGAGCCGGCGGTAGATGCCATCCTCGGCGACAACCGTGTCGCCTTGCAGGAACTGCTTAGCCGCCCGGCCGAAAGCCTCGACTGGTCCAATCTGGTGATTGGCCTGGACGAGATGAACGAGCGGCTCAGCCGCGCCTGGGGCCCGGTCAGCCACCTCAATGCCGTACGCAACAACCCCGAACTGCGCGCCGCCTACGAGGCGTGTCTGCCCAAGCTGTCGGCATACGCCACCGAACTCGGGCAGAACGCCGATCTCTTCGCGGCCTACCAGGCCTTATCGCTGAGCCCGGAAGCCGACGGCTTCGATGTGGCGCAGAACACCATCATCGAACATGCGCTGCGTGACTTCCGCCTGTCTGGCATCGACCTGCCACCGGCCGAGCAGCAGCGTTTCGGCGCGATTCGCATGAAGCTCGCCGAACTGGGCAGCAAGTTTTCCAATCAACTGCTCGATGCGACGCAGGCCTGGACCAAGCACGTCACCGATGAAAGCCTGCTGGCCGGCATCACCGACTCGGCCAAAGCGCAGATGGCTGAAGCCGCCAAGACCAAAGGCCTCGACGGCTGGCTGATCAGTCTGGAATTTCCCAGCTACTACGCCGTGATGACTTATGCCGACAGCCGAGCGTTACGCGAAGAGGTTTACGTCGCTTACTCCACCCGCGCCTCCGATCAAGGCCCGAATGCCGGCCAGTTCGACAACGGTCCGGTGATGGAAGAAATTCTCGACCTGCGCCAGGAGCTGGCCAAGCTGCTGGGCTTCGGCAACTACGCCGAGCTGTCATTGGCGACCAAGATGGCCGAGAGCACCGATCAGGTGCTGGGCTTCCTGCGCGACTTGGGCAAGCGCAGCAAGCCGTTCGCCGAGCGCGACCTCAAGGAGCTGCGCGACTTCGCCGCCGAACAAGGCGTGAGCGATCTGCAGAGCTGGGACGGCAATTACTTCGGCGAGAAGCTGCGTCAGCAACGCTACAGCCTGAACCAGGAAGAGCTGCGCGCGTATTTTCCGGTCGACAAGGTGCTGTCCGGGCTGTTCGCCATCGTCCAGCGCCTGTACGGGATCGAAATCCACGAGCTGGAAAACTTCGACAGCTGGCACCCGGATGTACGCCTGTTCGAGATTCGCGAGAAGGGCGAGCACGTTGGGCGATTCTTCTTCGACCTCTACGCCCGCTCCAACAAGCGCGGTGGCGCCTGGATGGACGGCGCCCGCGACAAGCGCCGCACTTGCCTCGGTACGCTGCAGACGCCGGTGGCCAATCTGGTCTGCAATTTCACCCCGCCGGTGGGCGAGCGCCCGGCGCTGCTGACCCACGATGAAGTCACCACGCTGTTCCATGAGTTCGGCCACGGGCTGCATCACCTTCTGACCCAGGTCGAGCATGCCGGCGCCTCGGGCATCAACGGTGTGGCCTGGGACGCGGTGGAGCTGCCGAGCCAGTTCATGGAGAACTGGTGCTGGGAGCCGGAGGGTCTGGCGCTCATCTCTGGTCATTACCAGACTGGCGAGCGGCTGCCACAGGACAAGCTGGACCAGATGCTGGCGGCGAAGAATTTCCAGTCTGGCCTGGTGATGGTGCGCCAGCTGGAGTTCTCGCTGTTCGACTTCGAACTGCACGCCACCCACGGCGACGGCCGCAGCGTGCTCGAAGTGCTGGAAAGCATCCGTGACGAGGTCTCGGTGATGCGTCCGCCCGCCAGCAATCGCTTCCCCAACAGTTTCGCGCACATCTTCTCCGGCGGTTACGCGGCGGGTTACTACAGCTACAAGTGGGCCGAAGTGCTGTCTTCCGACGCCTTTTCGCGTTTCGAGGAGGAAGGCGTGTTCAATGCCGAAACCGGGCGCGCTTTCCGCGCTGCCATCTTGGCGCGCGGCGGCTCGCAGGAACCGATGGTGCTGTTCGTTGATTTCCGGGGCCGCGAGCCGTCTACCGATGCGCTGCTACGCCACCTCGGCCTGACCGAGGAAGTGGCATGAGCGACGATGCTAAGGTAACGACAACCAAACGCTTCATCGCCGGTGCCGTGTGCCCGGCGTGCAGCGCCAGCGACAGCATCAAGATGTGGGATGTCGATGGCGTGCCGCATCGCGAGTGCGTCGAGTGCGGCTACGCTGACACCCTCAACGCCCAGGGCCAGTCTGTGCCGTCGGAGTTGGGCACGCGAGTCAATCAGGCCAAGCCGAAACCCGCCGACCCGCAGGTGCAGGCCGTGCAGTTCTTCCCGAATCCGAAGCTGAAGAAAAAATCCGACTGATCGACGGGAGATTTGCCATGTGGCATCTCACCTGTGGCGACCTTGCCGCTGACAGCGTCCGGCAGCTGGTGGACGAAAGCGCTGGCGACGAGGTGCGCGTGCTGCGTGACGATCTGGCTGTCGGCCCGCTTGCTGATATCGAAAGGCGCCCGTGTGCGATGCGATCGGACTTCTGGAAGGAGGTTTGGCCCGTCGGACTGGAGCCTCGGCCTGATTTCGCAGGAGTCGACGAAGATGCCGAGTGGCTGGCAGGGCTGCCTGGCCAGTCGCGTCCGGTAACGGTCTGGCATGGCGACAGCGCCTCCGAACAACTGATGTTGGCCCGCGTGGCGGCGGCATTGGAAGGTGCTGCGATACCGCTGCACGAGGTCGTTTGCGGCACGGGCGATAGTCGTGTCGGCACGCGCATGGCGGTGTCCATGCATGCGCTGGATGCTCTGGCTGCGCTTTATCAAACGCGCCTCGTCGAGCCGGCTCGCATCGCCGACCTCGCCAGCCAATGGCGGACCGTCGCTGAAGAGAACGCTGCGATACGTCGCTGGATCGACGGTCGTTTCGTGGGTGAGAGCAACGCGCGGATCGACGACGAATTGGTAGCAGCTTGCAGCGACGACTGGATGCCACTGGCTCGCGCCATGGCCGAGGTCATGGGCCGCTGCGATGGCTTCTTTCCCACCGACTTGTTTCTCTACTGGCGTGCCCGCGAGCTGGCGCAGCGTGGCCTCATTCAGCTCAGCGACGGTGCGGAAGCTGAGTACAGCAAGGTGCAGGTGCGTCGTCGTTCTAGCTGACGCCATTCCGCGATGTAGGGCGGATGTCGATGTTCATACCCACCGATTGCGTTAGGACGCGCGTGCTCCGATTGGCCGGGCGGTGCGCCGTAGGGTGAATCGATGAGGCGCGATCCACCCTACGGCGACGGGCGGGCATATTGATGTTGGCGATGCAACGTCTGGCTCTGATACTGTATCTATATACAGTATTTCGGAGCCCGCCATGTTCGCACCAAAAACCACACCGCGCGGTCGCGGCACCGCGGTCAACCCCGACAACCGCTTCGCTCCGACGCATAGCGAAGCGTACGACGACGGTTGGGAGCAGGACGTGCCGCCGACCCGCGCCACTGAGGTGCGCAGCGAGACGGCGAAAACCGTCATCACCCGTAACCAGTCGCCGGATGTCGGCTTCGATCGCTCGGTAAATCCCTATCGTGGTTGCGAACACGGCTGCATCTACTGCTTTGCGCGGCCCAGTCACGCTTATTGGGATATGTCGCCGGGGATCGATTTTGAAACCCGCCTGATCGCCAAAACCAACCTCGCCGAGCGCCTGGAGCAAGAGCTGAGCAAGCCCGGCTACGTGCCGCAGCCCATTGCGCTGGGGGTCAATACCGATGCCTATCAACCGATCGAGCGCGAGCAGCGATTGACGCGCCAGGCGCTGGAAATTCTGCTGCGCTTCAAGCATCCGGTACACATCATTACCAAGGGGTCGCTGGTGCTGCGTGATCTGGACCTGCTGGTGCCGCTGGCCGAGCAAAACCTGGCTAGTGTTTCAGTCAGCCTGACTACCTTGGACGATGAACTCAAACGCATTATGGAGCCCCGCGCGGCATCGCCTTCGGCGCGACTGCGAGTGTTGCGCAGCTTGCACGAGGCGGGTGTGCCGGTCAGCGTGATGTGCGCACCCATGATTCCGATGATCAACGACATGGAGCTGGAACGCATGCTCGAAGCGGCGCGGGACGCTGGCGCGCGCTCGGCCGGCTACGTGATGCTGCGGCTGCCTCATGAAGTAGCCACGCTGTTCGATGAATGGCTGCAGGAGCATTTCCCACAGCGCGCCGCCCACGTCATGAGCCTGGTGCGGCAATCGCGCGGCGGCAAGGATTACGACAGCCGCTTCGGCAGCCGTATGCGCGGCGAAGGGCAGTTCGCTCAGTTGCTCGCCCAGCGCTTTCAACTGGCCTGCAAACGGCTGGGTTACAACCGCCGGGACCAGAACTATGGCCTCGACTGCAGTCGCTTCGCTCCGCCCGGGCAGCAGATGAGCCTGATCTGAGCCTGCCGCGGCCGAATGCTGGACCCCACGTCAATCGCGCCCGCCTGCCTGACTATCGTAGGAGGGCCGGGCAGCGTTCCGCTTCAGCCCACCGAAACTTGGTGCCGTGCCGTTCAATACGCCAGAACAAATCGCCTTCAAACCCGTGCCATGGAATCTCGCCTAGCGGTAGCGAAACACCTTCGGTGGGCTAAAACCCACCCTACAGGGCTGGCAGGCCTGCGGCCTGCATTCGCCGCGGGTCGCGCCTCCTACAAAAAATTGCGGCGGCGCGGTTTTTCGCTCTTTGTGGGAGGGCCGCCCCGGCGCGATGCTTTTGCGCTTGAGACAGGCCCGCTATCCCCGCGACCTTGCCAAACGGTTCTTTTCTAAGGACCTCACCGGAAACACCGCAAGGCGGCTCGCCGGAACTATACGCAGCGCGCCGCGCACCAATCTCTGTATTGCTGCGGCGCCGGTATGGCCCGGCGCGCATACGCATTCTCGGAGGCAATGTGGATTGGATCGACCTGCTGCAATGGCCGGCAATGGTGGTCACGGTTCTGGCGGCCTGGCTGATCGGCTCGCTGAAGCCGGGGCGGCGTACGGTGGGGTTCTGGTGTTTTCTGCTGAGCAACCTGCTATGGGTGATTTGGGGTTGGCACGCTCAAGCATGGGCGCTGATCACGCTGCAGGTGTGTCTGGCACTGATGAATATTCGCGGTGTGAAGAAGAACGATGATCCCGCAGAAGCTGAAGCCAGCGCCTGAACTGAACGAGAGTCTGACGAAATTGCCAGTCCGGGATCGCTGTCTATACTCCGTTCGTAAGCGTACCGATTGAATCCGACTGTCCATGCAAAGCGCCGCCTGGCAACCAGGAATTGGGGGGAGCCAGGTCGGAGCCTGATCAGGTCATTGAATCGAGCGTGTTGCTCGTTGGTGATCGGACCGAAGCAGTCGGCGGGATAACAAGAACCATAAGGGGAACCCGCAATGTCGCGACATCCACGAGTCTGGATGGGGATTGGGCTGTGGTCGCTATTCGGTCAGGCCCAGGCGGCCTGGGACGTGAATATGCGCTCCGGTGCCACAGAGGTCAGTCGCTCCGTTTTCGATCTGCACATGACCATCTTCTGGATCTGCGTGATCATCGGCGTGCTGGTGTTCGCGGTGATGTTCTGGTCGATGTTCGCTCACCGCCGCTCCAAGCGGCTGGAATCGGCGCACTTTCACGAGAACACCAAGGTCGAGGTGCTCTGGACCATCATTCCGCTGCTGATTCTGGTCGGCATGGCGGTACCGGCGACCCGTACGCTGATCCACATCTACGACGCGTCCGAATCGGATGTCGATATTCAGGTCACCGGCTACCAGTGGAAGTGGCACTACAAGTACCTGGGCGAGGATGTGGAATTCTTCAGCAACCTCACCACCCCGCGCGACCAAATCAACAATCTTGCGCCCAAGGGCGAGCATTACTTGCTGGAGGTGGACCAGCCGCTGGTCATTCCGGTCGGCTCCAAGGTGCGCTTCCTGATCACCTCGGCGGACGTCATCCATTCCTGGTGGGTACCGGACCTGGCGGTGAAAAAGGATGCGATTCCCGGCTTCATCAACGAATCCTGGACCCGCATCGATGAGCCCGGCATCTACCGCGGCCAGTGCACCGAGCTGTGCGGCAAGGACCACGGCTTCATGCCGGTGGTCGTGGATGTGAAGTCAAAGGAAGACTACGCCGCCTGGTTGGGCGAGAAGAAGGCCGAGGCCGCCAAGCTCGCCGAGCTGACCAGCAAGGAATGGACGCTCGAAGAGCTGGTCGCCCGCGGCGAGACCGTTTACCAGACCAACTGCGCGTCCTGCCACCAGCCGACCGGTGAAGGCCTGCCACCGATGTTCCCTGCACTTAAGGGTTCGCCCATCGCCACTGGCGAAGCGGAAGACCATTTGAGCATCGTCGTCAAAGGATCGCCGGGTACGGCAATGCCGTCCTTCGGCCCGCAACTGTCGGAGGTCGACCTCGCTGCCGTGGTGACCTACGAACGCAACGCGTGGGGCAACGACAAGGGCGACATGGTCACGCCGAAAGACGTGCTCGACTTCAAACAGGCCGAAGAAGCCAGTCAATAAGAGGAAGGCGGCGATGAGTGCAGTGATCGACGATCATGGTCATGCCGGGCATGACCATCACCATGGCCCGGCCAAGGGGCTGATGCGCTGGGTGCTGACCACCAATCACAAGGACATCGGTTCGATGTACCTGTGGTTCAGCTTCTGCGCCTTCCTCCTTGGTGGTTCCTTCGCCATGGTCATCCGCGCCGAGTTGTTCCAGCCGGGCCTGCAAATCGTGCAGCCGGAGTTCTTCAACCAGATGACCACGATGCACGGCCTGATCATGGTATTCGGCGCGGTGATGCCGGCCTTCGTCGGCCTGGCCAACTGGATGATTCCGCTGATGATCGGCGCGCCAGACATGGCCCTGCCGCGGATGAACAACTTCAGCTTCTGGCTGTTACCGGCAGCCTTCACCCTGCTGGTCAGCACCTTGTTCATGGAGGGAGGTGGGCCCAACTTCGGCTGGACTTTCTATGCACCGCTGTCGACGACTTACGCGCCGGAGTCGGTGACCTTCTTCATCTTCGCCATCCATCTGATGGGCATCAGTTCGATCATGGGCGCGATCAACGTGGTGGCGACCATCCTCAATCTGCGCGCCCCCGGCATGACGCTGATGAAAATGCCGCTGTTCGTCTGGACCTGGCTGATTACGGCCTTCCTGCTGATCGCGGTGATGCCGGTGCTTGCCGGTGTGGTGACCATGATGCTGATGGATATCCACTTCGGCACCAGTTTCTTCAGCGCCGCGGGCGGCGGTGATCCGGTGCTGTTCCAGCATGTGTTCTGGTTCTTCGGCCATCCCGAGGTGTACATCATGATCCTGCCGGCGTTCGGCGCGGTCAGTTCGATCATCCCGGCGTTCAGCCGCAAGCCGCTGTTCGGCTACACCTCGATGGTCTACGCCACCGGGGCGATCGCCTTCCTCTCGTTCATCGTCTGGTCGCACCACATGTTCACGGTCGGCATTCCGCTGACCGGCGAGCTGTTTTTCATGTACGCGACCATGCTGATCGCAGTGCCGACCGGAGTGAAGGTGTTCAACTGGGTCTCGACCATGTGGCGTGGCTCGCTGACCTTCGAGACGCCGATGCTGTTCGCCGTGGCCTTCGTCATCCTGTTCAGCATTGGCGGCTTCTCCGGGCTGATGCTGGCCATTGCCCCGGCGGACTTCCAATACCACGACACCTACTTCGTGGTGGCGCACTTCCACTATGTGCTGGTGCCCGGCGCGATCTTCGGCATCTTCGCCTCGGCCTACTACTGGTTGCCCAAGTGGACCGGGCATATGTACGACGAGACGTTGGCCAAGCTGCATTTCTGGATGAGCTTTATCGGCATGAACCTGGCGTTTTTCCCGATGCACTTCGTCGGGCTGGCCGGCATGCCGCGGCGGATCCCCGACTACAACATGATGTTCGCCAACTTCAACATGGTCTCGAGCATCGGCGCTTTCATGTTCGGTACCACTCAGCTCTTGTTCTTGTTCATCGTCATCAAGTGCATCCGCGGCGGCCCGGCGGCTGCGGCTAAACCCTGGGACGGCGCCGAAGGACTGGAGTGGAGCGTGCCGTCGCCCGCGCCTTACCACACCTTCAGCGTGCCGCCGAGTGTGGAGGAGCTGCATGAGCATCGGACGGGGCCCAAGCATGAATAATGGAGCCGCTGGAGGCTGGAGGCCGGAGGCTGGACGAACGGTGGCTTCAATGGCGTGCGCTGCAGCTGCTCGGGAGTTGGCCGCTAGCTGCATTGGTGGGCTGAAGCCCACCCTACGCCATCCGTATAGCGGCGAGTCCTTCGCGGGGTGGGCCGGGCGGCGCTCCGCTTCAGCCCACCAGAGTGGCTGCGAAAGCATTGTAGGGTGGGCTTCAGCCCACCAGTGCAAGGGTGCCAAGCCGAAGCCTGTGCACGATAAACGGCCCAATGCGAGGAGGATGCAATGAGCGATTCCCTGCCCACCGCCCGTTTGGTGCGCCGTCTGCTGCTCGTCGTGGTGGCGATGTTCGCTTTCGGCTTCGCGCTGGTGCCGATCTACGACGTGATGTGCAAGGCCTTCGGCATCAACGGCAAGACGGCCGGCGCTTACGAAGGCACGCAGACGGTGGACGAGGCACGCGAGGTGCGGGTGCAGTTCCTCGCCACCAATGCGTCGGGGATGGTCTGGGAATTCAAGCCGATAGCCGACCAGATCAGCGTGAACCCCGGGTCCAGCCGGGAGATGCGCTTCATCGCCTACAACCCAACCGATAAGCCGATGACGGCGCAGGCGGTGCCCAGCGTGTCGCCATCCAAGGCGGCGGCGTTTTTCCACAAGACCGAGTGCTTCTGCTTTACCCAGCAAGTGCTGCAGCCCGGTGAGCGCATCGAGATGCCGGTGCGTTTCATCGTCGATCGTGATCTACCCGCAGATGTGCGTCACCTGACGCTCGCCTACACCCTGTTCGACATCACGTCTCGCCAACCTCCCGTCGCCGTCGTTGATCAGGCGTCCGCGGTGGCGACGAAGGAGAGTCTGCAATGAGCCAACAGACCACACCGCACGAGAATTACTACGTTCCCGCCCAGAGCAAGTGGCCGATCATCGCCACGATTGCACTGCTGGTCACCGTTTATGGCCTCGGCACCTGGTTCAACGATCTCAAGGCCGAGCGCGCGGAATCCAACGGTCCACTGATCTTCTTTATCGGCGCGTTGCTGATCGCCTACATGATGTTCGGCTGGTTCGGCTCGGTGGTTCGCGAGGGTCGTGCCGGGCTCTACAGCGCGCAGATGGACCGTTCGTTCCGCTGGGGCATGAGCTGGTTCATCTTCTCCGAGGTGATGTTCTTTCTTGCCTTTTTCGGCGTTCTTTTCTACGTCCGCTATTGGGCCGGCCCCTGGCTCGGTGGCGATGGCGACAAAGGCGTCAGCAACATGCTTTGGCCCAATTTCGAATACACCTGGCCGCTGCTGAACAACCCGGATCCCCAAATCTATCCAGCGCCTGAAGGCACCATCAGTCCTTGGGGATTACCGCTGATCAACACCCTCTTGCTGGTCAGCTCCAGCTTTACCGTGACCTGGGCGCATCACGCACTGCGCAAGGGAAATCGCAAGCACCTCAAGTTGGGGCTGGGTTTGACCGTGCTCCTCGGCGCCTCGTTTCTAGCCCTGCAAGCTGAGGAATACGTGCACGCTTATACCGAACTCGGGCTGACGCTTGGCTCGGGTATCTACGGCGCAACCTTCTTCATGCTCACAGGCTTTCACGGCGCTCACGTGACCATGGGCGCAATTATTCTGACGGTGATGCTGGTGCGCAGTTTTCGTGGCCACTTCACGCCTGAGCAGCACTTCGGTTTCGAGGCCGCGACCTGGTACTGGCACTTCGTCGACGTGGTGTGGATCGGTCTGTTCATCTTTGTCTACGTGCTTTAAAGCCGACAACGGCGCGGGAGGCCGGAGGCTGGACGAGGCAAGACGCGAACCGTCTCTGTAGGCGGGTGTGACGCGCCGATGCGGTTTTGCACGATGCGTAGGTTGCACCCGCCAGGGTCGTAGGGTGGGTGAAGCCCATCATGGAGTTTTAAGGATGTGTCTTAACCGAAACCCGGCTGCAACTGACCGGTATAAAAACCCCAGGCGATGAGCGCGACCGTCAGGGCAGAGAGGGAGACGCGAACGAACAATGCGGTCACCAGGCGAGAGGATTTGCCCTCGTCTTTGACCAGAAAGAACAAACCACTGAACAGACTGACCAGCGTGGCTACTAATAACAGAACAATTGCCGCCTTGAGCATGAGCGGGTCCGCCGTGATAGGTGAACGGGGAGAAGTGGGGGTGCAGTATAGCCAGCCGGATCGATACGCCGCAGGGCAGGGCATGAACGGCTTCAAACCCGGTCTGGTGCCGACTTTGGTGGTGCTGACCTTGCTACCGTTGCTGGTCTGGCTGGGCTTCTGGCAGCTGGAGCGCGGAGAGCAGAAGCGAGACATGCTGGCGCGTCAGGAGGCTCGCGAACAAGCCGCGCCCGTGAGTCCGGAGCAGATCGAACAGCTTGCCGATCCCGCCTACAGCCGCATCTATCTACAGGGCAGCTTCGATGCCGAGCACAGCTTTTTGCTGGACAGCCGCACGCGCGACGGTCAGGTCGGTGTCGAGCTGCTGCAACCCTTTCAAGATCAGCCCAGCGGTCGCTGGGTCCTGGTGAACCGCGGTTGGATACCTTGGCCGGATCGGCGAATCCCACCGAAATTCGACACCCCGGATCGTCCGCTGAAGCTGGCCGCCTGGACCTACGCACCCACTGGAAAGCCGTTCATCCTCAATAGCCGAATGGCGGAAGGCTGGCCACGGTTGATCAATCACGTCGACGTCGAGGCGCTGTGGGAGTTGCTTGGGCGCGATGGCATCAAGTACGAGCTGCGACTGGAGCCGGGCCCGGCGGCCTACCGCGCCGACTGGCCGATCACCGCCATGCGTCCGCAGCAACATCTGGGCTACGCCGTGCAGTGGTTTGCGTTGGCGGCAGCGTTGCTGGCGCTGTTCATCTATTTCGGCGTGCATCAGGCACGGGGGAGCAAGCAGTGAATGCGATGAATCCGACAATCTATCCTTCCGCGCCTCATCGGCGTCGCGGGCGGCTTCAGCTGCTGCTGATCCTGGCGGTAGTGATCGGGCCGATGCTGCTGGCCTCGGCGATGTACCGCTTCGACTTTTGGGTGCCGGAAACCCGAACCTACGACGGTACGCTCGTCGCTACCGGTCAGGGCCGCGACGCGCTCGGCGTGACCGCGCCGGTAGCGGCCGAGCCGCGCTGGGAGCTGCTGGTGACCGCCCCGGACGGCTGCGACGAGGCCTGTCAGCAACTGGTCTATCTGGCGCGGCAGATCAATATCGGCCTGGCGCGTGAAGCCGGGCGCGCCAGCCATGCCCTGGCCAGCGGGCAGACGTTGGCTGCCGATTACGCGCAGCGCCTCCAGCGCGAATACCCGCAATTGCAGCGCTATTCACTGGACCCAGCGGTGTATGCCCGCCACCCCGAGGCACCCGGCGGCGCACAGCTGTGGATCGTCGACCCGCACGGCAACCTGGTGCTGCGCTACGACGCGAAAGCCAACGGCAAGGCCATCCTCGACGACCTGAAGCATTTGTTGAAAATCTCCCAGATTGGATAAAGACGATAAGAACGATAAAGGCTGGAGGCTGGACGGGGGGGAAACCAAGTACAGATGGCAACACGAAACGAAGAAGGGGCTGTCGGGTTGAAGGCTCAGCAACGACTAAAGACTGATCGCCCAGCCTCCAGCCCGAGTGAAACGAGGACCTTATGCCGCAAACGTCACGCCCCGGTTATCGCCTTGCCGTATTCGCCACGCTGCTGGCCGTTGTGGTGGTACTGCTCGGCGCCTACACCCGCCTGACCCACGCCGGGCTCGGCTGCCCTGATTGGCCCGGTTGCTACGGCTTTCTCGCCGTGCCCATGAGCGAGCAAGCGCAGAGCCTGGCGGCGCTGCGCTTCCCTGAGGCCCCGCTGGAGGTGCACAAGGGCTGGAACGAGATGGTCCATCGCTACTTCGCCGGCGCGCTGGGGCTGGTGATTCTCGGACTCACCGTGCAAGCCGTGCGCCGTCGGTCGCTGCCGGAGCAACCGCTGAAGTTGCCGCTATTGCTGCTGGCGGTGGTGATCGCCCAGGCAGCCTTCGGCATGTGGACCGTGACCTTGCAACTCTGGCCACAGGTAGTAACCGCACATCTGCTGGGTGGCTTCACCACCTTGAGCTTGCTGTTTCTGCTGAGTCTGCGTTTGTCGGGCAAGCACATTGACCTGCCCGTGCTGCCGACCAGGCTGCGCGCGCTGGCAGCCGGTGCGCTGGTCTTGGTGATCGCTCAGATCACCCTTGGTGGCTGGGTCAGCAGCAACTATGCGGCCGTCGCGTGCACTGATTTCCCTACCTGCCATGGCGAATGGTGGCCGCAGATGGATTTCGCCAACGCCTTCAATCTGGCCCAGCATGATATTGGCCCCAACTACCTGGGAGGCATGCTTTACGGCGAGGCGCGCACCGCTATTCATTTCACCCACCGTCTTGGCGCGCTGAGCGTAGCGCTGGTGCTGTTGGCTCTCGCCTGGCAGCTCTGGTGCCATGGCATGGCGCGTCTTGCCGGGCTGTTGCTGGCCGCGCTGACGCTGCAGATCGGCCTCGGTATCAGCAACGTGCTGCTCAACCTGCCGCTGGCAGTAGCCGTCGCCCACAACGCCGGTGGCGCGCTGCTGCTGCTGGTCTGCGTCCTGATCAACCATCGCCTCTACGTGGCGCGCCGGCCTTATGCCATGGCGCAGCCGCACGCGACGCCACGAACCCTTTCGAATACCACGGGCGGGCTCGACCTGCCTCGCGCTTGACCAGAAGGAGAATCCCCATGGCGACGACTCTACTCAGCGAACGCGGCGTCCAGGCCACTTGGCGCGATTACCTCGAACTGACCAAGCCGAAAGTGGTGCTGCTGATGCTCATCACGTCCTTGGTGGGCATGTTTCTCGCCACGCGCGCCGGCGTGCCCTGGACGGTGCTGCTCTTCGGTAATCTCGGAATCGCGTTTTGCGCCGGCGGAGCGGCGGCGGTCAACCATGTGGTCGACCGGCGCATCGATTCGGTCATGGCGCGCACCCACAAAAGACCGCTGGCCGAAGGGCGGGTCTCGCCAGCGGCGGCACTGCTGTTCGCGCTGCTGCTCAGTGTCGCGGGGATGGGCCTGCTGCTGGCCTTCACCAACGCCCTGGCGGCTTGGCTGACGCTGGCCTCGCTGATCGGCTATGCGGTGATCTATACCGGTTTCCTCAAGCGCGCCACGCCGCAGAACATCGTCATCGGCGGGTTGGCTGGTGCTGCGCCACCGCTGCTCGGCTGGGTCGCGGTAACGGGCCAGGTGACCGCTGAACCACTGTTGCTGGTGCTGATCATCTTCGCCTGGACGCCGCCGCACTTCTGGGCGTTGGCGATCCACCGCAAGGCGGAATACGCCAAGGTCAATGTCCCAATGCTGCCGGTGACCCATGGCGAGCACTACACCAAGGTGCACATCCTGCTCTATACCGCGGTGCTGTTGGCGGTGAGCTTCATGCCCTTCGCCATTCACATGAGCGGCCCGCTTTACCTGGCGTCGGCTGTGCTGCTGGGCGCGCGTTTTCTGTTCTGGGCCGTCGTACTCTACCGCGACAGCCGGCCTCACGCGGCAATCAAGACCTTCAAATTCAGCATCTGGTACCTGTTCGCGCTGTTCATCGCGCTGCTGGTTGATCATTATCTGCTGCTAAACATCTAGCAGGCAGCCAAGGACCTTCATGACACGCATCCAGAAAACCGTATTCATCCTCGTGGCGTTGGTTGCGCTGGTCATTGGCTTGACCGTCTACAAGGTGCTCAATACGGAGCAGCAACTCGACACCGCCGAGCTGCTCGATGCGGGTATTGTCATGCTGCCGCAGGGGCGTGATGTGCCAGACCTGACGTTGACCAACCAGGACGGCGAATCGGTATCGATGGATCAGCTCGAAGGACGCTGGAACCTGCTGTTCTTCGGTTATACCTTCTGCCCGGACATTTGCCCCGCCACCCTCGCCGAGCTGCGGCAGCTGCGCGGCAAGCTACCGGAAGAAGTGCGCCAGCGGATGCAGCCGATCCTAGTCAGCGTCGACCCCGAACGCGATACCCCGGAACAGCTGAAAAAGTACCTCGACTATTTCGGTGCCGGCTTCATCGGCCTGACTGGCCCGCTGGATGACATCCAGACCCTGGCCAACGCCGTCGGTGTCCCGTTCATCCCGGCCGACACCTCGAAAGAAAACTACACCGTCGATCACGGCGGCAACCTTGCACTTGTCGGTCCGGACGGTCGCCTGCGCGGCTTCATCCGCGCCCCACTGCGCCCAGAAAAACTTGCCGAGCAATTGCCGGCGGTATTGGCGCTGGAATAGGCTGATCGGGAAACGAAGGTCGGTGAAACCCATCAAGCCGGGTCTCAGCCACGCGGAAGAATAAAAAAGCCCGCGCTGGCATGTGCCAGGCGGGCCTTGGTGGGTGCCGATCGGCGCGATCGGCGGATCATCCGCTTAGAACGCTGGTACGACCGCACCCTTGTACTTCTCGTTGATGAACTGCTTCACCGCGTCGCTGTGCAGGGCTTGGGCCAGCTTCTGCATGGCGGCGCTGTCTTTGTTATCCGGGCGGGCGACGAGGATGTTCACATAAGGCGAGTCGCTACCTTCGATGACCAGGGCGTCTTCGGTGGGATTGAGCTTGGCTTCTAGCGCGTAGTTGGTGTTGATCAGCGCCAGGTCGACCTGAGTCAGCACGCGCGGCAGGGTCGCGGCTTCCAGTTCACGGATCTTGATGTGCTTCGGGTTTTCGGCGATGTCTTTCGGCGTGGCGGTGATGCCGGCGCCTTCTTTCAGCGTGATAACGCCTGCTTTTTGCAGCAGCAGCAGGGCGCGGCCGCCGTTTGTGGCATCGTTGGGGATGACTACGGTGGCGCCATCGGGCAGCTCGTCCAGTGACTTCAATTTGTCGGAATAGGCGCCGAAGGGCTCGATGTGTACGCCAGCGACGCTGACCAGTTCGGTGCCCTTGCCCTTGTTGAATTCATCCAAGTACGGCTGGTGCTGAAAGAAGTTGGCGTCCAGACGCTTCTCGGCAACCTGGATGTTCGGCTGCACGTAGTCGGTGAAGACTTTCACGTTCAGCTCCACGCCTTGCTCGGCCAGCTGCGGTTTGACGAATTCGAGAATTTCCGCGTGCGGGACGGCGGTGGCGGCGACGTTCAGTTCGTCAGCGGCATGTGCAGAGAAGGCCGCAACAGCGGCGAGGGCGGCAAGCAGTTTTTTCATGGATGGCTCCTTATCGATGTGGCGCACAGGCGCCGCCATCTGTGGTTGAACATGCGTTAACTAGGGCAATTATTTACGGGAAAAATGCGTCACCAGCTTGTCGCCGACGCTTTGCAGCACCTGCACCAGTACCAGCAGCAGAACGACTGTGACCACCATGACGTCGGTCTGGAAGCGTTGATAACCGAAGCGGATGGCCAGATCGCCAAGCCCGCCGGCACCCACCACGCCAGCCATGGCGGTGTAGGACACCAGCGTGATTGCGGTAACGGTAACGGCAGCGATGATGCCGGGGCGCGCTTCGGGTAGCAGGGCGCTGAAAATAATCTGCCGAGTCGTGGCGCCCATGGCCTGCGTCGCCTCGATGATGCCGCGGTCCACTTCGCGCAGGGCGGTTTCCACCAGGCGCGCGAAGAACGGTGCAGCACCCACCACCAGCGGCGGAATTGCCCCAGCTACACCCAATGATGTACCGGTTATCAGCACCGTGAAGGGAATCATCACGATCAGCAGGATGATGAACGGCAGCGATCGCAGCACGTTGACCACGAGCGAGAGGAAGGCGTACAGCGGACCGTTCTCGAACAGCTGGCGCGGGCCGGTGAGGAACAGCAGCACGCCCAGCGGCAGGCCGAGCAGAATGGTGAACAGCAGCGAACCGCCAAGCATCAGCAGCGTGTCCAGCGTCGCCAGCCAGATTTCGTACCAGTCGACGTTTGCTAGCAAAGCTTCCATCAGCGCAGCACCTCCACATGTACGTCCGCGGCATCCAAGCGCGCCAGCGCTGCCGCCATGTCACCGCCGACCAGGGCCAGGGTCAGCTGGCCGTAGGGCGTGTCCTTGATACGGTCGATGCGCCCGGAAAGGATGCTGAAATCCACCCCGGTTTCCCGCGCGACGGTACCCAGCAGCGGCTTGTAGGTGGCTTCGCCCTGGAACGTCAGACGCAGGATGCGACCCGGCACATGGGCAAAGTCGTCGCGTTGCTCGCCTTCCTCGACGGCTTCGTCTTCAAGCACGAAACGTTGGGTAGTCGGATGCTTGGGATGCAGGAACACATCCGTCACCGCACCCTGTTCAACGATCTCGCCGCCATCCATCACCGCCACGCGGTCACAGACCCGACGGATCACATCCATTTCGTGGGTGATCAGCACGATGGTCAATTTCAATTCGCGGTTGATTTCCGCCAGCAGCTGCAGCACCGAGGCGGTGGTTTGCGGATCGAGCGCGCTGGTGGCCTCGTCGCAGAGCAGAATGTCCGGCTCGGTGGCGAGCGCACGGGCGATGCCGACGCGCTGTTTCTGCCCGCCGGAAAGCTGCGCGGGATACTTGCGTGCCTGCTCCTTCAGGCCGACGCGATCGAGCAGCGCGGCGACACGGCTGTCGATCTCGCTACGCGAGTAAGTGCCGGCCAGACGCAGCGGCATGGCGACGTTATCCGCCACGGTCTTGGACATCAGCAGATTGAAATGCTGAAAGATCATGCCTACACGTTGGCGGAAGCGCCGCAGGCCATCGGCATCCAACGCAGTGACGTCTTCGCCGTTGACCAGAATGCGTCCGCCGGAGGGTTCTTCGAGACGGTTGATCAGGCGCAGCAGAGTGCTTTTGCCGGCACCGGAATGGCCGATCAGACCGAACACTTCGCCAGCGCCGATCTCCAGTTGGGTCGGTCGCAGCGCCGGTATCTCGCGGCCGGCGCTCCGGTAGGTTTTATGGACTTGCTGGAATTCGATCACGGGCGAACCTTGTGGGTGCGGTCGTCAGTGCCGGGATAATCGGCGAAAGGCGTGCATTCTACGCGTTTGTGCCTCATCGGCGTAGCGAACCTGCCTTCATTGAAGCAACCCATCGCAACCATAGGCTGAGCAAATCGATGCACGGCGCAACCTTGTACAGCTTTCGCAGGTCACTAACCGGTACGCCGTGAATTGATCCATGCATCAGGCCCCAGCAAGAGCGGCCATGGCCTTTCGCGGTTCAGCTCATTTGCTCAACCGAGGCCCATCATGACGAACAACAAAGATCCAAAGCACAGCGAGTTGGCGGGTACAGATACCGTCGATCGCAAGAATCACAGCGCCAAACTCGATGATCTCGAGGCATCACGCAGCGATGCCACCGGCGAGGCATTGACCACCAATCAAGGTGTGAAGATTGCCGACAACCAGAACACTTTGAAGGCTGGCGAGCGCGGCCCGTCGTTGCTCGAAGACTTCATCATGCGCGAGAAGCTCACGCACTTCGACCATGAGCGGATACCGGAGCGCATCGTCCATGCTCGCGGCACCGCCGCCCACGGCGTATTCGTCAGCTACGACGATCACAGCGCGCTGACCAAGGCGTCTTTTCTTGCCGGCAAAGGTAAGGAAACGCCAGTGTTCGTGCGATTTTCCACCGTGCAGGGGTCGCGCGGTTCAGCCGATACCGTGCGTGACGTCCGCGGCTTCGCCACCAAGTTCTACACAGACGAGGGCAACTTCGATCTGGTCGGCAATAACATGCCGGTGTTCTTCATCCAGGATGCGATCAAGTTTCCCGACTTCGTCCATGCGGTAAAGCCTGAGCCGCACAACGAAATTCCGCAGGGCCAATCGGCTCATGACAATTTCTGGGATTTCGTCTCACTGACGCCTGAGTCGGCACACATGGTCATCTGGGCCATGTCCGACCGTGGTATCCCGCGCAGCTACCGGGCAATGGAAGGCTTTGGCGTGCATACCTTCCGCCTGGTCAACGCCGAGGGCGTCAGCCGCTTCGTCAAATTCCACTGGAAGCCGGTCTCTGGCGCCTATTCGCTGGTCTGGGACGAGACCCTGAAGCTGGCCGGTAAAGACCCGGACTTCAATCGCCGTGACATGTGGGAATCCATCGAAATGGGCGACTACTTCGAGTGGGAACTGGGCGTGCAGGTGGTAGAAGAGGCCGACGAACACACGTTCGACTTCGACCTGCTCGACCCGACCAAGATCATCCCCGAGGAGCTGGTGCCGGTGCAGAAGCTCGGCAAGATGACCCTCAACCGCAACCCGGACAACTTCTTCGCCGAGACCGAGCAGGCCGCCTTCCACATCGGCCACATCGTGCCTGGCATCGATTTCACCAACGATCCGCTGCTGCAAGGCCGGTTGTTTTCCTACACCGACACCCAGCTGCTGCGCCTCGGCGGGCCGAACTTCCACGAGATCCCGATCAACCGCTCGATCGCGCCCACGCACAACAATCAGCGCGACGCCTTTCATCGACAAACGATCAACAAGGGCCGCGCCAACTACGAGCCCAATTCCATCGACAGCGGCTGGCCGAAGGAAACCCCACCAGCGGCCAGTGGCGGTGGCTTCGAGAGCTACCCGGAGCGCATGGAAGGACATAAGGTGCGCGTGCGCAGCCCGTCGTTCGCGGATCATTTCTCCCAGGCCACACTGTTCTGGAACAGCATGAGCGCGCCGGAGAAAGAACACATCATCGGCGCCTACAGCTTCGAGCTGGGCAAGGTCGAGCGGGTGTTCATTCGTGAGCGCCAGGTTAACGAGATCCTCGCCAATATCGATCTGGAGCTGGCGCGCCGGGTGGCCGAGAACATCGGCGTAACGCCGCCGACCGCACCGACTGTCAGCATCAAGCAGCCGACACCGGCCAGCTCACCGGCGCTGAGCCTGATGAATCATCTGTCGGGCAATATCAAATCGCGCAAGGTGGCCATCCTCATCGCTAATGGCGTGGACGGTGCCGCCATTGATGCCTTCAAGCAGAAGCTGGCTGGCGAAGGCGCGCTGGCCAAGCTGATCGGCCCCTCACCGGCCCCGGTGAAAACGGCCGATGGCAAGATGCTCACTCCCGACGCGGCTATGGACGGCATGCCTTCCATCGCCTTCGATGCGGTGTTCGTGCCTGGCGGCGCGCAAAGCGTGCAGGCCATGGCCAAGTCCGGCGTGGCCAAGCACTACCTGCTCGAAGCCTACAAGCACCTAAAACCGATCGCCGTGCTGGGCGATGCGCGGCAACTGCTCACGGCGCTTAACCTGCCGGAAGATGCCGGCCTGGTGACAGGCGACGATGGGGATGTGGCCACGGTGTTTGTAGCGTTCGCGCAGGCGCTGGCGCAACACCGCATCTGGGCGCGTCAGCCTGCGGCGGATCAAGTGCCGGCCTAAACGCCCGAGCAGACGACCCGGCAGGCCTACGGCTTGCAATCGCCCCGAGGCGGGCCTCCTACTGGATTTGGCATGCGCCGTGCCAGTCGTGGGAGGCCCGCCCTCGGGGCGAAGCTCTTGGAGGTTGGCAGTTCACACCTGGCGGCGCTGGTATCGCGTGTCGCTCTCAGGCGCTTTCCAGTTCACGCCAGTGCAGGTAGCAGCGCAGATCGAATTCGGTCTGCGCGTAGCCGGGCATCATGTGTTCGCAGAGTTTGTAGAACGCGCGGTTGTGCTCGCTCTCACGCAGATGTGCCAACTCGTGCACGACGATCATTCGCAGAAATTCCGGCGCCGCTTCCTTGAATAGCGCGGCGACGCGGATCTCCTTCTTCGCCTTCAGCTTGCCGCCCTGCACGCGCGATACGGCGGTGTGCAGGCCAAGGGCGCGGTGGGTCAGGTCCAGGCGATTGTCGTAGAGCACCTTGTCGATACCCGGCGCGCTTTTCAGGTGTGCCTGCCTGAGTTTCTGGACGAAGTCATACAGCGCTTTGTCGCTCTGAATCTGATGGCGCTGCGGATAACGTCGGGCGAGATAATCGCCCAGGCGCTGTTCGGCGATCAGGTGCCGAACCTGCTGTTGCAGAGCGTCCGGGTAGCCTTGGAGATAGCGCAGGGGCGCGGTTGGGTTCATGACTGTTCGTATGCCCGGCAGCGTTGAAAGGTTGGTGTGGCGGGTTGCACCCACTCTACTCGTTGCATCAGCCTGAGCGGCGTGGCCAGGCGAAGCTCAGCAGGAACAACCCCGCCGCCGACACCACGATCGACGGCCCGGCTGGCGTGTCCTGATACCAAGACAACGCCAACCCGCAGCACACCGCCAGCAGCCCCAGCAGACTGGCGCCGAAGGCCATCTGTTCCGGCGTGCGTGCATGGCGCTGGGCAGCCGCGGCGGGAATGATCAACAGCGAGGTAATCAGCAGCACGCCGACAATCTTCATCGCCACCGCAATGACTATGGCAATCAGCAGCATCAGCGCCAGACGGATGCCTGCAACCGGCAGGCCTTCGACCTTGGCCAGCTCTTCATGCACGGTCACCGCCAGTAGCGGTCGCCACAGCAGCATCAGAATGAGCAGGACCAGCGCGCTGCCTGCGACGATCCAGGCCAGATCGGTCGGGCTCACGGCCAGCAGATCGCCGAACAGGTAACCCATCAGATCGATGCGTACATCCTGCATGAAACTCAGCGAAACCAGCCCCAGCGACAAGGTGCTGTGCGCCAGAATTCCGAGCAGGGTGTCCGATGCCAGCGGCTGGCGTTGTTGCAAGGTCACCAGCAACACCGCTAGCAGCACGCAGCAGACGATTATCGCCAGGGTCAGGTTGACCTCCAGCATCAACCCCAGCGCGACGCCGAGTAGCGCCGAATGGGAAAGGGTGTCGCCAAAATAGGCCATACGCCGCCAGACCACGAAAGAGCCGAGCGGGCCGGCCACCAGGGCCAGGGCCAGGCCGGCGAGCAGCGCGTTGAGAAGAAAATCAGGCATGTTGATCAATGTTTGCAATTCGGGCCATGGACATGGGTTTTGTCGGTGACCACGCTACCGTGCAGGTCGTGGCTGTGGTCGTGCTGGTGGTGGTAGATCGCCAGGCTGCGGGCATCCTGGCCGAACAGTTCGACGAAGGCCGGATCGTTGCTGACTTGCTCCGGGTGGCCCGAACAGCAGACATGACGATTCAGGCAAACGACCTGATCGGTGGCGCTCATGACCAGATGCAGATCATGAGAAACCATCAGCACACCGCAGCCATAGCGATCCCGCAGACGGCCGATCAGCCGATAGAGTTCGGCCTGGCCGGATACATCGACGCCTTGCACCGGTTCGTCCAGCACCAGCAACTCGGGCTTGCGCAGTAACGCCCGCGCGAGCAGCACACGCTGCATTTCACCGCCAGAGACAGTCTGCAACGGGCTGTCGATAACGTGCTCGGCGCCAACTTCGGCCAGCGCGGTCAGAGCGCTGGCGCGGTCCACTTTGGGCACCAGACGCAAAAAACGCAGCACCGACAGCGGCAACGTAGGGTCGACGTGGAGCTTCTGCGGCATATAGCCAACGCGCAGTTTGGGTTTGCGCCAGACCGTGCCGCTGTCGGGCTGAAGCAGGCCGAGCACGGCGCGTACCAGCGTAGTTTTGCCCGCGCCGTTGGGACCGATCAGGGTAACGATTTCGCCGCGATGCACCTGCAACTGAGCGCCTTCGAGCACGGCCTGCTTGGCAAACCGCACGTGGACGTCATCCAGACGGATCAGCGCTTCGCTCATGCGGCGCTCCGGCACGGCGCGCAAAGGCCAACCACTTCGACCGTCTGGCCTTCGACGCTGAAATCGACGCTGGCCGCCGCGGTCGTGATCGCATCGCTGATGGCTGCATGTTCCAGCTCGATGGCGGTGTGGCAATTGCGACAGATCAAGAATTGTCCCTGATGTGGGTGTTCCGGATGGTTGCAACCGATGAAGGCGTTGAGCGATGCGATCCGATGCACTAAGCCGTTTTCCAACAGGAAATCCAACGCCCGATAGACGGTCGGCGGCGCGGCGCGACGGCCATCCTGCTCGGTCAGCTCGCCGAGGATGTCGTAGGCGCCGAGTGGCTTGTGACTTTGCCAGACCAGCTCCAGCACGCGTTTGCGTAGTGCGGTAAGGCGCACGCCGGAACGCGCGCAGAGCGTGTCGGCTTCGGCCAGTGCATGACTGACGCAGTGATCATGATCGTGTGGCGTATAGGCCAGCGGAGTCTTGGGCATATGCAGAGACGAGGTTGTGGAGAGACGTTATTATGTTACCTATTCAGTCCAGTCGAGTGTTGCCCGTGTACCGTCTTTTTTCATCGCCACTGCTTCTGACCATATCCTTGTTCTCCAGTGCCCCGGCCCGTGCCGAGGTCGATTTGCTGACCAGCATCAAGCCGCTGCAATTGATAGCGGCGGCGGTGCAGGAGGGTGTCGACACGCCGGCCGTGCTGCTGCCCGCCGGGGCGTCCGCCCATCATTACGCGTTGCGTCCGTCGGATGTCCGGCACGTGCGCGGCGCCGACCTGTTTTATTGGATCGGCCCGGATATGGAAGGCTTTCTGGCCCCGGTGCTCAAGGGCCGCGACGGGCCGAAGGTTGTGCTGCAATCACTGCCGGGCCTGACCTTGCGCCACTTCGGTGACAGCCACGACGAGCACGATCACCACAGTGAAAGCCATGACGGTCATGCAGAGCATGCCGGCCATGATGAGCACGCAGAGCATGATCACGATCATCGTCCGGGCAGCCTTGATGCGCACCTCTGGCTGCTGCCGGCCAATGCCCTGGTAATTGCCGAGCAGATGGCTGGCGATCTCGCCGTGCTCGATCCGACGAACGCCCAGCGCTACCAGGCCAATCTCGCCGCGTTCAAGGCACGCCTGGACGCGCTCGACCAGCGTCTGCAAACTCGTCTGGCTGCGGTGTCCGACAAGCCATTTTTCGTTTTCCATGAAGCCTACGACTATTTCGAGACCGCCTATGGCCTCGAACACACGGGCGCATTCAGCGCTGGCGGCGAGACTCAGCCGGGCGCGCGACACGTCGCCGCTATGCGCGAGCGCCTGCAACAGGCCGGCCCCAGCTGTGTGTTCTATGAGCCACCGAGCCGCCCACGCCTGGCCGACACGCTGAGTCGCGGATTGCCGGTGAAGCTGGCCGAACTCGATGCCATGGGCAATACCATCGAAGCCGATGCGCGTGGCTATGAGCGTTTGGTAGAAGGCCTCGGTACGACACTCGCCGAATGCCTCGAATCGCTCTAATAAAGGCAATCCGACAAAATAGGCTCATAAATTTTTGCGCGGAGTGGGCTCGATGCCTCCGCTGCTCCGGCTATCTATCCATCGCGGCGATCCGGCGACCTAAGCCCTTCACTTCTGTGGCTGAGCTTCTCTGCTCTTGGTAAAAGCCATGATCACTTCGCGAATGATCTTGCGTTGTTCGGCCGGCAGGTCCAGATAGGCCTGCATCACTTCTCGCTCCTCTCCGATCAAAGCTTGATCCCAGCGGCTGCGGGTTTCTTGGATGCGTAGGGAGGCCCTCTCGCCGAAGCGCAATACATGTGGTTCTACTCGTAGCCATTCGGCTAGCACCTGCAGCTTGTCCTGCTCGGGCATCGACCGGCCGGTCAGCCAAGAGCGCGCTGCTTGGAAACTAACCGAGCGCCCCCAGTAGCGTGAATTGAATTGCTTTTCCAACACGCCGGGGCGGGCTTCATAGCCGGCATCGAGCATGGCGGCTTTCAGGCGTTCGGCAAAAAGGGCTTTTTCGTTCATGGAACCGAAAGTTAGGTCCATGATTGAACTGTGGTTTAGTTTTGGTTCAGTATCCGTTGAATTTTCGTTTCAATGGATGCAGTACCACCTCATGGCCAGATCCTTGCTGGAGCAACTCCCCGAAATCGTCGCCCGCGGGCGGCAGGTTGCAGTAAAAATTCTTGAGAGCTTGGAAGGGCGCCACCGGGTGGGTTTACAAACCCGCGAATGGGTCTTGCCGTCGAAGGACAGCAAGACCACGGACTGGATTGCCGGCAATCTGCGCCAGCAAGCGCTGGCCTCGATGCAGGGCGGGCTGCCAAGTGGGGTGCAGCCATCGCGCGGAGATGGTGAAGCGGAAATGCCCTGGCGCAACCGGCTGATCTATGGCGACAACCTGCTAGCCATGGCTGCATTGCTCGCCGGCGATGAAGCCACCGGGTTGACCAGCATGCGCGGCAAGCTCGACCTGATCTATATCGACCCGCCGTTCGACTCCAAGGCCGACTACCGCACTAAAGTCTCTCTGCCGGGTGTGGAGCTTGAACAGAAACCTACGGTAATCGAACAGTTCGCCTATTCGGATACTTGGAGCGACGGTACCGCCTCCTATCTAGAAATGATCACACCACGGCTGATTCTAATGCGCGAGCTGCTGAGCGATAGCGGCTCGATCTATGTGCATCTGGATTGGCATGTGGGGCATTACGTCAAGCTGGTAATGGATGACGTATTTGGGAAAGGTTGTTTCAGAAACGAAATACGGTGGAAACGACAACCAGTAAGGGGCGCAAAGGCTACCGGTAAGCAATTTGCTAGAAACTCAGAGTCACTGTTCTTCTATTCAAAAGGCGAAACGTATTCTTGGTATAACGTTTACAAACCGTATGACGCGGAGTTCATCAGAGCTAAGTTCCGACCAGATGCCAACGGGCGCCTTTTCAGAGACTGTGACCTGGGAGATTACTCTGATACATCAATTGCCACATTTGAAGCGCAAGGTAAAATTTATAGGACCAGTACGGGCAAACGGCGCTTAATCCGGTTCTTGGACGAAGAAAAAGGAGAAGCTCTTGGGGATATCTGGACTGACATCTCCGAAATAAACGCTATGGCAGATGAGCGAGTTGAGTACGCTACCCAAAAGCCCGCAAAACTCCTCGAACGAATAATCCAAGCTTCCTGCCCCGAAAACGGCCTGGTCGCCGATTTTTTCGGCGGGTCTGGTACAACCGCTGCCGTGGCCGAGAGGCTGGGCCGCCGCTGGATCACCAGTGACCTGGGTAAACCGGCCTGCATGATTATGCGCAAGCGGCTGATCGATCAGAACGCACAGCCATTCTTCTACCAAGCCATCGGCGACTACCACGTCGAATCGGCGAAGAACTCTCTGGGCCGCAGCTTCCGTATCGGCGACCTGTCGCAGATCGTATTGTCGCTGTATGGCGCCCTGCCGTTGGCCGAGCAGGAAAACCCCACACGCAACCTCGGCAGCGTCTCGGGCGGTGGCGTGCGTACCCTCGTTTATGCCGACTCACCGAACAAGCTGACCGGGGCGGCCACCTTGAAGAAGGCCCTGGCCCAACGCGACAGCCTGCTCGGTGGCTGGGACAAGGTGGTGGTACTGGGCTGGAACTTCGAGTCGAATATCGGCGAAAGCATCGCTGCGTTCAATGATCCCAGCCTCGAAGTATTGGTGATACCGCCGGATCTACTCGACCGCTTGAAGAAGAAGGGCAGCCTGGAAAAGCTGCGCGGCACGGTGCGCTTCGCCAGCCTGCAATACCTGAAGATAAAACCGGTGCGCAGACTGCGTAGCGCCGATGGACAGCAGGAAACGCTGACGGTCGATCTAGCCAATTACGTGCTGCTGTCGCCGGAAGCGATCAATCTCGACGATGCCAACCGGGCCAAATTGCAGGCGGTGATAAACAAGGAACCGCTGGCATTGATCGAGTACTGGGCGGTGGACCCGGACTACGATGGCCAGGTGTTCCGTTCGGTATGGCAGGATTATCGCGGCAATGCGGATAACGACGGCGATCCTTTACGGGTGGTGGCCCAGGCCGTGCTGAACGTTCCGGCCAAGACGGGTCCGCGCCGGGTCTGCGTCCGGGCGGTGGATGTGTTCGGCTTCGAGGCTGAAGTAGCGGTCAATGTCGGCGTGGAGGGCGTGCAATGAGCGAACTCGCCAGCAACGAGCGCGAACAGCTGCAACTCTCCGATGCCCTGACCGCCCGTACCAATGCCCTGTGTATTGGGCTGGAAGAGGGTACGGCGGATATCTTCGAACTGGTTACACCGACCACTGCCGAACTGCTGACTTGGTGGTTCGGCTCGGAAATGGTCGCCTCGCGTAATGGTGTGAATTTTCATCCAGGCCAGCGCCAGGCGATTCTCAACGCCATCGTTGCCCACGAAGTGCTCGGTTGCGCCACGCTGATGGATCTGTATCGGCAAGTGGCCCCGGATGCGTTGCTGACAAGCAAGCGGCTGAACGAGGTCAGCCAGGCCAAACATGCCCACCCCAAGTACTGCCTGAAAATGGCCACCGGCACCGGTAAGACCTGGGTATTGCAGGCGCTTCTGGTCTGGCAACTGCTGAACAAGACGGCGGCGCTGGAGGCGGATGTTGATGACCCACGTTTTACCCGTCATTTCCTGATCGTGGCGCCGGGACTGATCGTTTATGAGCGTCTGCTGGAAGCCTTCCTTGGCAAGGAAGTACGCGGCCAGCGCGTTTTCGCCAGTTCCGATGTGGCGCGCTATGCCGAGCTGTTCATTCCAGAAGCCCGGCGTGAGCAGGTATTCGGCTTTGTACGCAACAACAGCTGCACGAAGAATGAGATCGGCTTGAAGGCCACTGGCAATGGCCTAATTGCGATTACCAACTGGCATTTGTTAAGCGATGTCTCTGAAGACGACGATGACTACGAAATGAGCGCGCCGGGCACGCTCGCCGATCCACAGGATGTCATCGCTGGATTGCTGCCATTGCAGCCGGGCAGATCTGCTGGCAACAGCCTGGATATGCTCGATCGACGCTATGGCCGCGGCGACGTGCTCGAATATCTGGCTGGCTTGCCCGATCTGCTGGTATTCAACGATGAAGCGCACCATATACACGAGTTCAAGCGCGAAGGTGAAGTCACCGAAGTGGAATGGCAGAAAAGCTTGAGCCTGATCGCCGAGAGCAAGGGGCGGCGCTTCGTGCAGGTAGATTTTTCCGCCACCCCTTACAACGATGTTGGCAGCGGCAAGAACAAGCGCAAGCTGTATTTCCCCCACATCATCACTGATTTCGATCTGAAAACCGCTATGTCCGCCGGACTGGTGAAGTCGTTAGTACTTGACCGGCGAAAGGAAATCGGCGCACTGCCGCTGGAGTTCAAGGCCGAGCGTGACGCCGATGGCAACCCAGTTCTCGGCGAAGGCCAACGGGTGATGCTGCGCGCGGGCCTGCAAAAGCTGCGCAAGCTGGAAACCGATTTTGCGACCATCGCTCCCGAGCGCCACCCGAAGATGCTGGTCGTTTGCGAGGACACTAAGGTTTCGCCGCTGGTGGCGCAGTTCCTGTTGGACGAAGGGCTGGGCGAAGACGAGGTCATGACCATCGACTCGGGCAAGAAGGCCGAGTTGGGCGAAAAGCAGTGGGCGCCGGTACGCGAGCGGCTGTTCAACGTCGACGCTCATGCCAATCCGCGGGTGATCGTCAGCGTGCTGATGCTGCGTGAAGGCTTCGACGTCAACAATATCTGTGTGATCGTGCCGCTGCGTTCGAGCCAAGCGCAGATTCTCTTGGAGCAAACCATCGGGCGGGGCCTGCGGCTGATGTGGCGCGATCCGGAATACGCCGATATCAAGGCGGAGAACCGCGCGCGACTCAAGGCGGGGCAGGAGCCCGACAGCCTGATCGATGTCCTTACCATCATCGAGCATCCTGCTTTCCAGGCGTTCTACAACGAACTGATGCTGGAGGGGCTGGCCGGAAGCACCGGCGAAGGCAGCGACAACACCAGCAGCACTGGCGACATGTTGCCGGTCGGTCTGCGTGAGGACCATGGCCGCTATGACTTCGGCATTCCGTTCATTCTGCGTGACACCGAGGAATGGCTAGAGCATCAGGCACCAGCTATCGCCACCTTGCAACCCTTCACCCAGCTGAGCCAGCGGCAGCTCAAAGAGATGCTTGGCAAGAACGATATGTTCACCTCACACGACCTGCAGACGCAGACGCTGTTCGGCGACTATCGGGTGGATGGCGCGGTAATGAACGTTGGAGGCTACAACGACCTCCTTGCCCGACTGACTCGGCGCATCGCTCAAGCGTTGAGCCAACCGTTGCCGAAAGGCAACAAGATTGCCGAACATATGGCCAAGCCTTATTTGCAGCTCAATACCGCGGAACTGGCTGGCTGGATCGAAAGCTACATTGAGGAGAGGTTATTTAGCGAACCGTTCGAGCCTCTGATAGACGAGAATTGGCGCTTGTTGCTATTGCAACCCGTACTTGATCACATCACCCGCATATTTGCTTTGGCTTTGATCGAGGCGGAGACGATCAAGCCGCAAGGCGAGCTGGAAGTGAAGCATCGATACTTGTCCGAAGTGGCGAAGCTCTCGATGCAGGAGAAACATTCCCAGGCAGTCAACAAATGCATTTATGAGCGCCAGGGCTGGTCAGCCCGCCATGGCGGCCTGGAGCAGAGCTTCATTCACTGGGCCAGTCGCGATGCGAGCATCGCGGCGTTCTGCAAGATCAGCGAAACCCGCCATACCTTCGCCCGCCTGCGTTATGTCAGACAGGATGGCTTACCCGCGTTCTACTGCCCAGACTTTCTGGTGCGCACGGCCAAAGCCATCTATCTGGTGGAAACCAAGGCCCAGAAGGATGTCAATCACCCCGATGTGCAACGCAAGCTGAAGGCCGCGCACACCTGGTGCGAGCGGATCAACGGACTCCCATTCGAGCACCGCCAGGAGCTGCCCTGGCATTACGTGCTGCTTGGTGAAAGCTTGTTTTACGAATGGCAAGAAAAGAGCGCGAAGCTGGCCGAACTACTCGGTTTCGCACGGGTGCGCCCGGCGGCAACGGTAGTACGACAGGAACAATTGCTATAACGCGACCGTCTGTCCAGGTTCACGCTTCTTACGCCTCTCGGGTTGATATCGACCCTGTGTCTGCGAGTCCAAACGTTCTATGGTTGTTAAACCCATGGATCTTAGGACTGGCAGCGCATGGCGAAGACAGGCGGACCCATCGCAGCAGTTAACGAAACCATCTCAGACATTGCCCTGCAGGCGGCATCCGAAGACATCTGGGCGCAGAAATACCGGCTGACGCGCAAGGACGGCAGCGCCGTCGACGACAGCGTCGACGCCACCTGGCGGCGGGTCGCCCGCGCCCTCGCAGACGTCGAAAGCAGCGAGACTCGCGAGCACTGGTATCAGCGCTTTCTCTGGGCGCTGCGCAACGGTGCCATTCCTGCCGGACGGATCATTTCCAATGCCGGCGCGCAGGATTACAAGCCCGCCACATCCACCATCAATTGCACGGTCTCCGGGACCATCAGCGATTCGATGGACGACATCCTCGGCAAGGTCCACGAAGCCGGGCTGACGCTCAAGGCCGGCTGCGGCATTGGTTACGAATTCAGCACCCTGCGCCCGCGCGGCTCCTTCGTTTCCGGTGCCGGCGCGCATACCAGCGGGCCGCTGTCGTTCATGGATATCTACGACAAGATGTGCTTCACCGTCAGCTCTGCCGGTGGCCGTCGCGGCGCGCAGATGGGCACCTTCGACGTCGGCCATCCGGACGTGCGCGAGTTCATCCGCGCCAAACGCGAAGACGGCCGGCTGCGGCAATTCAACCTGAGCCTGCTGATCACCGATGAGTTCATGCAAGCGGTCGAAGCCGACCAAGACTGGCCGCTGATCTTCCCGCTGCACCTGAAGGAAAAGACCGAACTGGACCTGGACGATCCGCAGCAGGTGATCTGGCGCGAATGGCCCGTGCACGAGAGTTACATCTTCCGGGAAGATGGTCTGGTCGCTTGCCGGGTCTACGGACGGGTCAAGGCGCGGCACCTGTGGGACATGATCATGGTGTCCACTTACGATTACGCCGAGCCGGGCTTCATCCTCATCGACCGGGTCAATCAGCTGAGCAACAACTGGTGGTGCGAAGCGATCCGCGCGACCAATCCCTGCGGCGAGCAACCACTGCCGCCCTACGGCTCCTGCCTGCTGGGCTCGATCAACCTCACGCATTTCGTTATCGATCCGTTCGGCGCCGATGCCCGCTTCGACTGGGATAAATATCGTGAAGTGGTGCGCGTCTTTACTCGCATGCTGGACAACGTGGTGGAGATCAACGGCCTGCCACTGGCGCAGCAGCGCCACGAGATCGAGAGCAAGCGGCGCCACGGCATGGGCTTCCTTGGACTGGGTTCGGCCCTGACGCTGCTCAAACTGCGCTATGGCAGCGCCGAGGCCTGCGTATTCACCGAAGAAGTCGCGCGGGAGATGGCGCTGGTCGGCTGGGAACAGGCGCTGGAGCTGTCGATGGAAAAGGGGCCGGCGCCGCTGTTGACCGGAACCTTCGAAGTCACCGCCGAGATGCTGCGCAAGCGACCGGAAATGAGGGAAGACGGTTACCAGATCGGCGACCGGGTCGCAGGGCGCGTGTTGCACGCCAAGTATTCACGCTACATGCAGAAGATCGCCGAGTACGCGCCCGAACTGACCGAACAGTTGGCCGAGCTGGGTGCGCGCTTCACCCACCACAGCTCCATCGCGCCCACCGGCACCATCAGCCTGAGCCTGGCCAACAATGCCTCAAACGGCATCGAGCCGAGCTTCGCCCATCACTACTCACGCAATCTGATTCGCCCAGGGCGCAAGGCCAAAGAGAAGGTCGAGGTGTTCAGCTACGAGCTCTTGGCTTATCGCAGCCTGATCAACGCCAGGGCGCAGCCGGGCGCCGACGATCCGGGGCGCAAGCTGCCGGACTATTTCATCACCGCCGATGACGTCAGCCCGACCCAGCACGTAGACATTCAGGCCGCCGCACAGAAATGGATCGACTCATCCATATCCAAGACGGCCAATGTGCCCACTGACTATCCCTTCGAAGCCTTCAAGGACATCTACCGCTACGCCTGGCGTCAGGGCTTGAAGGGCTGCACCACCTTCCGCTTCAATCCCGCCGCGTTCCAGGGCGTGCTGGTGAAAGAAGCGGACCTGGCAAACACGCTTTACCGTTTCACGCTCGAGGACGGCAGCGTGGTCGAGCTCAAGGGCAATGAAGAGGTCGAATACGATGGCGAGGTAAATACCGCCGCCAACCTGTTCGACGCGCTGAAGGAAGGCTATTACGGCAAATACTGAAGAACTGAAACGCCGATAAGAGCGCTGGAGGCTGAGCGACGGGTCTTCTGGCCCTCCGTTGAAACAGGAGAGGGGCATGGCAATCAAAATCGAGCAGCGCATCAAGGGGTTCAAAGTCGTGGACGAGGCACTCGAACGCCACGCCGTCGTCGAGGAAAAAACCGGCTCGGTCATGCAGATGGACGAAAGCCTTCAGCGCCCGGAAATCCTCGTCGGCATGACCTACAGGATCAAGTCGCCGCTGTTCGAGCACGCGCTCTTCGTCACCGTGAACGATGTCGTCCTCAATGCCGGCACGCCCCATGAGCAGCGTCGGCCGTTCGAGATCTTCATCAACTCGAAGAACATGGACGACTTCCAATGGATCGTCGCGCTCACGCGGATCATGTCTGCGGTGTTCCGCAAAGGGGGCGACTGCACCTTCCTGGTCGAGGAACTCAAAGCAGTGTTCGACCCGCGCGGTGGTTATCTGAAGAAAGGCGGCATCTACATGCCTTCCATCGTCGCGGAAATCGGCGCCGTACTGGAACGCCACCTCATCGCCATCGGCATGCTGGAAGGCCAGTCGCTGGACGAAACCCAACGTAAATACCTGGCCGAAAAACGCGCCGCCTATGAAGCCAGCCAAGGCGCTGCGGCGCTGGAACCAGGTGATGGCTTCCCCGCCGGCGCTCAGCTATGCAGTAAATGCAGCACCCAGGCTGTGGTGCAAATGGACGGCTGCGCTACATGTTTGAACTGTGGGAATTCGAAGTGCGGGTGAGGGTTGGCGGCGGTTGCTTGGGATATTGACCGCTTCCGACCAAACAGGTATCTGTACAGAGTCTGCTTGACGCTTATTAAATGTCTAGTTCAGCCGGCTAAGTAACTGCAGTTATTTTTTGCCAGCCTGTCCCCGTTTCAGTGTGTTCCGCCACTTCTACCAAATCGTACGGTTTAACGCGAAAAGCTTTTACTGAAGCTTTACCTCAATGTAGAGTGGGATATTCTGACCCAATCTTATGTAGTTAAGGATGATTATATGCCCGGTGCATTTGCACATATTACGGCAGCTCAGTGTGCCAGCGAAAATACAGCCTTGGCACGTTTGACTATGCCAAGCGAAGCGAAGCGGATAATTAGCCAGAATATTAAGTTCATCGAGCTTGGTTGTGTTAGTCCAGACTATCCTTATCTTGCCGTGACTTCGCCTAGCCAAGCTCAATGGGCTGATTGTATGCATTACGAGCGAACCGGAGAGATGCTCAAGGCTTTAATAACTAAGGTCAAAGAGCGGCCTTCAGGCGCTGAAAAACAAAAAGCATTTGCCTGGCTTTGCGGCTATATCGGACACGTGATCGCTGATATAACCATCCATCCTGTTGTGGAGCGTCGAGTTGGTCCGTATGAGCAGAACAAGAGGGCGCATCGAGTATGCGAGATGAACCAGGATGCCTTCATATGGGAAACAAAGCTAAAACTCGGCGGCGTCGGATATGCGGATCGGGTGCGTGAGAATATAGGGACTTGTGGCGATCCTGATGACGACTCGAAACTCAATTCAGTAGTTGGGCAAGTTTGGACAGAGAGCTTACTTCAGACGTATCCCGAATGCGTCTCTCAAAGTGTACCTAAAACCTCAGACTGGCATAACGCATTCCAAGCCGTTGTAGATAGTGCCGATGAGGGACACCGTCTCTTTGCCTTAGCCCGGCATGTTGCGGTTGACCAAGGCTTGACTTATCCGACTCTTGAAGAGGTCGAGCACTCTTATATATATAACCTTGATACACCTAGGGGGCTCATGAATTATGAGGAGGTTTTCGATCGCGCGGTAGCGAACATCCGATCTTACTGGGAGATTGCCGCTCAAGCGGTATTTGAAGGTGGACCTGTTGACGCTTTTTTGAACTGGAACCTTGATACAGGGGAGACCCCTGATGGATGTCTTACAGCATGGGACGCGTCATGAAATTGCTTACAGGTATATTATTTTCGTTTCTGGTCGCAGGCTGTGCTAATTGCGCTTCCTATAATGATGAATCAATGTTTGATTATGCCTCTAAGCTAAAGGATATCGCGCAGGCTATAGATGGAGAAGTGAAATTCGGTGATGTGGAAGGGCTTTCGCTGAATGACATTATTGTTCGTGCGACAGCCAATGAACCTAGAGCTCTGGAGTATTTTTCAGGCTACCAACTGCAATTTAAAATTAAAGACGGAAATGCTGTGGCTTTAATGTGTGATGGAAATATTTCTCTTATAGAAGATGCAGGCTGCAGCGCGAAGGTCGACAAAATGCTATGGAATACACCTAAAGCTAATTCCTGCCACTTTAGCCTCGATATATCGCCGATATGTCAGTAGCTCTCAAAGTCGAGCTTGGATTGGTGCAATGCTTCGCAATAAGGGATGCTGGACGCCGTTCATTAACTAGCAGAGAAAGAGAGCAATATTCTGCTTCTTGACTCGGCTGGCTTCGTTAGATCAGGTAGCGAACAATAGGTAGACCTTCCGATACATACCGCCCTGACCTTTCCACCACGAGCCGCTTCGGACTCGCTCTGTGTCGCTGACATGTTGCGATTACATTTCGAAGCGGACCTCCCAGCGGGCAAGATGACGTAGCCGGTCAGGCCGTCATCATTGTGGGAGCGCAGCCGTGGCTGTCGCCCCCGACAAATCTGCCGCCTAAGCTTCGCATCGCTCAGAACCGCAAAGCCTTAGGTTACGTATTGTTCCGATGTCTTGGCGAGTGCCGGAACAGTCACGCCCCGTTTCTTAGGTCACCACCCGATAGCAGGGCACGTATGGTCTGTCGCCTGGCAGCTTCATGCGGTGCTGCTCGACGAAGGCCTGCAGTAAGTTGTCCAGTGGCTTCATGATCGCCGCGTCACCATGTATCTCGTAGCGGCCGTATTGCTCGATGCGCCGGATACCCTTGTCCTTCACGTTGCCCGCGACGATGCCGGAAAAGGCGCGGCGTAGATTCGCCGCGAGCTCATGCGGCGGCACGTCCCGGGTCAGTTGCAGGTTCGCCATGTTCTCGTGGGTCGGATCGAAGGGATGTTGGAAGCCTTCTTCGATCTTGAGAAGCCAGTTGAAATGGAACGCATCGTTGCGCTCGCGGCGGAACTGTTTGACGGCTTTTAGCCCCTCGACCATTTGGCGGGCCACTTCGGCCGGATCGTCGATGACGATCTGGTAGTGCTGCTGGGCCTCTTCGCCGAGAGTGGCACCGACGAAGTCGCGCAGCTGCTGCAGATAAGGCGCGGCGCTTTCTGGGCCGGTGAGGATGACCGGGAAGGGCACGTCGCGATTGTCCGGATGCAGCAGAATGCCCAGCAGGTAGAGAAATTCCTCGGCCGTGCCGACGCCGCCGGGGAAGATGATGATGCCGTGACCGACGCGCACGAAGGCTTCCAGGCGCTTTTCGATATCCGGCAGGATCACCAGTTCGTTGACGATCGGGTTCGGTGCCTCGGCAGCAATGATGCCTGGCTCGGTCAAACCCAAGTAGCGGCCGGCTACGATGCGCTGCTTGGCATGGGCGATGGTTGCGCCCTTCATCGGACCTTTCATCACACCCGGGCCGCAGCCGGTGCAGATGTTCAGTTTGCGCAGGCCCAGCTCGTGGCCGACCCGCTTGGCATACTTGTATTCCTCGCTGCTGATCGAATGCCCTCCCCAGCAGACCACCATGTTCGGTTCCGCGCCGGGCCGCAGCGTGCGGGCGTTGCGCAACAGGTGGAAGACGTAATCGGTGATTCCCTGGGAACTGCTCAGGTCGATGCGCGGGCTGCCCAGTTCGCTCTCGGTGTAGACGATGTCGCGCAACGCGCTGAAGAGCATTTCCCGCGTACTGGCAATCATCTCGCCATCGACGAAGGCGTCGGCCGGTGCGTTGAGCAGCTCCAGTCGCACGCCACGGTCCTGCTGATGAATGCGAACCTCGAAATCGTCATACGCCTCGAGAATGGTCTTCGCGTTGTCGATGCGCGCGCCGGTATTGAGGATCGCCAGGGCGCACTGGCGGAACAGCGTATAGGTGCTACCCGAGCTGGCTTCGCTCAGTTGCTGAACTTCCCGTTGAGACAGCGTTTCCAGGCTGCCCTTGGGACTAACGGAGGCATTGATTACGTAGCGTGAGGTCATTCTTGTTTCCCTGAAAACAATGCCACCGGGCCAGGCAGGTCAGGTGCATCAGGATGGTGAGCGCAGCGTCGGTGGCAGCGCGCGTTTGTACGGTCATGTGTGGAAGCGTCGTGCCAGCTCCTTGGACGGCGATGCTTGTAGACGGAATCGATCCGCAACAGAAAACCGATGGCTGAGGCCGGCATCTTACCAGCCGCGGTGACGAGCATCGGCGGGATTACTTGACGCTGACGACATGGAAAAGGTTCCTCGCTCCGCCCTCGTGGCCGCAGCCGTTGCTATTGGTTTCGACAGCAAGCGGAGCCGATCGATTTCGCGTCGCAAGAGAGATTCTGCAAACGGTCGCTACGGAAAGGGCCAGCACCACCGAGGTGATGGTTGTGCTGGCATTGGTCGGGTTCAGCGTGCGGACAGGCCCGCCTAAAACGCGAACGGCAAGCCGCTATGGAACTGCTGGCGGGCGCTGAGCAGGTGGCGAAATTCTTCCGGGTCCTTGATCAATACGCGCTGGCCGGCAAAATTCTGTGCGGCGATAAGGCGCGACAGCCAGAAACGCACACAAGCGACGCGCAGCATTGGCTTCCACAGCTCGGCTTCGGCCGGGGTGAAGCGGCGCAGGGCGGAATAAGCGGCCAGCAACGCCTCACTGCGATCTTCATCAATTTCGCCATTGGGGTGTGAGCACCAGTCGTTAACCGTGATGGCGATGTCGTAGAGCATCGGCCCCGAGCAGGCATTGTAGAAATCGATCACGCCGGTGAGGTGGCTGCCCTCGAACAGGACGTTGTCGCGGAACAGATCGGCGTGCAGGTTGGCCCGCGGCAAGGCCAGAATCTTTGGTTTCAGCTCAGCGATTTCAGCGAGGCCATCGCGCAACAGCGGCAGCTGGTCTTCGCTCAGCGACATGGCGAGGCTGGGGCCTTCTTCCTGCATCCAATCCAAGCCGCGATCGCTGCGGCGTTCGAGGATGTGCTCGCGGGTCGCCAGATGCAGCCGCGCTAGCAGCCGTCCCACTTCGGCACAGTGGTGGGTGTTAGGAGAAGTGACGTGTTTGCCCGGCAGCCGCGGCTGCAGCAGCGCGGGTTTTTCCGCCAGGGTGCGCAGGGCTTCGCCGCGCTCGGTGCGCAATGCATAGGGCACCGGCAGACCGGCCCGGTGCAGCACATCGAGCAATTCGATGAAGAACGGCAGATCCTGGGTCGGGCCGCGTTCGACCAGCGTCAGGACATATTCGCCCTGTTCCAGGCTGACGAAGAAGTTGCTGTTCTCGCTGCCCGCGGCGATGCCTTCGAAGTCGCGTAAGCGCCCCAGTTGATAGGGCGCGAGAAAGGCGTCCAGCTCTTCGCGTTGCAGAGGCGTGAATACAGACATGACGTGCCTTCCGTTACGTTTAGCGCTGCGTTACCAGCTGAAGATTTCCCAGGCCGGAATCAGCATGTCCGGGCGATCGGCGCGGATGAAATTGCTGTCGCCATCGGCGCGTACCAGAAAGTATGGCTTGCCGGTCTTGGGGATGATCTTCACAGCATAGAGGAAGCCGTTGACTCGGTATTCCTCGACGGTCCGCTCGCCTTCCTGGCGGATGGTCACGTCGGGTTCGCCCTCGACCGACTCTTGGGCGAAACCGGTCAGCGGCACCAGCGCCAGCAGGCCGGCCAGCATCAGAGGTTTGACTGCTCGCATGATAACCTTGCCCCTTTGTCGTCAGATGGTCCGATGCATTCTAGCCGCGGGCCCGCCGAAAAGGTTGATCCTGCTCATGAGCCAAGCGCCCCTCGTTCTGGTGGACGGTTCGTCCTACCTCTATCGCGCCTTCCACGCCCTGCCGCCGCTGACCACCTCCACCGGTAAACCCACCGGCGCGGTCAAGGGTGTGCTGAACATGTTGCTATCGCTGCGCAAGCAATATCCGGACAGCCCGTTTGCAGTGGTTTTCGATGCGAAAGGGCCCACGTTCCGCGACACACTGTTCGCCGAATACAAATCCCACCGCCCGCCGATGCCGGATGATTTGCGCGGCCAGGTCGAGCCGCTGCACGCCAGCGTCCGAGCGCTCGGCATGCCGCTGTTGTGCGTCGATGGCGTGGAGGCCGACGACGTGATCGGCACCCTGGCGCGCCAATGCGCGGCGCTCGGGCGCGACGTGATCATCTCCACCGGTGACAAGGATATGGCGCAGCTGGTCTGCCCGCACGTGACGCTGGTCAACACCATGACCGGCAGCGTCTATGACATTGAGGGCGTCAGGACCAAGTTTGGTGTTGGCCCGGAGCTGATCATCGATTTCCTCGCGCTGATGGGCGACAAGGTCGACAACATCCCGGGCGTGCCGGGTGTCGGCGAGAAGACTGCCTGTGGCCTGCTCAATGGCATCCCCGGAGGCCTCAAGGGACTTTACGAAAATCTGGATCAGGTCGCGGCGCTGCCGATCCGTGGTGCGAAGTCGCTGGGTGCCAAGCTGGATGAGCATCGCGATGCGGCATTCATGTCTTATGAGCTGGCGACGATCAAGATCGACGTGCCGCTGGATGTAGAGGTCGGCGATCTGATGCCGGGTGAACCGCATCGCGAGGCGCTGATCGCGTTGTACCGCGAGCTGGAGTTCAAGGCCTGGCTCGACGAACTGCTGCGCGAAGCAAAGGCTGCCGGCGAGAATTGCGAGGTACAGCCGGAGGGCTGTTCGATCCAGGCCGAAGCCGAATACGACACCGTTCTCGATCAGGGCGACTTCGACGCCTGGCTGGCCAAACTGAAGAATGCCGACTGTTTTGCCTTCGACACCGAGACCACCAGTCTCGATGCGCAGAAGGCGCAACTGGTGGGCGTTTCCTTCGCGATCGAGACGGGGAAAGCCGCGTACGTACCGCTGTGCCACAGCTACATGGGCGTGCCGCAGCAGCTCGACCGTGATGCGGTGCTCGCTGCCCTGAAGCCGCTGCTGGAAGATTCGACCAAGCGCAAGATCTGCCAGCACGGCAAATATGACATGAACGTGCTGATGCACTACGGCATTGAAATTCGCGGCATGACCTTCGACACCATGCTCGAATCCTACGTGCTCGACGCCACCGCCACGCGCCATGACATGGACAGTCTGGCGCTGAAATATCTGGGCCGCGGCACCATCCGTTTCGAGGACATCGCCGGCAAGGGCGCCAAGCAGTTGACCTTCGACCAGATCGCCATCGAGCAGGCCGGGCCTTATGCTGCCGAAGACGCCGACGTTACCTTGCGTCTGCACCAGACGTTGCTGAAAAAGCTCGAAGCCACGCCCTCTCTGCTCAAGGTACTGAACGAGATCGAGATGCCGCTGGTGCCGGTGTTGGCGCGTATCGAGCGCAACGGCGCGTTGGTGGATGCCAATCTGCTCGGGCTGCAAAGTGTCGAGTTGGGCGAACGGCTGATCGAACTGGAGCGTGAGGCCTACGATATCGCCGGTGAAGAATTCAATCTCGGTTCGCCCAAGCAGCTCTGCGCGATTCTCTATGAAAAGCTCGGCTGCCCGGTGCTTTCCAAGACCGCGGGCGGGCAGCCGTCCACCGCCGAAAGCGTGCTCGCCGAATTGGCCGAGCGTGACTACCCGCTGCCCAAGGTGATCACACAGCATCGCTCCTTGAGCAAGCTCAAGGGCACCTACACCGACAAGTTGCCGCAACAGATCAACCCGCGCACCGGCCGCATTCACACCAGCTATCACCAAGCCGTGACGGCGACAGGGCGGCTGTCTTCCAGCGACCCGAACCTGCAGAACATTCCGATCCGTACCGCCGAGGGCCGGCGTATCCGCCAGGCCTTCGTCGCGGCACCGGGCTATAAGTTACTGGCGGCCGACTATTCGCAGATCGAGTTGCGCATCATGGCGCACCTGGCGCAGGACGAAGGGTTGCTCTACGCCTTCCAGAACAATCTGGATGTGCACCGCGCCACCGCCGCCGAGGTGTTCGGCGTGGAGCTGGACCAGGTCAGCAATGACCAGCGACGCAGCGCCAAGGCGATCAACTTCGGCTTGATCTACGGCATGAGCGCCTTTGGCCTGGCCAAGCAGATCGATGTTTCGCGCGGCGAGGCGCAGGCCTATATCGACCGTTACTTTGCCCGCTATCCCGGCGTGCTCGCCTACATGGAGCGCACCCGCACCCAGGCGGCGGAGCAAGGCTATGTCGAAACCCTGTTCGGGCGCCGGCTGTACCTGCCGGAGATCAATTCGAAGAACGGCGCGATGCGAAAGGGGGCCGAACGTACGGCGATCAACGCGCCGATGCAGGGCACCGCGGCGGACATCATCAAGCGCGCCATGATCAGCGTGGACAACTGGCTGCAGGAGAGCGGGCTGGATGTGCGAGTGATTCTGCAAGTACACGACGAATTGGTGCTGGAAGTGCGTGAAGATCTGGTCGAGCAGGTCCGTGAACGTATTTGTCCGTTGATGAGTCAGGCCGCCCAGCTGGACGTGCCGCTGCTGGTCGAGGCCGGTGTCGGCAACAACTGGGACGAGGCGCACTGAGGTCAGCGATGTGCAGATGCGGTTCAGGATGCCGGGCACATTAAATGGCTCGCATCCTTCTACGAGGCGCGCTGGCAGCAGCGCCTCGGTCATAAAAGCAGGCCGCGCTAGAGCGGCCTGAAGCCTCGGCGAAAATATTTCTCGCTTCGCATTGAACTGATGGACCGAAGCCCCGGTCCTAGGCTACGAAGGGTGTAGAAGCCCTTCGATGCTCCTTGTTGTGTTAAGTGTTGGCAGATCATCTGGACTTCGCCCTAGCGGTCCGGATTTGGACCTCGAACTTCCCCCTCCCCCAACGAAGTTCGAGGTTTTTTTTGCCCGAAAAAAACTGAAAAGCCGATCAAGAGCGCTTGAGGCTGGAAAGCTGGACGATTCGCATGTCTTGTTGCGACGCGGGCCGCCCCACCTGTGTACTGCTTGTTTTTCAGCCCTCAGCCTCCAGGCTGTCACTAAGGCAGCTGCAAACCGCCACCCGCTTTATGCAGGCGGCGCAAATGCTCGCTGATCTGCGCCAGGTTGGCCTCGACGCTTTCCAGCTCCAGCCGCCGCTCTTCGCCCAGCAACAGTCGCACCTCCTTGTTCAACGCCTCGGTAAGTTGACTGAGCCGTGCCTGACGCCGGCTGCTTTCCTGCTCCAGTCGTTGCCATTCACTGGTCTGCGGCAAGCCGTAGCCGCTGCCGTCGAGCAGCTCGGCCGGGCGGCTGAGGTAACCGCTATTGGCCAGGATGCCCTGCAACGCGTCGTCGGCCTTGGCCAGACTATCGTCATGGCGCTCGCGACCGCTCAGGTAGCGATTCTTCAACTCCTCCTGCGCCAGCAATAAGTGACGGCGCAGCGCTGCCTGTTCCACCAGCAGCAGCGCCGCGCTGGCGCGCAGATCGGCCTTGTCGATCCAGGGACGGCGCTGCTCGGCGCTGAGTTCCAGCCATTGCTCGACATCATCCTGCGGCAGCCCCAGCCGCTCGCGGAGCACCGCGAACATGGCCTGGTAGCGGTCGCGGTAAGAATCGAAGCGATATCCCAGGCGCAGCGCCTCACGCGGATCGTCGAGCACGCTGGCGTCGGCCAGGCCGCGGTTGATCAGGATTTCCAGCAGGCCGCTCGGCAATATGCTGTCCAGGGCATCGAGTTCCGGCCGGCCGGTGCCGCTGCGCAGCAACTTGAGGGTTTCCACCGCGCAGTTGTTGGACAGAAAGTAATAGTCGCCGTCGTAGCTCCAGTGCATCTCCGCGCTGTGCTCGACCAGCCTGTCGATTTCGCTGCGCTGCAGCTTGAGCGGGATCGAGGCCAGGCTGCGCAGCTCGACCTTGGTGTATTCGTCGATCACCTGGCCCAGCGGCAGGACGAACAGACGCGACGGGTAGACGCCAGTCAGGCCGTCCCAGCTGGACAATTGCACGTCGCCGACGAAGGCACGAAAGGACAGCACCAGATGATGGTCGAGGTCCAGTCGGCAAGCCGGTCCGCGCGGACGGCCCGGTGCGCAGATCACCAGGCGCAGCATGCTATGGCCCCAGCGGCTGACCCAGGCATCGTTGGCCTCGGCGAACAGATAATCCACTTCGTAGACGCGCTCCGGATCAAGCTTGATCAGCGGCGTGCGGGAGAAATCATGACCGGCGTTGAGAATCGGCAGACCCGGTTCGCAATCCGCCACGTCGACGGGCTGCCAGCCGAAATGCTCTCGAAAATAGCGATGCAGCGAGGGGCGGCGGCAAGCATAGCTGGGGTCGAGGAGGAAATATTCCAGGTTCACCGCGACGAATTCCAACGGATTGGTCAGCTCGTAGGCGTCGGGGCTGCGAGCAACCTGGGCGTTCTCGGCTTCTCTTTCGCCACGCTGGCCGACACGCTGGGGCCAGCCGGCCAGATCGAGCAGGCGCGGGTCGTCGCTGAGCGTGAAGCGACGTTCAGTCTGGCCGCGGCAGCTGTCCGGCAGCCCGACCAAGCCGAGGCTGGCGGCGCGCTGGCCGCAGAACGCCAGTTGCCGATGGCCTTCCGGCGACCAGAGCCGGGCGCGGTCATACAGATGAGCGATCTCGTGCACCAATGTCGCCAGCAATTCTCGCCGCACCGTACCGTGTGGGCGCTCGGTGCGCTGTTTGGCGGCGCTGCCATCGGTCAGCCCGGGCAGCAGGCGGCGATTGAGTAACAGCAGATCGCCGCCCGCGCTGCCATAGACGTCATGGGTCAAGCCATCATGCCAACGAACGCGGACGTCTCGGTCGAGCCGCTCGAGCATCCGCGGCGGCAAGGCAGCCATGGCTTCGTCCAGCAATTGCTGACTGGCCGCACGCTCGGCCGGTTGCAACTTTGCGTCATCCAGAGTCAGTCGCAGATCCGCCTGACAAATGCTGGCGAGCGTCGTGAGCGCAACGGCCAGCCACCAGGCGCGAGGTGATTTCACTGCGCGAGGATGGCTTCGGCCAGGGCCAGATCACTGGCTTGCTGCGCTTCTGGAAAGGCACTGCGCAAGCTGCCGAGCGCAGCCTCAAGCCGCGCGCCGCGAATTTCGCCACCGCTGGCGACGAAGCCGGCGGCCTCGTCACGGGCTTCGCTGACGATCTTCATATCGCTGATCCGGCTGGTGATATCCGAGGTGAAATTGATGCTGCGGTCCAGCGCGTTGACGACGATATTGCTCGTGGCGACCAGGGTTTGCGCCTGAGCGCCGGTGGTCAGCATGGCCAGCGCAAAAGGCGCGGCAATCAGCTTCAGGTTCATGATGGAATCTCGTGAAATCGAGTGGGTCATTGGACGAGGATTGCCTCGGCCAGTTCAAGGTCGCTTGCGGCAAGTCGTGGCTGCTGTTCGCGCAGCCAGCGCAACGCCGATTCCAGCCGCGCGCCGCGGATTTCGCCTTGGCTGGCGACGAAACGGGCTGCTTCGTCACGCGAATCGAGAATCAGCTTGTTGTCGAAGGGGGCCGTGGTGACCTGGCTGGCGACATAGGTGGAGGCGACGGTGCCAGCGAAGATGCTGTCGAATGCCTGCGCGCTGCCACAGAGGCAGCAGCCGGCCAGTACAAGGTAGAGCGAACGCATGTAAATCCCGGTGCCGAAAAATCAGCTGCCAAGGCTAGCGAAACGCCAGCCAGACGGCCAGCGCCGCGGCCCAGGATTCGGTGTGTCCGCTTAAAGCGCCAGGATCGCGCTGGCCAGTTCCAGGTCGCTCGCCTCCAGGCTCGGCGCCTGGCTGCGGATATGACCGAGCGCTGCCTCCAGCTGAGCGCCACGCGTTTCGCCGTTGCTGCCAACGAAGCGGGCTGCATCGTCACGCGCATCAAGCACCAGCTTGTCATCGCCCAAGTCAGAACTGATGTCGGAGGTGCCTTCGACGGTGTTGACCAGCGAGGCGCCGATGGCGTCGATGGTGCCGGTGATGCTGCCGGCCGATGCGGTCCCCGCCATCAGGCAGGCAGCAGCGGCAACTGACAATAGATACTTGTTCATAGACTTCTCCAGAGCTAAACGCGGCTTCCCGCCGACGTTCTTTTCGACCGTCGCATCAGGGTGCCGTTCAGCTTAGGCCGCAGGGCCTCGCCTGGGAAGCGCGACGTCAACGCCAGAAGGGCTTGCCCAACTCATCCATTCGCTCGCTGCGGCTGACGCCGATATCGGCCAGTTGGCGGTCGTCCAGAGCCGCTAGCTGGCGTCGGGTGCGCGCGCGTTGTTGCCAGAGGCGCAGCAACTGCAGCAAACGGCGCAGCAATGCCGAGCCGGAACCGAGGGTGAGCGTGCGGGGCAGTACGCGCTCCATGTGCCTCTCCTTCCCGCCGTTTCGCGGGGATGGGTTATGGGCAGATAGAGTCGCGTGTCGCGCTGTTGCGTAACAGTTACAGGCGTTGTGGGTTGTACCGGTTCAGTTGCGAGCGAGGACGAACTGTACGGCAGGTAACAACGAGGAACTGTTTCGCCGCAAGGGAGCTGCCTAGCGCGATGCGGATGATGGACTGATCATCGCGATCGGGCGGATCTCGAAATCGCGCGTCAGGTAATCCATGCGCTGCTCGTGGAAGCAGCGCATATGGGGAAGAGCGCTGTGCGCCTCCAGATGCGCGCGGGATTGCCAGACTTCATAGAAGATAAACAGGGTCGGCTCCTGCGCGTCGCGCAGCATGTGATATTCGATACAGCCGTCTTCGGCCCGGCTTGAATCGACGTAGGCGCTGAACAGCGCTTCGAATTCGTCTGCTTTTTCCGGTCGCGTGTAGGCGTGAAGGATGAAGGCGCAGGTGTCGCTCATGAGTTGGCTCCGTACGGGCAGTTGTGAGCTGCAAACGCTACCGCATGGACCGGCCGCGCATTCGTGACTTTCAGTCAATTGGCTTTTGCCGTAGGGGCTCTGTTTCGCCGGGTTCGGAATCGTTAGGCTGCTCGCCATTCGCAACTTGCCAGGTATCCGATCCATGAAAAACGTGTTGCTGCTCAACGGCGGAAAGCAGTTCGCCCACTCCGATGGCCGTTACAACGCCACCCTTCACGAGACTGCGTTGAGCTTTCTCGACCGCGCAGGCTTCGACGTCAAGGAAACGCAGATCGACGCCGGCTATGACGTGGCTGAGGAAGTCGCCAAGTACCTTTGGGCCGACGTGGTCATCTACCAGATGCCCGGATGGTGGATGGGCGCGCCCTGGACGGTGAAGAAGTACCTCGACGAGGTGTTCACCGAAGGTCACGGCAGCCTCTATGCCAACGACGGGCGCACGCGCTCAGACGCCTCGCAGAAGTACGGCAGCGGCGGGCTGCTACAAGGCAAGCAGTACATGATTTCGGCGACCTGGAACGCGCCACAGCAGGCCTTCGACGATCCGAGCGATTTCTTCGAGGGCAAGGGCGTCGATGCCGTCTATTTTCCTTTCCACAAGGCCAACGAGTTCCTTGGCATGACAGGCTTGCCCACCTTCCTTTGCGTCGATGTGATGAAGCGGCCTGCCATCGAAGCGGACATTCAGCGCTACGAAGCGCATCTGGCCAAGGTGTTCGGTCGCTGATCCGCTGCAGAAGCAGAAAAAACAAAACCCCTCGCGGCCAAGCCGGGAGGGGTTTTTGATGTCACGTGGTGCGCTTATTCCACAGCTTTAACCATATCCTCGACGACCTTTTTGGCGTCGCCGAAGACCATCATGGTCTTGTCCATGTAGAACAGCTCGTTGTCCAGACCGGCATAACCGCTGGCCATGGAGCGCTTGTTGACGATGACCGTCTTGGCTTTGTAAGCCTCGAGGATCGGCATGCCGGCGATCGGCGATTTCGGATCGTTCTTCGCCGCCGGGTTGACCACATCGTTGGCGCCGAGGACCAGCACCACATCCGCCTGGCCGAACTCGGAGTTGATGTCGTCCATCTCGAACACCTGCTCATACGGCACTTCGGCCTCGGCCAGCAGCACGTTCATGTGGCCGGGCATGCGACCCGCCACCGGGTGGATCGCGTATTTCACGGTCACGCCCATGTGCGTCAGCTTTTCGGCCAGCTCGTTCAGCGCATGCTGCGCGCGAGCCACCGCCAGGCCGTAGCCGGGGACGATGATCACGGTGTCGGCGTTCGACAGCAGGAAGGCGGCGTCATCGGACGAGCCTGATTTGACCGGACGCTGTTCCGTGCTGCCCGCAGCCGGGCCGGCATCCGCCGCGCCGCCGAAGCCACCGAGAATCACGTTGAAGAACGAACGGTTCATCGCCTTGCACATGATGTACGAGAGGATCGCGCCGCTCGAACCCACCAGCGAACCGGCGATGATCAGCATCGAGTTGTTCAGCGAGAAGCCGATACCGGCCGCCGCCCAGCCCGAGTAGCTGTTGAGCATCGACACCACCACCGGCATGTCGGCGCCGCCGATGGGGATGATGATCAGCACGCCGATGACGAAGGCCAGCGCCACCAGAATCATGAACGCGGTGAAGTTGCCGCTGAAGGTGTAGATCAGGCCCAGCACCAGAATCGCCACGCCGACGGCGAGGTTGATCTTGTGCTGATTGGCGAACACCACCGGCGCGCCCTGGAACAGGCGGAACTTGTATTTGCCCGACAGCTTGCCGAAGGCGATCACCGAACCGGAGAAGGTGATGGCGCCGATGGCTGCACCGAGGAACAGCTCCAAACGGTTGCCGGCCGGGATCGGATAGCCAAGCGCCTGAACGATGCCCAGCGACTGCGGCTCGAGCACCGCGGCGATGGCGATGAACACTGCAGCCAGGCCAATCATGCTGTGCATGAAGGCAACCAGTTCGGGCATCTTGGTCATCTCGACGCGCTTGGCCATCAGCGTGCCGATGCTACCGCCGACGAGCAGACCGAGAATGATGAAGCCCAGGCCGGCCCAGGCGCTGCCGCCCTCGGCCAACTGCGCGCCGAGCTTGAACACCAGGAACACCGTGGTCACCACGGCGATGCCCATGCCGATCATGCCGAACAGGTTGCCGCGGCGTGAGGTGGTGGGGTGCGAAAGACCTTTCAAGGCCTGAATGAAGCTCACCGAAGCGATGAGGTAGAGCAGGGTGATGAGGTTCATGCTCATGGCTTGGACTCCGCCTTGGCGCTGCCTGCAACGGACGCGCGCTCCTTCTTCTTGAACATTTCCAGCATGCGGCGGGTGACCAGGAAACCGCCAAAGACGTTCACTGCCGCCAGTGTCACGGCCAGGGTGCCCATCAGCTTGCCCATCGGGGTGACGGTCAGGGCGGCGGCGAGCATGGCGCCGACGATGACGATTGCTGAAATGGCATTGGTGACCGCCATCAGCGGGGTATGCAGCGCGGGGGTGACGTTCCAGACCACGTGGTAGCCGACGTAGATCGCCAGCACAAAGATGATCAGGTTGTAGATGCCATCAGATATCAGGTCCATTTTCTCGGGCTCCCTTAACCGTTGGTGCGCACGACCTGGCCGTCACGGCACATCAGGCACGCGGCGACGATGTCGTCTTCGAGATTGAGCTGGAACCTGGCTTCGCCATCGATCACCAGCTTGAGGAAGTCCAGCAGGTTGCGTGCGTATAGCGCCGAAGCATCCGCCGGCACGAGGGTCGCCAGGTTGGTGTAGCCAACCAGGGTCACGCCGTGCTTGACCACCACCTGATCGGCTTCGGTCAATGGACAGTTGCCGCCCTGAGAGGCGGCCAGATCGATCACCACCGAGCCGGGCTTCATCTGCTGCACCGTTTCTTCCTGCAGCAGCGTCGGCGCCTTGCGGCCCGGAATCAGCGCGGTGGTGATGATGATGTCGGCTTGCTTGGCACGCTCGTGCACGGCCTGGGCTTGGCGCGCCATCCAAGAAGCGGGCATCGGTCGGGCGTAACCGCCGACGCCTTCGGCGCATTCACGCTCTTCATCGGTCTCGCACGGTACGTCGACGAACTTGGCGCCCAGGGACTCGATCTGCTCCTTCACCGCCGGACGGACGTCCGAGGCTTCGATGACCGCGCCCAGACGCTTGGCTGTGGCGATGGCCTGCAGACCGGCAACGCCCGCACCGAGGATCAGCACGCGAGCGGCTTTCACCGTACCGGCAGCCGTCATCAGCATCGGCATGAAGCGTGGGTACTGGTTGGCGGCGACCATCACCGCCTTGTAGCCGGCAATGTTGGCCTGCGAGGACAGCACGTCGAGGCTCTGCGCGCGCGAGGTGCGTGGCGCCGCTTCGAGGGCGAAGGCGGTAATGCCGCGTTCGGCCATGCGTGCGATGTTTTCGTTGTCGAAGGGATTGAGCATGCCGACCAGAACCGTACCCGGCTGCATTTGCGCCAGTTCAGATTCGTTCGGTGCGTTCACCTTCAGCAGGATCTCTGCTGCGAACGCCGCAGCGGCATCGGCGATGGTTGCGCCTGCCGCTTCGAAGGCACTGTCCGGGACGCTGGCTTGTACGCCTGCACCGCTCTGCACAGTTACCTGATGCCCTTGGCCGATCAGCTTCTTGACGGTTTCCGGTGTCGCGGCAACGCGCGTTTCACCGGGCCTGGTTTCGAGAGGAACACCAATGTGCATTGTTCTTGTTCTCCTGCTTGATCGTAACCAGCGGCGCTGCGCGGTAACCCGGCTATTGCACCGCTGGCATTACTTTTCGCCCGGCCACTGCGGATGGCGGTCGGGTGTAAATCGGCTGACGAGGCCCCTGTTCGGCTGGTAAAGCCGCCGCGGCGCGGCATTCTGCAAGGGCTGGGCGAATCAAACAACCGTTTTAATCAGAACGCTATCGTGCCGCTCCGTTCAAAACATGACCGTTAGGTTGCTTTGTAACGCTGCAGGCCTTGCTAGTATTGGGTTAGACCTTCGTCTAAGGCTCCCTTACCAAGTTTTGCGCGGGCAATCATGAATGACGGGCCATAGACGGGGTATTCGTCCGAGGCGTTGTCTATATTCGACCTAGGTGCCGTTTTGCGGCTGACCGGGTTCGACAGCCTGATAAAAACTGTCGAAGGTTTGTAATGTCATGCATTCCTTGTAGTCCAAAGCCGTTGGTTGCGCTGGCTTCGGACTGCCGACGATCTTCGATTGCATTACTCGTGAGAAATTCAGCATGGCCCAATTGGACGTGAACGAGATGACCACCTTGCTGGAGGAGCCGGTCCAGCGGCGGCTGCCGTTTGCCTTTGCTCGGCGCCATGGCGTGATTCTGCTGGATCGCCCCGAAGGCCTGCGCCTATGCGCGCGCGAGGGCGCACCGCTGACTGCGCTGCAGGAGGCGCAGCGCGTTGCAGGCGGTCCTTTGGCGATGCAATGGCTGGCGCAGGAGGAATTCGAGCAGGCGCTGAGCGCGGCCTACCAGCACGACTCATCGGCGGCGATGCTGATGGTCGAAGGGCTGGGCGATGAGATGGACCTGCACAGCCTGGCCGATCAAATCCAGGAAACCGAAGACCTGCTCGAACAGGAAGACGATGCGCCGATCATCCGCCTGATCAACGCCATCCTCGGCGAGGCGATCAAAGAGAATGCTTCGGATATTCACGTCGAAACCTTCGAGAAACGCCTGATCATTCGTTTCCGTATCGACGGCATCCTGCGCGAAGTGGTGCAGCCCAAGCGCGAGCTGGCGGCATTGTTGGTGTCGCGGATCAAGGTCATGGCGCGGCTCGACATCGCCGAGAAGCGGATCCCCCAAGACGGTCGGATTTCCCTTCGGGTCGGCGGACGTGAAGTGGATATCCGGGTCTCGACCCTGCCATCGGCCAATGGCGAGCGAGTGGTGCTGCGTCTGCTCGATAAGCAGGCTGGGCGCCTGACCCTGCGTCATCTGGGCATGAGCGACCGTGATCGCAAGGTGATGGAGCAGGCGGTGCAGAAGCCCCACGGCATCATCCTCGTCACCGGTCCGACCGGCTCGGGCAAGACCACCACGCTGTATGCCAGCCTGGTCACGCTCAACGACCGCACGCGCAACATCCTCACCGTCGAGGACCCGATCGAATACAACCTCGAAGGCATCGGCCAGACCCAGGTCAACACCAAGGTCGATATGACCTTCGCCCGCGGCTTGCGGGCTATTCTGCGTCAGGACCCGGACGTGGTGATGGTCGGCGAGATCCGCGACCAGGAGACCGCCGACATGGCGGTACAGGCCTCGCTGACTGGCCATCTGGTGCTCTCGACGCTGCACACCAACAGCGCCATCGGCGCGGTGACGCGGCTGGTGGACATGGGCGTCGAGCCGTTCCTTATTTCCTCGTCGCTGCTCGGCGTGCTGGCCCAGCGCCTCGTGCGGGTGCTGTGTAATGACTGCAAACGCGCCTATGTCGCCGACGAAGCCGAATGTGCGCTGTTCGGCCTCGATCCGAGCGAAGCGCCGACGCTGTATCACGCCGAGGGTTGCGACGTCTGCCGCCAGCTGGGTTATCGCGGGCGGACCGGTATCTACGAATTGGTGATGTTCGACGATGCCCTGCGCAGCATGATTCACACCCGCGCACCGGAGCAGGACATGCTCCGCCATGCGCGAAAACTCGGCCCGAGCATCCGCGACGACGGCCTGCGCAAGGTGCGCGAAGGGGTGACTACCATTGAGGAAGTGTTGCGCGTGACGCGAGAGGAGTGAGATGAACGCCAATGTTCGGCACGCGGGTAGGGCAGGTGAAACCCGCCAATTAGGATTTGTCGCCGAGTACCCTGGCAAGCCGTCGAAAGACCTAGGCGAGACAGGCCAGGTTGCGACCCGCCCTATTGATTATGCGCAACGCCAACAGGCTGCACGCACAGGACGGGTGCAGCCCGCCGGTACGGTGCAAGCGTCTTGCGCGATCGGCGGGTTGCACCCGCCCTATAGCGCTGACCGAACCTGCGAGGCGCGTGCCTGATGGCTGCCTTCGAATATCTTGCGCTCGACCCGCGCGGTCGTGAGCAGAAGGGCCTAATCGAAGCGGACAGCCCGCGTCAGGCCCGCCAGTTGCTGCGCGAGAAGCAGTGGTCACCGCTGGAAGTCAAGCAGGCCAAGGCCAAGGAAGACACCGGCGGCGGTGGCTTCGCCTTCGGCCGTGGGTTGTCGGCACGCGACTTGGCGCTGGTGACCCGCCAGCTCTCCACCCTTGTCCAGGCCGCGCTGCCCATCGAGGAAGCCCTGCGTGCCGCGGCCGCGCAATCGACGTCGCAGAAGATCAAATCGATGCTGCTGGCGGTCCGGGCGCGAGTGATGGAAGGCCATAGCCTGGCGGGGGCGCTGCGCGAGTATCCGTCGGCCTTTCCCGAGCTGTACCGCGCCACCGTCGCGGCGGGCGAGCACGCCGGGCATCTCGGGCTGGTGCTCGATCAGCTGGCCGACTACACCGATCAGCGCCAGCAATCACGGCAGAAGATCCAGCTGGCACTGTTATATCCGGTGATCCTGCTGGTGGCCTCGCTGGCCATCGTAGTGCTGCTGCTGGGGTACGTGGTGCCGGATGTGGTCAAAGTATTCGTCAACACCGGCCAGGCGCTGCCGACGTTGACCACCGGGCTGATCGCCGTCAGTGAGGCGGTGCAGCGCTGGGGCTGGCTGATGCTTATCGTCATCGTCGCGGCTGGTGTGGCCATGCGTCAGGCGCTGCGCGACGAAAAGATCAAGCGCCGCTGGCACGCCTTCATCCTGCGCATTCCGCTGGTGGGACGGCTGGCGCGGGCGACCAATACTGCACGTTTCGCCTCGACCTTGGCGATCCTCACCCGCAGCGGTGTACCGCTGGTGGACGCGCTGGGCATCGCCGCCGCGGTGATCGCCAATCTGCGTATTCGCGACAAGGTCATCGAGGCGGCGCAGCGTGTGCGCGAAGGTGGCAGTCTGACCCGTGCGCTGGACGCCACCAACGAATTTCCGCCGATGATGCTGCACATGATCGCCAGCGGCGAGAAATCTGGGGAACTGGACCAGATGCTGGCGCGTACCGCGCGCAATCAGGAAAACGACCTGGCGGCGCAGATATCCCTGCTGGTGGGTCTTTTCGAACCCTTCATGCTGGTATTCATGGGGGCTGTGGTATTGGTGATCGTCCTGGCGATCCTGCTGCCGATTCTTTCTCTCAATCAACTGGTGGGCTAACGAGCATGACGTTGAACGAACGCAAACAGAGGGGCTTCACCCTCATCGAAATCATGGTCGTGGTGGTGATTCTCGGGATCCTCGCCGCGCTCGTGGTGCCACAGGTAATGAATCGCCCGGACCAGGCCAAGGTGACCGTGGCCAAGGGCGACATCAAGGCCATCGGTGCTGCGCTGGACATGTACAAGCTGGACAACTACGCCTACCCCAGCACCCAGCAAGGTCTCGATGCGCTGGTGGAGAAGCCCGGCGGTAATCCGCAGCCGAAGAATTGGAACCGCGACGGCTACCTCAAGCGCGTGCCCAAGGACCCCTGGGGTAATGAATACCAATACCTGTCGCCGGGCACGCAGGGCCAGTTCGACCTGTACTCCTACGGTGCCGATGGCAAGCAGGGCGGCTCCGATCTGAACGCAGATATCGGTAGCTGGGACCTCTGATCGATGCCTCGGGCGCGCCGGGACGGTGGCTTCACGCTGATCGAGCTGCTGGTGGTAATCGTCATTCTCGGCTGTCTGGTGGGCTTGGCGGTGCTGTCGACGGGCAGTTCCAGTTCATCTCGCGAGATCCGCGATGAAGCACAGCGACTGGCGACACTGATCAGCCTGATGGCTGACGAAGCCGTACTCGACAGCCGTGAGTACGGCCTGTTGATCAATCGCGATGGCTATCGGGTGATGCATTACGACGAAGCCGAGACGCGCTGGCGCGACGCCGGCGACAGCGAGGCGCACCGGCCACCGGAGTGGATACGTCTGGAACTGGAACTCGATGGCACCCCGCTGAAGCTGGTGGCTCCGGTCAAGCGCGAGGACGACCCTATCGGTCTGTCCGATGACGAGGATCGCGAGCGCCGCCGTGCGCCGCGCGTGCAGCCTCAGTTGTTGATCTTGTCGAGCGGCGAGCTATCGCCATTCACCCTGACACTGTCCGACCAACGACCGGGAGGCACCAGCTGGGTCGTTTCCAGCGATGGTTTTCGCATGCCCCGCGCCGAACCTCTGGAAGAGCGCCGATGAGCAACGGTCTGTCGCGCTTGCGTGGCTTCACCTTGCTGGAAGTTCTGGTGGCGTTGGCAATTTTCGCGATTGTTGCGGCGGTAGTGCTGACCGCCGCCGGGCGCAGCGTGAACAACGCTGGGCGGTTGGAGGCGCTGACCCTGGCGGGCTGGATCGCTGACAACCGCCTCACCGAACTGCAACTGCAACAACCGGCCCCGAGTATCGGTCGCGAAGATCTGGAGCTGGACTTCGCTGGCCGCCAGTGGCAGACGCTTAGCGAAGTGGAGACCAGCGGAACGCCCGGCCTGCTGCGCATTCGCGTCTGGGTGGCGGCGGCCGAGTCGCGAGGTGGCAACGATTCGATAGCCGAGCGCGCCGTGACCAGCCTTACCGGCTTCGTCGGGGTCGACCCGTGATGCGTCGCACCGTGGCGGGCTTTACCCTGCTGGAACTGCTGATCGCCATCGCCCTGTTCGCGCTGCTGGGCCTGGCAACCTATCGCATGCTCGAAGCCGTGTTGCGCAGCGATACGGTGGTGCGTGCCCAGGAAGCCCAGTTGCGGCAGCTCGGTCGCGCCGTTTGGCGTCTGGAACAGGACCTGATCCAGGCCGTGCCGCGGCCGGTTCGCGACGGTTATGGCGACGAGCAGAATGCCTTCATTGGCCAGTTGGCGGGTGTCGAGGACGGCGTCGCCCTTGAGCTGACCCGCAGCGGCTGGCGCAATCCCACCGGGATGCGTCGCGCCAACCTTCAACGGGTGCGCTGGCGCCTCTCCGGAGACAATCTCGAGCGGCTCTACTGGGTCGTGCTCGATCGTGATATCGACAGCCAGCCGCGAGTGCAGCAGGTTCTCGACAATGTGATCGAGCTGCGTTTGCGCTATCTGGACGCGGAAAATAGCTGGCACGAGGAGTGGCCGCCATTCGAGTTCGGTCGCGGCAACCCGGAAGAGCAGGCCCGGCGCCTTCCGGCTGCCGTGGAGTTCTCGTTCGATCACCAGCGCTACGGCACCATCACCCGTCTGCTGCGTCTGCCGAACGGCCCGACATCGGCGCCCGATTTCATCCAGCCGGATTCCCAGGGCGTGCCCGAACCGGTACCCGAGGACGAACTGCAATGAAGGCCCAGCGCGGCGTCGCGCTGATCACCGTATTGCTGGTGGTGGCGATCGTCACCGTGGTCTGCGCCGGCATGATTGCCCGTCAGCAGCTTTCTATCCGCGGCACCGCCAACCAGTCGCAGGCACGTCAGGCCTGGCACTATGCTCTGGGCGGCGAAGCCCTGGCGCAATCGATCCTGCGTCGTGATCTGCAGGCGACCGGCAACGGCACCGGCGTGCCTGCCGTCGATCATCTGCTCGAGCCCTGGGCCCTGCCGCAGCCGACCTACGATCTCGACGACGGCCAAGGTCAGGTGCAGATCCGTATCGAAGACTTGGCCGGTCGCTTCAACCTCAATAGCCTGGTGCAGGAGCAACAGCCGAATGCGGCCGCGTTGGCGCAGTTCCGCCGGCTACTGCTGCGCCTGCAGATCACCGAGCCTTACGCCGATCGATTACTGGACTGGCTGGACGGCGATCAGCAGCCCACTGGCGAACTGGGCGCCGAGGACAATGCCTACCTGTTGCTCGATCCGCCCTACCGCACTGCCGGGAATCGTCTCGAGGATCTGTCGGAGCTGCGCCTGTTGCTGGACATGCGCGACGAGGATTTCCAGCGGTTGGCGCCCTATGTCAGCGCGCTGCCGGCGGACACGCCATTGAACGTCAACACTGCCAGCGCGATGGTGCTGTCGAGCCTTGCCGACAACCTCAGTCCGAGCGCCGCCGAAGGTTTGATACAGGCGCGGCAGGCCGGTGGTTTTCGCGATGTGGCGACCTTCATGGCGCAACCGGCGCTTGGCGGTGTCCAACTGCAAGGCACCAATATCGCGGTGACCAGTCAATTCTTTCAGGCCATCAGCGAGGTGCGTCTGGCTGATCGCCGGTTGGCTCTTGTGAGCCGGCTGCGGCGCGAAGAAAACGGGGAAATACGCGTGCTTCAGCGAAACCTGGGACAGCCGCCGCGGCTGCCTCGTCCAACCAATGACGGAGATCGATAGCCGATGGATTGCCTGTTTCTGCCTGCCGATAGCGGCGCCCGGCTCGGCTCTGACACCCAGGTTTACTGGCTGCGGGGAGAGGGCGAGGGTGGTTGGGTTTCGTTGGCAACCTGCGCCGAGCAGGCACTCGCGGCGGTGACGCTGATCTTGCCTGCGGAAGTCTGCAGCTACTTTGCAGTGAATCTGCCGACGCGCAAGGCACGCTGGATCAGCCAGGCGCTGGCCTACGCGGTGGAGGAACTGCTTGCCGAGAGCGTCGACGACCTGCACCTGACGCACGGCGATGCGTTGGAAGACGGCCGTCGCCGAGTCATTGCGATCCGCCGCCAGCTGCTTGCGGATTGGCTGGAAGACCTGCAAGCGCTGGGGCTGACGATCGTCGCCATTCATGTCGATGCCGATCTGCTGCCACGCGACGGCACCCAGTTGTTGTTTATCGATGGGCGCGCCCTGCTGGGTGGCAGCCCCGAAGCCAGGCTGGCGTTCGACAGCAGCCAATGGCCGCATCTGGCCGCGCAATGTCCCGCGCCTCGTCACGGTCATGGCACCCACGCCGAAGCGCCCGAGCCACTCGACGATTATCAGCAACTGGACGACCCTTACCGCTTTCTCGCATCGGGACGCGCGGGTGCGTTGAATCTGGCCCAGGGCGACTTCGCCGTACAGGCCGCGGGCAGCGGGCTGGGCCAGTGGAAGCCGGTGCTGATCGTGCTGGCGCTGGTGCTGGCGGTGCAGCTGGTGTTCAACCTGGTCCAGGCCTGGTCGCTGGACAGCCAGGCCGAGCGCTACGCCGAAGCCAGCCATGCGCTCTATACCGAGCTGTTTCCCGAGGATCGGCGCATCGTCAACCTGCGTGCGCAGTTCGACGAACACATCGGCCAAAGCACCGGCACCTCGGCCGAATTCATGCGCCTGCTCAATGAAGTGGCGCTGGCCATGGCCGAAGGCATTCCAGTATCGATCAGTCAGCTTGACTACAACGAGGCCCGAGGCGACCTCGCCTTGCAGGTCCGCGCCAGTGATTTCGCGGCGCTGGAACAGCTGCGTCAACGCCTGGGCGAAACCGGCGAGAGCGTCCAGCTGGGCTCGGCCAGCCGTGACGGAGATGCCGTCAGTGCTCGCGTAGTGATTGGAGGCAGAGGATGAACCTGAGACAACAGCTGCAAGTGCGTCTCGCCGAATCTCCCCTGTGGCTGCGCTGGCAGCGCCTGCAGCCTCGCGAGCGTCTGTCGCTGACTCTGCTTGGCGCCTTCCTGCTGGTGGTCCTGTTTTATGTGTTGCTCTGGCAGCCGGCGCAGCAGCGGGTGCGCGACGCGCAAACGTATTTTCAACAGCAACGTGAGCTGTACGCCTATCTGGAGCAGAACACCGAATTGGCCCGGCAGATGTCGCGAAGCAATCCGATCTCTCTGGCGCCCGAGCAACTGCAAGGGCTGGTGACTCAAAGTGCGCAGCAGAGCGGGCTGACCGTCGAAAGCTTCGACAACGGCAATGACGGTAGCCTGCAAGTGACCTTGCCCGGCGTTTCCTACGCGATACTGCTGCGCTGGTTCGACGAGCTACAGGCGGCAGGCGCGAGCCTCGCCGAGGTCAGCATCAGCCAGGTTGGCGATGGTCTGGTGGACGCGCGGGTGAGTTTTCGCGCCGGTGGCTAGGCGTCGCGGCGCTTAGAGAATACCCAGTCCTCACGCAGCAGCGCCGCGATTGGCGCCGCCGCAGGGCTTATGTCAGGTCATTGCGGCGGATGGATCTGCATCGCCAACGCGCGCAGCGCGGCTTCGGCGTCGAGCACTTTGTTCACCACGTCGTTGGCCTTCTCGCGGCTCAGGCTGAGGCGATCGAACAGTCCTTGCGGGATCTCGCTGTAGGGCCCGGAACCGATGCCACGGTTGCGTAGCAGGCGTGTCGCCAGGCAGACCAGGTTGGCATGGCTGGCGTGCTCGCCTTGGTAGTCCGGGTCGTGCTGGAAGCGCAACGCGGTCGACAGCTCGTCCGGCATGCCCCAGTAACGCATCAGCCAGGCGCCGATCTGCTCGCGCGTAATGCCCAGCAGATGCTGCTCGACGACGCTGTGGTGCAGTTGCGGGTTGACCTCCAGGTGCCGGCAGATCAATGAAAAGTGCGGTGGAAATACGTGCGCGAGTACGAGATAGCCGAAGTTATGCAGCAGCCCTGCGAGGTAGCTGATGCCCGCCTCAGGGCGCTGAACGCGTGGAATGGCGCGGTTCAGGCCCTCGATCACCGCTGCGGTATAGATTGCCTGTTGCCAGTACGGCGTGGCCTGCTGCGGCTGGTCCTTGGGCAGGCTCAGGGATTTACCCAATGCCAGGCCCAGCGCCAGGTTGATCACCAGATCGAAACCGAGGACGCGCACGATGGCGTCTTCCACCGAGCGGATCTTGCCCGGCGCGGCGTAATACGGCGAAGCGGCCCAGCTGACCACCTGCGCGGCCAACGCCGGGTCGGTCTCGACCACGCCGGTGATGTCGTCAATCGTAGCGTCGGGGTTGACACGCAGCTTGATGATTTTCTGCGCGGTCTGTGCCAACGGCGGAATTTCGATGGTTTCTTCCAGGCGCTTCTGGATGCGCCGCGCGGTGAAGCTTTGCATCGCCTGGGTGATTTCGGCGCTATCGTCGTCGGGACGATCGAGGTTGGGCCGGATGCCGCTCAGCGGCACGGCGAACTGACCGGCGCTGGCCTTGCTTAATAGCGTCTTGAAATCGCTGCTGGAAAGCGCGAGCAGTAAACCCGGCTGGCCGGACTCGATCAATAGCTCCGGCTGCTGCAGCAGCCGCTCCTCATACAGGCAGGGCGAGCTGGTCAGCGGCGGCAGACCGGGCAGCACTTGCAGGTCGTGCTTGGCCAGCATGCGCGTCAACCGCTCGGGCTTGACGGCCACCAACTGGCGTCCGGTCAGCTCCACCAGGCGTGGCAGGTCGAGCAAATGATCGCGAGGATAAAGCACCAGCAGCGCGCCAATTGCGTCATCGACCAATACCGCCTGCACGCGCCTGGCCGGGTCCAGTCCCAACCGCTCTTCACAGGTGCGATAAGGAAGCGCCAGTTTGTCCAGCAGCTGGACGATCATTGGCGGAAGCGAAATTTCTTTTGTTGTGTCGACAGCCGAGTTCATGAGCAGATCCGTCTTATTCTCGTTCGGCGCAGTATAGCCTTAGGTTTAGTGCGGTTTGAGTTTACCGACGAGCGTTAGACCTGCCCGTATTGCTGGCCGTGGCGCAGCCAGCGCTCCAGGAGCGGACTGACGTGTTGCGGCCAGCGCGCCAGCAGCGCCTGCGCGGCGTCGCGCACGGACGGTAGCAGGTCGGCATCGCGCATCAGATCGGCGACCTTGAACTGCAATAGTCCGGTCTGCCGCGTGCCGAGCATTTCGCCGGGGCCACGCAGTTCCAGATCCTTCTCCGCGATGATGAAGCCATCGCAGGTTTCGCGCATGATCGCCAGGCGTTCGCGACCGATCTGCGACAGTGGCGGATGATAGAGCAGCACGCAGTGACTGGCGGCGCTGCCGCGGCCGACTCGCCCACGCAGCTGATGCAGCTGAGCGAGGCCGAGGCGTTCGGGGTTTTCGATGATCATCAGACTGGCGTTGGGTACGTCGACGCCCACCTCGATCACGGTGGTCGCCACCAGCAATTGCAGCCGGCCTTCCTTGAACTTGGCCATCACCGCGGCTTTTTCCGCCGGCTTCATGCGGCCGTGGATCAAGCCGACGTTGAGCCCACCGAGCGCAGCCGAAAGGTCCTCGAACGTCGTTTCCGCTGCCTGGCAGGTCAGCTCTTCGGACTCCTCGATCAAGGTGCAGACCCAATACGCCTGGCGCCCCTCGTTGCAGGCCGAACGGACTCGCTCGATGACTTCCAGGCGGCGGCTGTCGACCACCAGCACCGTATTGACCGGGGTGCGCCCAGGCGGCAGTTCGTCGAGGATCGATGTATCCAGATCGGCATAGGCGCTCATGGCCAGGGTGCGCGGAATCGGTGTCGCGGTCATGATCAACTGGTGCGGGCACAGCCGACCGTCGACGCCCTTGCGCCTTAGCGCCAGCCGCTGCTGAACGCCAAACCGGTGCTGCTCGTCGATGATCACCAGGGCCAGCCGCTTGAACTGCACTTCGTCCTGAAACAGCGCATGGGTGCCGACCACCATCGGCGCGCCTGCGGCGATGCGCTCCAGCGACGCCGCACGCGCCTTGCCCTTGAGCTTGCCGGCCAGCCAGGCGACTTCGATACCCAGCGGCTCCAGCCATTTGCAGAAGGTGATGAAGTGTTGTTCGGCGAGAATCTCGGTCGGCGCCATCAGCGCCACCTGATAGCCGGCCTCCAATGCTTGCAGCGCCGCCAGTGCGGCGACCACGGTTTTGCCGGCACCCACATCGCCTTGCACCAGGCGCAGCATCGGCTCGTCCTGGGCCAGGTCATAGGCGATTTCCGCACCAACGCGCTGCTGCGCGCCGGTGGGCTGGAAACCAAGGTTGTGCAGATAACGTTGCGGCAGCTGACGCGCGGCCGGCAAAGGTGGCGCATGCTGGGCGCGCACGCTCTCGCGCAGTCGTTGCAATGACAGCTGATGGGTCAGCAGCTCCTCGAACGCCAGGCGATGCTGCGCCCAGTGACGGCCCTCGGCGAGCTCTTCGAGGTCGGCATCTGGCGGCGGTCGATGCAGGTAGCGGATGGCCTCGTCGAGCGGGGCCAATCGGTAATCGCGCGACAGTTCTTCAGGTAGCCAGTCGGGCAGGCTATGCGGCCCGAGCCGAGCCAGCGCTTGCTGAGTGAGTTGGCGCAGGCGCTGCTGAGTCAGGCCTTCGGTGGTCGGGTAAATGGGCGTAAGGGTCTGTTCTACCGCAACCGTCTCGGTGTCGCTGAGCGCGCGGTATTCCGGATGATAGATTTCCAGACCCGACGCGCCAGGCCGGGCCTCGCCGTAGCAGCGCAGCTGAGTGCCGCGCTTGAGCCCTTCTTTCTGCGCCTGGCTGAAATGATAGAAGCGCAGGCTGAGGCTGCCGCTGCCATCGTGCAGGCGCACCAGCAGGCTACGGCGCCGGCCCATGACCACGTCGGCACCGGTAACCGTACCTTCGATCACTGCATCCTGGCCCGGCCGCAGCGCACCGATCGGCACGATACGGGTGCGGTCCTGATAACGCAGCGGCAAATGAAACAGCAGGTCCTGCAGCGTTTCCAAGCTGACTTTGGCGAGCTTTTCGGCCAGCGCCGCGCCCACGCCTTTTAGTGCGGTGACCGGGACCGCCGCCAGCTCGCTCATGGGCTCAGGCGTTCGGCTTGGCGACTGAGCACAGACGGATGGAATCGGCCAGCACTTCGATTGCCTTGGGGCGCGGGAAGCTGGCGCGCCAGGCGATCGCCACGGTGCGGAACGGCACCGGCGGCGTCAGCGGACGGATATCCAGCACGCCAGCGGAGTAATGGTGGCTGTCGACCGCCGACAACGGCAGGATCGACACGCCAAGGCCCGAGGCGACCATGTGACGGATGGTTTCCAGCGATGAGGACTCCACCGTCGTGTGGCTCGGCGCTTCGCCCTTGCGGGTGGTCGGGCAGGCTTCGAGCACCTGATCGCGGAAGCAGTGACCTTCGCCGAGCAGCAGCAGGCTCTTGTCGTTGAGCATGTCGGCGTCGATGGTTTCTTTTTTGGACCATGGATGGTTGGCCGGCATCAGCACGTAGAACGGCTCGTCGTACAGCGGCAGCGTCAACACGTCGGCTTCCTGGAACGGCAACGCGATGATGATCGCGTCCAGCTCGCCGGTGCGCAGCTTGTCGCGCAAGATGTGGGTGAAGTTTTCCTCGATATACAGCGGCATGTCCGGCGCCACGCGATGCAACTGCGGGATCAGGTGCGGAAACATGTAAGGACCGACGGTGTAGATGGCGCCAACTTTGAGCGGCGTCGCCAGCTGATTTTTGCCCGCCTGGGCCAGCTCGCGAATGCTCTGCGCCTGCTCGAGGACCTTCTGCGCCTGGGTGACGATGCCCTCGCCGACCGGTGTCAGCCGCACTGCGCTCTTGGTTCGCTCGAAGATCAACACGCCCAGCTCGTCCTCGAGCTTTTTCACCCCCACCGATAACGTGGGCTGGCTGACATGGCAGCGCTCGGCGGCGCGGCCGAAGTGTGATTCCTGTGCGAGCGTGACGATGTAGCGCAGTTCGGTCAGTGTCATAGTGAGTTTCCATCAGGGTGCTGGCTAGCATAGCCTTTGCTCGTGTTCGAACCAACTGGCCAGTAGCCGTTCCATGCAAGCTGATCAGCGGCAAAGCCACGGACGGCGGTACACTGCGATTACGCGGGCCGATTAGGTGGTCCGCAACGGTTACGGAGCAACCGACCATGGCAAATCGTCCTTCTGTAATGATCGCCGGCTGCGGCGATGTCGGCATTCGTCTTGGTCTGCAGCTGAGCCGAGCGGGCTGGACGGTCTACGGCCTGCGCCGCCAGGCAGCGGGCCTACCGGTGCCGATTCTGCCGGTCAAGGGAGACCTGTTCGCTGGCGGCGTTCCGCGCGGCTGGCCCAATGGTCGGCTGGATTACTTGGTGTATGCGGCTTCGGCCAGTCAGCCTGACGAAGCCGGTTACCGCCAGGCCTATGTCGAAGGGCTGCGAAATGCGCTTGGCTGGTTGCAGCAACGCGGTCAGCGGCCCAAGCGGTTGATCTTCCTTTCCAGCACTGGCGTCTACGCGCAGAGCCAGGGGGAATGGATCGACGAGACGTCTCCTACCGAGCCCACTGGCTACACCGGCCAGGTGATGCTCGAGGCCGAGCGGTTGGCGCTTGGCAGCGGCATTCCGACGACGCTGGTGCGTATGGCCGGGCTTTATGATCCCGCTCGCCCCTGGATGCAGAATCAGGTTCGCGCTGGCCTTCGTGTCGATCGCGAACCGCCGCAGTACAGCAATCGCGTTCACCGCGACGACGCCGCAGCGCTTCTGGCCTGTCTGCTACAGACCGATCTTCGCGGAGGCGATCTGGAAGATTGCTATCTGGGGGTCGACGACGATCCGGCGCCCCTGCACGAAGTGGTCGACTGGCTACGCGAGCGCCTCGGCGTGACCCATTGGGCCGAGCAGGCGATGACGCGCCGCGCCGGCAGCAAGCGCTGCAGCAACGCACGTGCCCGAGCGCTTGGCTGGACGCCGCAATACCCGAGTTATCGCAACGGTTACGCCGCTATCCGCCCCGGCAAGGGCTGAGCCGCCACGCCGTCGTCCGTGACGCGTTGCGAGATACTGAGCTCGTGTACGGACTAGGAGAGCGGATGCAGCCCCGCTTCGCGAACAAGGGCTCGGCGTCGCTCCTACACATCGAGTTCGCCTCCTGTCCGTGCGTTGCACGTGCTTTTGTAGGAGCGGAGCGAGCTTGCCCGCGAGGGCGCAGCAACGGGTGTCCGCCCCTGGATATCAACAATCCAGCCCCGCCAAGACTGCCACACCGTCGTCCTTGTCTGACGAAAGCATGACAGCCCGTCGGTGACTCCGGCCTTGCGGCGTGATTTATCGCAACTCTGCCGACGCGGCGCTTACTAAAAAATTGGATAGCACGTACGCCGTAAGCCCTGCCACATGGCAGCAGTCGGGTCAGGAGCAGCTGCCGCCCCAGCGGCGATCAATCAGGAAGAACCCCACGGCGGCGTTTTCGAACACCGAATCAGGAGATTTTTCATGAGAGCCCTTCGCTGGCATGGCAAGCACGATATCCGCTGCGACAACCACGTCCCGGACCCTTCCATCGAGGATCCGCGCGACGCCATCATCAAGGTCAGTTCCTGCGCCATTTGTGGCTCTGACCTACACCTTTACGATGGCTTCATGCCCGGCATGAAGCACGGCGACATTGTCGGGCATGAATTTATGGGCGAGGTGATGGAAGTCGGCTCGGCCAACAAGAAGCTAAAGGTCGGCGACCGCGTGGTGGTGCCCTTCACCATCGTCTGCGGCGAATGCGATCAGTGCCGGCGCGGCAATTTTTCAGTGTGCGAGCGCACCAACCGCAACAAGGACATTGCCGACAAGGTCTTTGGCCACACCACCGCCGGGCTCTACGGCTACACCCATCTCACCGGCGGCTATGCCGGTGGCCAGGCTGAGTACGTGCGTGTGCCCTATGCCGATGTCGGCCCGGTCGTCATTCCAGATGATCTCACCGATGAGCAGGTACTGTTCCTTGGCGATATCCTCCCCACCGGCTGGCAGGCTGCGGCGCAGTGCGACATCCAGTCCACTGACACTGTGGCCATTTGGGGTGCCGGGCCGGTCGGCCAGTTCGCCATCCGCAGCGCGGTGATGATGGGCGCCGAACAAGTGATCTGCATCGACAACGTGCCCGAACGACTGTCCATGGCGCGTGCCGGTGGCGCCATCACCATCAATTTCGATGAAGAGAGTGTGCTCGAGCGGCTCAAGGAACTGACCCGTGGCAAGGGCCCGGAGAAGTGCATCGATTCGGTCGGCATGGAAGCGCACGCGGCGCGCTCCATCGATTCCATGTACGACCGCGCCAAGCAGGCGCTGATGCTGGAAACCGACCGCCCGCACGTACTGCGCGAGATGATCTACGTGTGTCGCCCGGCCGGCATCATCTCCATTCCCGGCGTCTACGGCGGGCTGATCGACAAGATCCCGTTCGGCGCGGCGATGAACAAGGGCCTGACCTTCCGCATGGGCCAGACCCACGTCAACCGCTGGACCGACGACCTGCTCAAGCGCATCCAGGAAGGGCAGATCGACCCAAGCTTCGTCATCACCCACAGCGTCAGCCTCGAGCAAGGTCCGGAGATGTACAAGACCTTCCGCGACAAGCAAGACGGTTGCATCAAGGTCGTACTCAAACCCTGAGGGTTTGGCGGCGGTTCGGGTTAGCGAACCGCGCGCCGGCATTTCTAGCCCCGAAGGAGGGACTGAATATGAGCGTTCCACACCGCGTGACCCATACCAATCATTCCGCCCGCAGCCTGGCCCGCGGGCTTGGCTGGTTCAGCATTGGCCTCGGTCTGGCCGAGGTGCTGATGCCCGGCAAGCTGGCCCGTTTTCTTGGCGTGCCGGAACACGAGGGGCTGATTCGAGCCTGCGGCGCACGCGAGATCGCGACTGGCGTCGGGTTATTACTGACGGACAATCCCAAGCCCTGGATATACGGCCGCATTGGCGGCGATGCGCTGGATTTGGCCGGGCTGGGCTTGAGCATCGAAAACGGCACTGAGCAGATCAACGCAGCGTTGGCCGCCGGTGCCGTTGTCGGCGTTACCGCGCTGGATCTGGCCTGCGCCAGGGGGCTTGCCGATGAAAGCCATGAAGTCACCGAATGGGATTACAGCGACCGCAGCGGTTTCCCACAGGCGCCGGATGCCATGCGTGGGCGGGTCGAGGCGGAGTTTGCCGCCATGCGTGCTGAGCCTAATGGGTACAGTCCGTCGACCTTGCTGCACTGAGGTTTAGTGAGCGGCTGAGACGTTCGGCGCTGGGGTCAATCGGACTTGGGTTTCGCCCTGTCTAGATACCGGACTGGCAAGTTGGGTACTGCTGGTTCGGGAGTTTTGGTTTCATGCCGATTAGCGAGTCGCTTGATGGCACGGTTTCGCCCTGCTGGGCGACTCACTTTTTTCAAACGCGAAAAAAGTAAGCAAAAACGCTTGCCCCTGCATCCGGGTCTCGCTGCGCTCGACTTCCCTCATTCCATCGCTGCTCCGAGGGTCGCCGCGCAAGGGCCATCCATGGCCCTTCACGGCTCTCGCGGCATCCATGCCGCTCAACCCTCTACACAGCGATTCCATTCGGCCTTCTGATGGGGCGTTCGGTGCCGTCTGATGGTTCGGCTGTTAGCAAACGAGCAAGGCGCTTTGGACGTTGCTCCGGGATCCGAATTAGGCAGCCTTAACGATAGGGCATCCCTGCGTGAGTCCCCCTTCCTTTCGTGACTCGCTCGGCATTCATGCCTCGCGTCCCCCTGCGCAGCGTCTACGCCAGCTTTCTGAATGGGACAGATGTCCGAGTCGCCTGGACCCTCTCTTTTGCTCTTTTCGCATGGACTATCAGACGACGCAAAACGCCCCATCAGGAGGGTGAGCGGAATCGTTGCGGAGAGGGGCGAGCCGCATGGATGCGGCGAGAGCCGTAATGGGCCATGGATGGCCCTTGTACGGCGACCCTCGGAGCGGCGATGGAGTAAACGAACCCCGGCGCAGCCGGGGCCGTATGCAGGGGCACAGCGTTTTTGGTTACTTTTTCCGCGTTTGGAAAAAGTGACTCGCCCAGCAGGGCGAAACCGCACTACCAAAAAACTCGATAACCGGCTTGAAAACCAAAGCTTCGAATCAGCCGTACCCTCGAACGTACCAGTCCGTCGTCCCCACCGCTCACGACACCCCGCGAAGACCTTTATTTTTGCTAAGGTTTGCCGCCGGCTCGTTCCGGCCTCCACCGTCCCGCGCCGCCAGCCTGCTGTCGGTGAGCCTGCCGTTGAGAAACCATGTCCGCCGTAGTCAATGTCGTCCTGCCGGTTTTCGCGCTCATTTTCCTGGGATATCTGTGCCGCCGCACCGGCCGCATGGGGCCGACCGGTGCGTCGGAGCTGAATCGTTTCGTTGTCTGGCTGGGACTGCCGGCCTTGTTGTTCAACGTCGTCGCCACCTCGACTTGGGCGCAGCTCTGGCAACCGGGTTTCATCACCGCTTTCGCCGTAGGCTGCCTCGGTGTGTTCGGCTTTACGCTCGGTTACCGCCTGCTGCAGAAGCAGCCCTTGGTCGATGCCAGCCTCGATGCGCTCGGCGCGTCCTACGCCAACACCGGCTATATCGGCATTCCGCTGTGCATGCTGGTGCTCGGCGATGAGGCGCTGCAGCCAGCGATGGTGGCGTCGATCATCGTGGTCTGCGTGCTGTTCGCCATCGCCCTGGCCTGCGTTGAAACCGGCTTGCATGCAGGGCAGGGTTTCGTCCGGACGCTGGGCAAGGTCTGCGGCGCGCTACTGCGCAACCCGCTGGTGGTGGCGCCGATGCTCGGCGGGTTGTGGGCGACGAGTGGGGTGGCACTGCCGGTGCCGCTGGCGACGTTGCTGCAACTGTTGGGCGCGGCGGCGGCGCCTTGTGCGTTGGTCTCGCTAGGATTGTTTCTCGCCCAGCCGCAACCCGCGGGCAAGGTCACCGGAGTCTGGCCGCTGGTAACGCTGAAGTTGGTAGTGCAACCGCTGATCACCTGGTACTTGGCATTTCAGGTCTTCGAATTGCCAACGCTCTGGGCCTATTCGGCGCTGCTGCTGAGCGCGCTGCCCACCGGCACCGGGCCGTACATGCTTGCCGAGTTCTATGGCCGCGAGGCCTCGCGTGTGTCGCGAGTGGTGCTGTATTCGACGCTCGGTTCGCTGATCACTTTGTCGGTGTGTCTGGTGTTGCTGCCGGTGTAGGGTGGAAAACCGCGAAGCGTTTTCCACGCGGTGTCGGGTAACGCGCCGCACGCCACTCAATCCGCCGGTCGGGTCACTTCGAGCACGACAGCGGCGATGCGATCGCACTCGGTGTAAACGCCGTCGAGCAGTTCCTCGCCGAACACGTCCGGGTCGACTTCCCGGTATGTCCATTCCAGTCCGCGGCCTTCGAGGCGCTGACCGACTTCTCGGAAGAATGGATCCTGATTGCCCACCATCGCAACGCCGGTATAAAGCAGTAGCGTGCCGCACGGCGCCAGGCGCTTCAGCGCGCTGTCGAATATTGCCAGCGACAGCCCCGCGCCCAGCGGACCGCCGCCGTGGCGATAGGCGCGCTCGTCGGGATCGATCAGATAAGGCGGGTTAGCCAGGATCAGGTCGAACTCGCCTTCGACATCGTTGAGCAGATCGCTGTGCTTGGCACGCACATTGTGGGCACCGGCCAGCGCGGCGTTGATGCGCGTCAGGCGCAGGGCCGAAGGGTTGATATCCACCGCCAGCACTTCGGCCTGAGGTCGCGCCAGAGCGGTAAGAATCGCACCAGCGCCCGAGCCGCAGCCGATGTCTACGGCGCGACGAATATTCCCCGGGTGATTGTTCAGGTGCGCTTGGATGGCATTGGCGAAGCGGTAGGTATCCGGCCCGAAAAAAACCGAATCCGGCGAATCGGTGGGATACGCCGAATGCAGGAACAGCTGGCCGTCGAGGCTCGACAGCCGCACCCGGCTGCGCCAGCGCGCATCACAGGGTGCGAGAACGCCGGCCTGGTCCATCAAGCTAAAAAGCGCCGGCGGCAGCAGCTCGTGCTGAAAAGGCCGGCTCCAGCCGAAAACCCCAGCCATGTCGGTGGCGAGTTCGTTTTCGATCCGCTGGTTGACCCGCTCGTGGGTAAGCGGCGTGGGGGTGATGAAGTGATAGCCGCGCTCGCGCAAAGCTTGAGCCAAGTGCAATAGCGCACGGTCCTGAGCGGTTTCGGTGATCATGATTTTTCCCTGGCGAGGTTTCGCCTTCAGTTGAACAGTCCAGTGAAGATGCGCGTCGCCAGCAGTCCAGCGGCGCTGTGATGACGGGTCGGTGCCAGGAGCGGCAGCAAATGGTGCATGCGCGCCTCGCGGGTCGGCAGCTGCGCCAGTTGCTGTTCGAGCAACTGGGCTTCCTGATCGAAATCGCTGACTGGCTGGCCCTGCGACTGCACCAACGCAGGCTTGGCCGGCTGCGCGAATGCTCGGCGACGGCCGTTGAATGGTACTTGGCGCTGTGCCAGCGACGGATGTGGCTTGCCGCGTGTCGGCGCTTGCTCGGCCAGCCAGTCGCCGGCGATCCAGTCGTGTATCAGCTGTTGCTCGTGAGCGCTGAATACACCGAACATCGGCGCCTGTTCGCCCGTGATCAACTGCCAGAAGCGGCTTTCCTGTGGATCCTGGTGACGCTTGATCCAGTTGCGTCGCTGCAGGGTGTCGAGAAACTGAGGAATCAGTTCCGGTTCTGCCAGCCATTGGTTCACGGTGCGGCCGTCGAAGCGGCAATAGTCCGAATGCACGAACTGGCCGACCGCGGCCTTCTTTTCCAGCACCCTCAATATCTCTTGTTCGGGATCGAAGCTGGCGATCACCGAAAGGGTGCTGGCGCCCAGATCGTTCAGGCGATAACCGTTGATGACCCGTCGATAGAATTCCTGGCTGTCGCCGACCTGCGGCCAGGCGGCCAGCAAGCCCTGAACGGCCTTTTTCGCATGGCCGTTGTCGGCATTGTCGACCGTGACGTGCAGGGTGAAGTAGTAGGGGTCGATGCCCAGCTCGGTCAGCTCGTAAGCACTGATCAGCAGGTGCAGCGGCAATTGTTCGTAACCCAGATTGAAGCCGATCACCTCGGGCAGGAATTGCTCGGCATGCTCGGCCAACGCCAGCTGTATCGCGCCTTGGACGAAGTTTTCGTCATCGAGGTTCTGCCAATCGTCGCAGCCCTGGCTGGCGAGCAGCTTGCGGTAGAGCACGACATGATTTTTTTCCGGCTGACCTTCGCCAAGCTCTTCCAGGTAGGTTTGGATCAGCGCGGTAAAGCGCGCGTCATCCCAGCGCTGCAACAGGCCATAGAGCCAGGCGCCGTCGACCAGCTTGGTCGGCGCTACGCCCTGCAAAAAATGCAGCGCATGGGCCTTGCTGGAAAAATACCGACGCGGCGCACCGGCGCGGCGCTCGTTGAGATAGGTTTGGTACTGGCCGCCGATTTTGGCGGTATGCCCGTCGAGCCATTCGCCGAGCCCGGCTGGGTCCTGCGGCAGATCGCAAGACAGCGCCGCCGCTCCTTCCAGCTGGCTATTGAGATAGTCGGCCGCGCTGGCTCGGACGGTTTCGCTGATCGGCGTATCGAGGAGGGCGAAATAGAGTTCCTTGGAGGGTGCCGTTGTCTCGGGTGCAACGGGCATGGCGTCTACGGGCAGGCTTCGAGTCAATTGCATAAATCACACACGGCGGCAGTTGGGGAGTTCCCCAGATAGTTTTTTGGCCGTGTCTGGCGGGGATAAGTTCAGCGTTTCTGCCGAATGGCCGGTCATCCATGAGGCGATCTTGGGTGCAACTTCTACGGCTGGTGGTCTTCCTAGCTAGAAGGGCGCCGTTGGTGTCCGTTGGCGAACAAGTGGAGGCCACATGAACCAGCGTGAGCGAGGCAGCGAGAACCAGGAAAACATCAACGACCGTAACGACGAGCGCGCCGACCGCGCCGACCGCGCCAGAGGCACCAGCAATGGCGAAGCCGCCGGCGGTGATCGCAACGACGTGCCGGGCGGCGCCTACAACGTACCGCCGGGCATGGCTGACGAGGTCAGCGAAGAAGATGCGCTGAAGCAGCGCCGGCAACGAAAGCCCGAACGCTAGAAGCAGCACGCGAACCGTGCGCAACTGTTGCTCGTCCTAGCGGCTGGGTTCAGGTTGCTAGCGATCTTTCAATAATCGATGAACGCATCGACCAGTCGGAATGAACCCTCTGGTCGAATGCTTGAAGCTTTACCGGCATGAACTCCGGCTGCTCGCTTCTGTCGCAACTCCTTGCGTCGGCGTCTTGTGGCGTCGGCGTCCCGTGAATTGCAAACACCGCAACCAAGGGAGACGAGCATGACTTCACAGTGGATCGACATACCTGCGCAGGACGGTAATACGTTCAAGGGCTACCTAGCCCTGCCACCGGCCGGACACGGCCCCGGCATCGTCCTGATTCAGGAAATCTTCGGCGTCAACGATCACATCCAGGCCGTGGCCGACCAGTACGCACTGGATGGCTACGTGGTGCTGGCGCCGGATCTGTTCTGGCGCAGCGAGCCGGGGGTGCAGCTCGGTTACGGCGAAGCCGATTGGGAGCGCGCGTTCGAGCTGATGAAGACGCTCGATTTCGACATGGCCATCGATGATCTACGCCGGACCGCCGATACCCTGCGCAGGCGTGACGAATGCAACGGGCGCGTGGCCTCGCTGGGCTATTGCATGGGTGGCCTGCTGTCGTTTCTGGCCGCGGCTAACGCCGGCGTGGATGCCGCAATTTGTTACTACCCTGGCAGCATCGAGACGCGGCTAGACCAGGCCGAGCGGATCACATGTCCGACCTTGTTCCACTTCGCCGAAGAAGACCATTACATCTCTTCCGACGCGGTGGCTGCCGTCGAGCAAAAGATGGCTCAGGTCGGCCAAGCGCAAATCGAGACCTACCCCGGCGTCGACCACGGCTTCAATTGCTGGGAGCGGCCCATGTACAACCAGCCCGCCGCAGCGCTGGCGCATGGTCGCTCGCTGGTGTTTCTGGCCGACGCTCTCTGAGCGGGCGCGGCGGTCAACGGCCGGAGCGATCGATGAACTTGACGTCCGAAGGCCGCCTGATCGGTAGTGTTTGCAGCGTGTCGCCGAGCAACCCGCTGTTCGGGTCGCGCTGCAGCACCACCAGCGCGTCACTCTTCTGATTGGCGATGATCATGAAACGGCCGCTCGGGTCGATGGTGAATTCCCGTGGCTCGCGGCCTTCGCTGTCGCGCTGTTGGATTTCGCGAAGGTTGTCGTTGTTCTCGATGGCAAACACCACGATGCGGTTCGTCTCGGCGCGATCGCTGACGTAGAGGAAACGCCCATCGTGCGAGAGGTGAATGGCACCCGGCGAGTGCGCAGTGGTGTCGCCGCCCTCGGCCAGATCGACCAACTGACGCTGGACCAGGCTGCCGTCGACGTGATCGAACCGTGCGACCTGAGCGCTGAGCTCCAGGGTCGCGTAGGCCTGGCTGCCGTCTGGGCTGAACGTCAAATGTCGCGGTCCGCTGCCGGCCGGCAGGCTGATGAAGGCTGGCTCAGCCGGTGACAGGGGTCGCTCGGCGTTGGCCGGGTCGTAGCGATAGACGAAGATCTTGTCCGCACCCAGATCGCTGACGAAAAGCCTCTTTCCGTTCGGCGACAGTACCGCCGAGTGCACATGCGCCGATTGCTGGCGCTCGGGATGCGCTTCGCTCGCCTTGTGCGTGGCGATCTGAGTGACCGGTGAGAGCGTGCCGTCCTCCGCCAAGGGAATCACGGCCAGGCTGCCGCCAGGATTGGCGTTGGAGCCGTAGTTGGAGACGAACAGGTAGCGGCCGTCGCGGCTCTGGCTCAGGTGCGTGGGCTCGTCGCCGAGGGTGATCTGCTGGGCCAGCGGCGACAGTTGCCCGCTTGCCGGCGCCATGATGAAAGCGCTGACACGCCCCACCGGATCGGGTTGCCCCGGCCCGTTTTCGTTCGCCGCGTAAAGCCGGTTGCGGTTCAGGTCCAGTGCCAGCCAGGACGGGTTGTGGGTGCGCACAACCTGCAACGGTTGGGGGTCGATGTAGCCGCGCTCGGCATCGAACTGCAGGCGGTAGATGCCTTCGTTGTTGGCTGCGCTGGTATAGCTGCCGATGAGAACTTGGTACATGGGCGCCGCCGCTCCCGCTGTGCTGAATGCCAAGAAGGCCGCGGCAAGGCCGAGGCGGCCGTTATGTAACAGATGAAATAGCAGATCGCGCCGTGGACCGGCCATGGCTCGCTCCTGTCTCGCTGAGTGAAGTGGTTTAAGTCCCTGGACTGGCGTTTGAGCACTGCATCCGAAAAAGATTTGCCGGCGTTGTCGATTTTTCCTTTTTCGCTTCGACCATTAGGTAACAGCAACCGCCGTCGAGGACGCAGCGATGCGTTATCTGTGCCTGGTCTACCTGGATGAGAATGCCCTGGCGGGCCTGCCGCCTGCGGCGTTGGACGCGTTGGACGCCGAATGCCGCGAATATCGCGAGCGCCTACAGCGCAGCGGCCAGCTGATCATTGGCGAAGCGCTGCAACCGGTTCTGAGTACCACCACGCTGCGGTTGCAGGGCAGCAGCCTTTCTTTGCGCGACGGGCCGGTGCTCGACAGTTGTGAGCAACCCGCCGCGTTCTATCTGCTCGAGGCGCTCGACCTCAACGATGCGATCCGGCTGGCTTCGCACATTCCGCCGGGACGGCTGGGTTGCGTTGAAGTGCGCGCCCTGCACCCGCGCGCACCACCCTGACCTGGCGGTGCCGCGAAACCAGCCAAACCAGCCAAGAGCCCATCAACCAACAGGTACTAGCATGAACAACGCAACTGAAAACCAGAACGACGAAACCCGCATCCGCCAGCTCACCGAGGAATGGGAACGCGCGATCGGGGTCAAGGATCTCGACCGCATCATGTCCCAGTACGCCGCCGACGTACTGGCCTTCGACGCGGTGGGTCCCTTGCAATTCAAGGGCGTCGAAGCCTACCGCCAGCATTGGCAGAAGTGTTTCGAATTCTGCCAGGGCGAGGGGCACTTCAAGGTGAACGAGCTGGCCGTCAGAACCAGCGGCGATCTGGCTTATAGCCATCTACTGAGCCACTGCGGCGGAACCAACGAGAAAGGTGAAATGCAGTCGGCCTGGATGCGCGGCACGCGTTGCTGGCGTCGGCAGGACGGCGATTGGAAGGTCGTCCATGAGCACTTCTCGATGCCGTTCGATATGGCCAGCGGCGAGGTATCCTTCGGGCTCGAACCCTGACCGCTAAAGAGCACAGATGCTACGCCGCTGGCGCGTCGCAAAGACGCTCGCTTTCGCCGCCAACTGCTAACGTTGTTGTCGGCGCTGATGTGATTGGAGAAGACCGATGAAATACCTTTGCCTCGTCTACTACGACGAGCAGCGAGTGGATGCGATGACCGATGATGAATGGGCCGCATTGGTGGATAAGTGCATTGCCAACGGCGAACGGCTGCGTGAAAGCGGCCACTTCATCGCTGGCGAGCCGCTGCAGTCGGTGCGCACGGCCAAGACTGTGCGAGTGCGCGAGGGCTCGGTTTCGGTCATCGACGGACCTTTCGCCGAAACCCGCGAGCAGCTGGCAGGCTTCTATCTGCTGGAGGCGCAGGATTTCGACGAGGCGGTGCGGCTGGCGTCGAAAATCCCGCCGGCCTATCTGGGCAGCATCGAGGTCCGCCCATTGCGCCAGCTGCCTGATCGTTGATCCGCCGAGACCGGCCATTGATCGTCATACCCGGCAGCGGGAAACCGACCAAGACGGATATCGAGGCCATCTACCGCAACGAATCGCGGCGGGTGCTGGCGACCCTGATCCGTCTGCTGGGTGACTTCGATCTGGCCGAAGAGGCGCTGCAGGATGCCTTTATCGCTGCGGTGCAGCAGTGGCCGCGCGACGGCTTGCCAGCCAGTCCGCGGGCCTGGTTGGTGTCGGCTGGACGTTTCAAGGCCATCGATGGCCTGCGCCGACGGGCCCGCTTCAATGCCTCGCTGAACCTGTTGGCCGATCAGCTGGATGACGGCGATGAACCGGACTGGGAGCGTGAGGACCTGGAGGACGACAGGCTGCGGTTGATCTTCACCTGCTGTCACCCGGCATTACCGGCCGATGCGCAGGTGGCGCTGACCTTGCGCGAGGTCTGCGACCTGAAGACCGAGGAAATCGCCCGCGCTTTTCTCGCCTCGCCGAGCACCATTGCCCAGCGCATCGTCCGTGCCAAACAGAAGATTCGCGATGCGGCGATTCCGTATCGCGTGCCCGCCCGTGATGAACTACCAGCGCGGCTGGATAACGTCTTGCGAGTGATCTACCTGGTGTTCAACGAGGGCTACTCGGCGTCCAGTGGCACCGAACTGATCCGTGCCGATCTCAGCGCCGAAGCGATCCGGCTGGGACGGCTGTTGCTCGAACTGCTGCCGGACCCGGAGCTGATGGGCCTGCTGGCGCTGATGCTGCTGCATGACTCACGCCGCGCGGCACGCACCGATGGCACGGGCGAACTGGTTCGCCTCGACGAGCAGGACCGCGATTTATGGGATCAGACCCAGATTGCCGAAGGCTCGACGCTGGTGCAGCGTGCGCTGGCATCACGACGTTTCGGCCCCTACACCCTGCAAGCGGCCATCGTTGCCGTGCATGCCGAGGCGCCCAGTGCCGCGCAGACCGACTGGGCACAGATCGTCGGGCTCTATGACGTGTTGCTGCGGGTCAGCCCATCGCCCGTGATCGAGCTGAACCGCGCCGTGGCCATGGCTATGCGCGACGGTCCTGATGCCGGATTGCTGCTGATCGAAGGCTTGCTGACGCGCGGCGAGTTGCAGGATTACCACTTGCTACACTCGGCCCGCGCCGACTTCTGCCGCCGCCTGGGTCGTATCGACGATGCCCGTAGTGCCTACCGAACCGCCCTGCAACTGACGCGGCTGGAGCCGGAGAAACGCTTTCTGCAGCAACGGCTGAGCGAGTTGGGCGAGGCTGATTGAGGGGCGGATATCGGTATCGCTCTGCTGATGGTTCCCTCGTTCTCGCATAGGAACACCAAAAGTCCCGACGGTGAGCGTCCGCCCACCAACTGCCCTGGCACCGCTTTTTACTGGCATTTCGTCCATGCCGCGTCACCGCACTCTGGTGGGCTGAAGCGGAGCGCCGCCCGGCCCACCCTACAAAATGGCGCCGAGCTCTGGCGGGCTGAATCGGAGCGCCACCCGGCCAGTCCTGTAGGGTGGGCTTCAGCCCACCGTGTCGTTACCTGAGGCGGGAGAGACGCGTTCGCGAGCAAGCTCGCTCGTACAGCGAAACATGCATGCCACGGCGTCTTTAACCGTCGCTGCTGCCCGCCGGTAGGTAATCGCTGCGACTCAATCCGTGGCGCTGCATCTTCTCGTTGAGCGTGCGGCGCGGCAGCTGCAATTGCGCCATGACCTCGGCAATGTTGCCTTTGGTCTGCAGCAACGCGCTGTGCAGGCATTGCGCTTCGAAGGCTTCCATCTGCTCGGCCAGCGAAGTGCCGGACATGGCAGTGGCGGTAGCGCTCGTGGAAGGCGGTGGCGTCAGGCCCAGCGCATGGCGCTCGGCGGCGTTGATCAGTTCGCGTACGTTGCCCGGCCAATCGTGGCTCAGTAGCTGCGCCAGTTCGCCTGGGCTGGCCGGCGGCGCCTCGCGCCCATGACGTCGCGCCGCCTGGGTGGAGAAGTGTTCGAATAGCAGCGGGATGTCTTCGCGGCGCTCGCGCAGTGGCGGAATGCGCAGTTCGGCGACGTTCAGGCGATACAGCAAATCCTCGCGGAAGCGTCCGCCACGTACTTCTTCCAGCAGGTCGGGCTTGGCCGCGCTGATCACGCGTAAATCCACCTCGATGCTGCGATTGGAGCCGAGCCGCTCGAGGGACTTTTCCTGCAACACGCGCAACAGTTTGACCTGCTGCGCCAAGGGCATGCTTTCAATCTCGTCGAGAAACAGCGTGCCACCGGCGGCATGCTCGATGCGACCGATGCGTTTGCCCTGAGCGCCGGTAAAGGCGCCGCTTTCGTGGCCGAACAGCTCGCTCTCGAAGATGGTTTCAGGAATGGCGGCGCAGTTCAGCGCAACGAATGAATGGCTCGCGCGCGGGCTGAAATCATGAAGACAGCGCGCCACTTGCTCCTTGCCGCTGCCGGTATCGCCGCGGATCAGCACGTTGACGTCGGTGCCGGCCAGTTCCAGCACTTGGCGCCTGAGATTTTCCATCACACGCGAGACGCCCAGCAGCATCGACTCGATGCGCCCCTTGCGGGTGAATTGCTCGCGCAGCTGACGGTTTTCACAGACCAGCCGGCGCTTGTCCTGGGCGCGGCGCACGCTGTCTAGCAGGCGTTCCGGGGTAAAGGGTTTCTCGATGAAGTCATAGGCGCCCTGGTGCAGCGCCTGCACAGCCATCGGTACGTCGCCGTGGCCGGTAACCATGATCACCGGCAGCTCCGGGTCCAGTGCCACCAGCCGTTCCAGCAAGCCAAGGCCGTCGAGGTCGGGCATGCGCACGTCGCTGATCAGCACACCGGAGAAATCCCGATCGACCAACCGCAGCGCCTCATGCGCACTGGCGCAGGTACGCACGGCAAAGCCGGACAGCTCCAGCCATTGCTGCACCGCCTGGCGGATCGCCGCCTCATCATCGATGAAAATCACCTGGCCGCTCATATTCGCTCCTTCCTACAGATGCCCAGTCTACTCGGCTGCCGGTAGTTTCAGTTCGAACACCGCGCCGAGCGCATCGTTGTGCGCCTCCAGATTGCCGCCGAGATCGCGCACGATACCGTAGGAAACCGCCAATCCGAGCCCCAGGCCCTGGCCGACCGGTTTGGTGGTGAAAAAGGGCTCGAAGACCTGATCAAGATGTTCGCTGGCGATGCCGCCGCCGCTGTCGGCGACGCTCAGCACCCAGTCATTGCGATCACGATGACAGTCGATGCGGAGCTGTCGTCGTTCGGTATCTGACATGGCATCGAGCGCGTTGGTCAGCAGATTGATCAATACCTGTTCCAGGCGGATCGCATCGCCGCTGACCCCTGCATCGGCCGGAACCTGGCGCAGCACCTCGACGCCGTCGCTGCGAATGCGCGGGCCAAGTAACTGCAGCGCCTGCTCCAGAACATCGGCCAAGCTCAGGCGCTGGCGCAACCCGGCGGGGCTCTTACGGGCGAAAGTTTTCAGATGGCTGGTCAGCGCCGCCATGCGTTCAAGCAGGCCCTCGACCTGGCCGAGGCCTTCGCGCACGGCGTCGGTGCGGCCGTTATCGAGCAGCAGGCGCTGGCTGGCCAGCTGCATGCGCAGGGCAGTCAGCGGCTGGTTGATCTCGTGGGCGAGGGCGGCGGACATCTGCCCCAGCGCCGCCATGCGCGCGGCATGCACCAATTCGTCCTGAGCGGTACTCAGCTCGCGGGTGCGCACTTCCACCAGACGCTCCAGCTCGCTGCGACTACGTTGCTCGACCCGGCGAGTCATGCGGCGTTGGGCCAGATAGAGCAGCAGGAAGGCGAGGGTCATCCAGACGCCGGCGGCGGCCAGGCGATAGCTGCGCACGTTGGCGGCAATCAATTGCGGCTCCTGTAACAGGTGCAGCGTCCACTTTTCTTCCGGCAGTTCCAGGCGCTGCCAGAGGTAGTTGTGGCGGCCGTCCGGGCCGTCCACCTGGCGCCGTTCGCTGTCCTCGGCGATGCGCTGCAGGCTCCTGCTTGGCAGCGGCTGCAGGGTTTGCTCGGCATAGCGGCGCGCGGCGACCAGCCGGCTGCGCACCTCATCGCTGAGCGGGCGCAGATAGCGGAAGCGCCAAGCGGGGCGGTTGGTAAGGATGACGATATCCAGCGAATCGGAAATCAGCAGGATCCCCGTCTGCCCAACCCATTCGCGCTGCATATCTTCCAGTTCGAGCTTGACCACCAGTACGCCGATTACCCGGCCAGCGGCATCCTTCACAGAACTGGAAAGAAAATAGCCGGGGATGCCAGTGGTCACGCCGACGGCGAAATAGCGGCCTGAATCGTTTGCCACTGCATCAAGGAAATACGGTCGGAAGGCGTAATTATTGCCAACGAAACTGGTCCATTCACGCCAGTTGCTGGCGGCAAGGGTCTCGCCGTTGCGATCGAGCAGGTAAAGGACGGAAGAGCCAGCCGCCTGATTCTGCTGTTCCAGGCGTAGATTGAGTTGCTCACGCAGGGGTTGGTCGCCGGGATTGGTCAGCAGGCGCTGGATATCGCTGTCCAGTGCCAGTAAGGCCGGCACCGAACGGAAACGCTCGACCTGCGTATGGATGGCCTGAGCGTACAGTTCCAGCTGACCGCGCGCCTCCTGGCTACGTTCATCCCAGGCGCGCTGTTCGGCGATGCGCCCGGCCCAGTACATGCTCAGCAGCAGGCCGGCAAGGATCAGCAGGACGATCAGGACGACGCGGTGGCGGTTGTAGAAGGCAGGCATGGCGGGCTCGAAATAGCGATGGCGCATAGTAAGGCAAAGCGTCCGGTTTTCCAGATTTCGGCGCAGCGCGACTCTGCCTGCAGGTCGCGCCAGCGGTGCTGTTGCGCTATCCTGCGCGGCCCCGCAGAGCCGTCGAGCTTGCGAAACCCATGCAGAGTGGCTGAACACCATGATCTGGCTGCCTAGTCCGCCATAGCGCAACGCCCCCTCGCTTGATCACGACCGCCTGTCATGGGCGTTCTCGTGCACCGCGCTTTCATTCGCGTGGATTGCAGCAATACTCGAATTTAAAACACTAGTCTGTATCAGCCTGCGTACCGTGTCCGGTTTGCCGATGGTGCTTTTGCTTTGGATATTCCCGATGCTCCGTTCGATTAAACAAAACTGGTTCTGCAACATTCGTGGCGACGTGCTCGCCGGGCTCGTCGTTGCCCTGGCGCTGATTCCAGAGGCGATCGCCTTCTCCATCATCGCCGGGGTCGATCCGCGGGTTGGTCTTTACGCGTCCTTCTGTATCGCCGTGGTGATCGCTTTCGTGGGTGGTCGCCCCGGCATGATTTCCGCCGCTACTGGCGCCATGGCGCTGCTGATGGTGACCCTGGTGCGCGATCACGGCCTGCAATACCTGCTGGCGGCTTCGCTGCTCTGCGGCGTGTTGCAGATCGGTGCCGGTTACCTGCGCCTGGGCTCGCTGATGCGCTTCGTCTCGCGCTCGGTGGTCACCGGCTTCGTCAATGCGCTGGCGATCCTGATCTTCATGGCGCAATTGCCCGAGCTGACCAACGTCACTTGGCACGTCTACGCCATGACCGCGGCGGGGCTTGGGATCATCTATCTGTTTCCCTACGTACCGAAGTTCGGCAAGGTCATCCCTTCGCCGCTGGTGTGCATCCTCAGCCTGACCGCGGTGGCGATGTATCTCGGCCTGGATATCCGCACCGTCGGCGACATGGGCGACTTGCCCGATACGCTGCCGATCTTTCTCTGGCCCGAGGTGCCGCTGACCTTCGAAACCCTGGCGATCATCTTTCCGTATTCGGCTGCATTGGCCGTGGTCGGGCTACTGGAATCGCTGATGACGGCGACCATCGTCGATGATCTGACCGACACCAGCAGCGACAAGAACCGTGAGTGCAAGGGCCAGGGCGTGGCCAATATCGTCTCCAGCCTGTTCGGCGGCATGGCCGGTTGCGCCATGATCGGCCAGTCGGTGATCAACGTGAAGTCCGGTGGGCGTACGCGTCTATCGACCCTGATTGCCGGCTCGGTGTTGTTGTTGCTGGTGGTATTCCTCAGCGATTGGGTCAGGCAGATTCCCATGGCGGCCTTGGTCGCGGTGATGATCATGGTATCGATCGGCACCTTCAGCTGGGATTCGGTACGCAATCTCCGGCACTATCCGCTGTCGACCAACATCGTCATGGTGGTGACCGTGGTGGTGGTCGTGTTCACCCACAATCTGGCCTACGGCGTACTCGCTGGGGTGCTGCTGGCGGCGATGTTCTTCGCCAACAAGATCGGCCACTACCTGCATATCGGCTCGGAGCTGGACGCCGAAGGCAGCCAGCGCACCTATAAGGTGGTCGGCCAGGTGTTCTTCAGCTCGTCGGACAAATTCACCGCGGCGTTCGACTTCAAGGAAGCCCTCGCCCGGGTGACCATCGATCTCAGCCATGCGCATTTCTGGGATATCACGGCGGTAGCGGCGCTGGACAAAGTGGTGATCAAGTTCCGGCGTGAAGGCACTGACGTCGAAGTGCTGGGTCTGAACGAAGCCAGTGCAACCATCGTTGACCGCTTCGGTGTGCATGACAAACCCGAGGCCATCGACACGCTCATGAGCCATTGACCAGGAGAACGACAATGAACCAAGTAATGGCTTGTATCGACGGTTCACCCTCGGCTGCGGCAGTTTGCGATTGCGCGGCCTGGGCCAGCCTGCAAATGGATGCTCCCTTGACGCTGTTGCACGTGCTCGATCAGCAACAGTATCCGGTAGCAGGCAATCTCAGCGGCATCATCGGCCTGGGCAGCCGCGAGTATCTTCTGGAAGAGCTCGCTGCTCTGGACGAGAAACGCAGCAAACTGGCCCTGGAAGAGGGACGGATGATGCTCGATTCCGCCAAGCAGCGCGTGATCACTGCGGGTGTAGGACAACCGGAAATCCGTCAGCGCCACGGCGATCTAGTGGAAAGCCTGCGTGACCTGGAAGCTGATACGCGGCTGCTGGTCATCGGCAAGCAGGGCGAGGATAGCGGTGCGGACATCCAAATGATTGGCAGCCAGCTGGAAAGCGTTGTCCGTACTCTGCATCGGCCGATTCTGGTAACCCCGGCCAGCTTCAGTGTGCCGACCAGCGTGATGCTGGCATTCGACGGCAGCGCGACGACCATCAAGGGCGTGGAAATGCTTGCGGCCAGTCCGCTGTTCAAGGGCATCCCAGTTCATCTGGTAATGGTGGGCGTGGACACCGCCGATAGTCGCGCGCCGCTGGAATCTGCCCGCGATGCGCTGGCTGCGGCCGGTTTCGAGGTCCACATCGCCATTCGCGCCGGTGAAGTCGAACGCGCCCTGCATGCCTACCAAGCCGAGCACGGCTTTGGTCTGTTGGTAATGGGGGCGTATGGCCATTCGCGGATCCGCCAGTTCCTGGTCGGCAGCACCACGACCAATATGATTCGCACGACTACGACCCCGCTGCTGCTGTTGCGTTGATTGGCGATTCGGGCCGCCAGGGCGACCTTGGCGGCCGGGAAGAGCGTTGCTATCGGTACAGGTCGGCGCGGCTCCAGGGCAGCTCATGGGAACCATCGGCCAGCGGCTTGCTCGCCAGGATCTGGTGCAGGTTGATCCAGTTGCGGCGAAAGCCATAGGCGCAGCCCGCGAGATAAAGCCGCCAGATGCGCAACGCGCGCTCCGGAACCATTCGCTGGGCCTCGGCCAGGTTCGCCTCCAGCCGTTCGCTCCAGAACTGCAGCGTGCGCGCATAGTGCAGACGCAAACTTTCCACATCGACGATTTCCAGCCCCGACTCGCTGATGCACGAACTGATTTTCACCAGATGCGGCAGCTCGCCGTGGGGGAATACGTAACGGTCGATGAACTCACCGGCGCCATGGCCCACTGGCCGGCTGTCGACATGCCGCGCGGTAATGCCGTGGTTGAGCACCAGCCCGCCCGGGCGCACCACGTTTGATAGCTGCTTGCAGTACAGCGGCAGGTTGGCATGGCCGACGTGCTCGAACATACCGACGCTGACCACCTTGTCGAACTGGCTGTCCTTGGGTAGATCGCGGTAATCCATCAGTTCCAGCTGAACCTGACCCTCCAGGCCTTCGGCAGCGACGCGTTCGCGGCCCAGCTTCAACTGCTCGCGACTGAGTGTAATGCCTAGCACCTCGGCACCGAATTCGCGGGCGGCAAACCGCGTTAGTCCGCCCCAGCCGCAGCCGACATCCAGCATACGGTCGCCGGGTTTCAGACGTAACTTGCGGCACAAGTGACGCAGCTTGGCCTGCTGGGCTTGGTCGAGGTCCTCCGTGCCGGTCTCGAAGTAGCCGCAGGAGTAGACCATGTCGCGGTCGAGCCAGAGTTGGTAAAAATCGTTGGACAGATCGTAGTGGTAGGAAATGGCCTCGGCGTCGGTGGCCTTGTCATGCGCCTTGCGAGTCGGCGGCGCGGCATTGTCATTGCCCAGCGCCCGACTCATTTCATCGCCGATGCGGATGATTTCTTCAAGCGGCCCATGCAGATCGACCTTCCCCTCGACATAGGCGCTGCCAAGCAGGTCCAGACTGGGGTGCGACAGTTGCGTGATGAGGTCTGGGTCGTTGATCGCCAGCGTCACCTTGGGTGACGGGCCGATATCGAACTGTTTGCCATCCCAGAGCTGCAGCCGCAGCGGCAGCGCCAAGTTTCGCAGGGCCGGAAGCAATGTTGCCAACATGCTCGTTCTCCTTTCTACCATCGGAGAAAGGCTAGTTCAGAATGACGAGGCTGCCCTAAAGGCGCTGATAGATTTTCTGCATTGCGCTAATAAAGCAGCGGAGGTGTTGACGAATACTTGCCGGTCGCAACGAGTGTGATTGCAATCTGACAGGCCGAATAGCTGGCGGCGATGGCTTCACCAGGCTAAGAATGGCGGAAGGCAGTGGGAGTCGAACTCATTTTTTGGGGCTGCAGTGACCAGCAGTCTTCGGCTTTGCTAGGCCTGCCGACCCGGCGCGGCTGCATATTCCTGCTCTGGCCCGCATTGTATTCGACACTTTTTCGACATTTCATCTCTGGCGGCTGTCATTTGGCTGTCCACGTGCTACAAGAGAAGGTAGAGGTGGTAGCGCGCGATATCTGTATAGATGTACAGTGCGTATTGAACCGTTCGGCGATTTCGCTTGACTAATGATTTGTCAAGCCCATAATCCGCTGGCTTTTTTTGCTACACATCCTTGCCTACGGAATGGGCAGTGAGAGGTACCTACTGTGATTTTCAGTGAACAAAAAGTTGCCCAAATTGCGGCTTTCTTTTTGGCTCGCCGTCAAGGCCCGATGTCTCACATGAAGCTCATGAAGCTCATGTACCTGGCCGACCGCGAAAGCATGGCCCGTTTCGACGTGCCTATGTCGGACGATTTTCAATGCAATATGAGAAATGGTCCGGTTCTTTCTTCCACGCTCAATTTGATGAACGGTTTCATCGAGCACAGAGCTTGGAGTGAACTCATTAGCCCGATTTCCAACAATGAAGTCTGGCTGATGAAACCTATTGAGAATCTGGAGGAGTTAGACGAACTTTCCCTTTCTGATTTGTCGATACTCGAGCATGTTTTCCAAGAGCATGGTAGGAAAAGACGGTGGGATTTGGTGGATTACACGCACGATCTGCCTGAGTGGGTAAATCCTGGAAATTCAAGCACTCCAATTGACCAGACAGTAACGTTTAGAGCGTTTGGTTGTTCGGATGAGGATGCTCAGGAAAAAACGAGACAAATGCAGTTGCGCAAGCAATTAGGGTTGAAGCTGTCTGAGATGTATTAATGCCAGGGATTGTTTTTCGGCGAGGAACGCTTTTAATTCACACTGGGCCTCATCCTCACCTTCATGTAGTCATGAATGATCCCGTTCACTGCAATGAGGTCGGTGACCACTCCGTTCTAGTTGTAAATCTCTCCTCAGTTAAGCCTGGCTCGTATCATGATCCATCGTGCATCCTTTTGCCTGGGTGTCACCCTTTCGTGCGGATGGATAGCTGGGTGATGTATAGCCACTCAGTTGTGCTCAAGGTCCCAAGGATTGAGCATAATATTGCCATCGGTGATATTCAGCATCGGGACCCAGTTAGTCTGGAAACTTTTGAAGCTATAAGAAATGGCTTTGAAATTTCTCCGCACGTTAAGCCTAAGATAACTCGATATATGAGGTTGCACGGCATATAGATTCTGTCTATGTAGATGGTAGTCTAGAGCTTTGTTCTTGCCGTTCGGTCTTTTGCATCGTTAGTGTCTAGACATAGGTTAGGAGTATGCATGAGTTGGCAGAGTGCGACGGATATAGGGTCAAAACGGTTCGTGTGTGGCTGGTGTTCCAGCACTGTTGCTGGATCAACCGGTTTTAAACAGCTTAGGCTTAAAAACCGTGTGGCCGTCATTTCCAGCAAGATCTATATATGCCCTCATTGCAGCTCGCCAACCTACTTCTGTGATGATAAACAGCACCCCGGGGTTGCTCCTGGCTCCCAAGTCTCAAACGTTCCTCCAGACATCGAAGCTCTCTACGATGAGGCTCGGCAATGCGTTGCTGCGTCTTGTTTTACGTCTGCGGTTCTTGCGAGCCGAAAGCTACTTATGAACATTGCGGTAAACAACGGGGCAAAGGAGGGTGCATCCTTCGTTGTATATGTTGAGCACCTAGCGTCAGCTGGATTCGTCCCGCCAAATGGAAGAGGTTGGGTAGATCACATCCGGAAAAAGGGTAACGAAGCGAATCATGAGATCGCGCTTATGACGCGTGTCGATGCGGAAGAATTGCTTTCGTTCTCGGAAATGCTGCTGAAGTTTATTTATGAGTTCCCAAGTCGGATCCCCGCATCATAAATTTGCTCGCTTATATCAAACTCAAGCCGTGCCGGTCCGCTGCACGGTTTAATTCAAACGGCTAAAGCCGCTACTTTCACCTAGCCCCTTGCGCTCGGGCATACCATCGCCTAGCTACTTTCCGTGTGATTGCTATCCCGCGCTGGGTCGGCTCAAGTTTCGGTTGGCCTCGTCGTAGGCCGGGCTGGTCTGGCCGATCTCTGAGGCAATCTGTCCGCTGGCTAGCCATAGGGCGTATTGGGGATAGATTTTCACCAGTACGTCTATCTCGTCTGCGCTTACGCGCACCGCGCCTTTGCTGACGTTCCGCCAGCGCTCGTAATCACCACCTTGTTCGCTCGCCCGCTTGGGGCCGATCAGCTTGAGCAACGCGCGTGCTCTTGCCGAGATGAGCGGCGTATCGGTTGAGGAGGCCATTAACTGGGCAGGCTCCGGCGCCATCCCAAGCATGAAGCTGGCGGACTTTCGCATGGTCAATCTGGCCCGCCTGCGTGATGACTTGCTCAAGGGCAAGACGGAGTTTCAACCAGGGGATTACAGCCATGTCTAGCCAACGCATCGAGCTCGATGCGCAAAGCGCGCTGGCCTATGTAGGTCAAACCGTTCTGGTGGAATTGCGCTGGGACGATGAACCCGATTCCTTCTGGCAGTGCATGCATGTCCTGGGCGTTGTGCTGCCGATGGAGGGCTTCTGTGATCTGGCCTATTTCATGGGGCTGAACGTCTCCAGCCAGCTCGACTACCCGAACGAAGTCTACTTCTCCGATATCTGCACCATCAGGGTGATGCGGCACCGCGACCGGCATGGTTCCGGCAACGGACTGGGCCGTATCGCCCTCCCTAAGCACGCAAGGCAAGGGCCGCGCTCCCGGCTCGTCGGAACAGCTCCACCGTTCCGTCGAACGGAAGCACGGGCGCAGCGCACCCTTGATCCTGCACGATTATGAAAAGCCTATCGCTGGGAGTGTGGAGTAGCTTCTCCACCCCACACTCCCGAGCCCTCAGCGGCAAGAGCGGGATGACAAGGGCAGCGCCCTTGATGTTATCGTCCTCGCGTGCCGCGCCGATCTCAAACTTCCCACCTGCTCGCGCTGGCCAGCCTCGCGCTCTACCTCGCCTGGGTCAGCACGCCACCGACTGACCGTGCCCTGATGACCTTGATCCAGGACCAAACCTGTCTTGAAGATCCGACCGTGTTATTCACCGACCCGGTGCCCGGAGCGAAAGCGCATGACCGTACCCACCAGCACTTCGAGGAGCACGGACTGTTCACCAACTGCCGCGACAGCTTCGACTACGCCGTCAGCATGTCAGGGCTCACATTACCGGCTGGGCAGAAACGCATGTGCTGCGGCACACCTTCGCGTCCCATTTCTTGATGAACGGCAGCAACATCCTGACCCTGCAAAAGGTCCTCAGCCATGCCTCGCTGAACATGACCATGCGCTACGCACATCTGGCGTCGGATTATCTGAAGGGCGTCATCAAGCTCGGGCTGCTTCGCGGCTTTCGCCACTTCTACGTTGTGCATACGTGCGACAAAGCCTAACCCCGCCGAGACGGGGCACAGGCATCGATGCTTAGTGGCAGTGGTAGTCGCCGGTCTTGTGATTACGATGGCAACCTTTGGAATCTGTACCGCCACTGTGGGCAAAGGCAGATGCGGACGTTACTGCAATCAAAGCAGCGATGATCACGGCAGAAATCTTCTTCATTGGGTGCTCCTTCTTGCTGGCATACCCGGAGTGATATCAAAGTGATATCTAGCCGCATGATGCGCTTGCCAATACAGGAAGTCGCCAGTTTTCGACACTTCTTCGACACCCAAGCCGAAGTCGCTCCGGTCGAGTAGCTGAAGGCCACGTAGTTCGGGGCTTTCAGAGCGGGAAATGGCGGAAGGCAGTGGGAGTCGAACCCACCCGGGGACGGCTGCCGCCCCCAACCGGGTTTGAAGCCCGGCCGCACCACCGGGTGCGATTGCCTTCCAGAAGTCACCCCGAACGGGCTGAGCAACGGGTAAGAAAAATAACGTTAGCAGCCTACCGGAGTTCGACCTCCGCGGCCAAGGCGCTGTCCTGCCGGACCTTGCGCTCGTTGCCGAAGCGCCGGGTAAGGCCGATGCGGTCGAAGTGTTCCAGCAATTGAATGCTGCGTTTACGCCCGAGCTGAATCCGGTCGCGGAAGGCGGCGGCGCGGATCACCCCGGATTGCTGCTCCATCAGCAATATCTGATTGGCCAGTTGGCGGATGGTCGAGTCGGGGTAGAACAGGTCTTTGACGACCTGCTGCAGCGCTCCGATGCGCGCCAGTTTGCGCAGTAAATGGCGAACCTGATCCTCTGCGACGTCAATTTCGCGGGCGAGATCGCGCACCCAGGGCGGATTGAAACGGGCCGAGTCGAGCAGCGGCCACAGCCGAGTTTTCAAGGCTTCCTCTTCATCGCTCAATCGTACTCGGTGCTCAGGAAGATGCAGCCAGGGGCCGCTGGCTTCCAGCGTGCCGGCCGCCAAGGTTTGCTCCAATAGCGCGATGAAGACCGGGCGCTCCAGCTGGGGCAGGGCGTAGCGGCGCAGGCGATCACGGTCCGGGCCGATTTCGTCCGGTTGCTCTTCATGAAAGCGTTGCAGTGCCGCCATCAGGCTTTGTTCGAGGTAATCCCAGACGCCCCGGTCGAACAGCCGCAAGCCCAATCTCGTCGCGACCTCCACTGCGTCGTCCGGTAGCTGCCAGGTCTGTCGCGGGCGATTGAATTGACGCTCCAGATGCGCCGGCTCCAGGCCATTGATGGCGCTGGGAAGTAGCGCAGGCAGGATGTCTTCAAGCGTTTCACCGCCCAGTGCACGGAGCTGGGCCAGACGCGCCTGACGGTGCCGATTGCGTGGCGGGGCGAAGGGGTCGAGTACACGACCGCCGCCGAGGGTGCGCTGGGCGGACTGATCGCGCAGCACCACACGATCGCCATGCACCGCATGGGTTGGCGCATTGAGCAGTAACTGCGCATGCACGCGACCACCGGGCGCCAGGCGTTCGCCTTCGAGCAGAGCAATGCGCCCGGTGACGTCCTGAGCGCCCAAGTGCACGTGGACTGGAGTCCAATGCTTGAGGTCGCGAGCCTCGCTGGCCAGCAGTGTGAATTCAATGTCGATGCGGCGGGTGGATGCCTGCAGCGCCGGCTCCGCCAGCCAGTCGCCGCGGTGGACATGTTCCACTGCCAGGCGATCCCCAGCAAGATTCAGCGCGACCCGTTGGCCCGCGTGCGCCTCGCCGGCTTCGCGATTCTGTGCATGCAGCCCGCGTACCCGGACGGTCCGGCCGCCGGGGCTGAGCACCAGCTCATCGCCTACCTGGGCATGGCCGGCAAAGGCGGTGCCGGTGACTACGACGCCTGCGCCAGTGACGCTGAATGCACGGTCGATGGCCAGGCGGAAGTAGCCCTCACGGCTGCGCGCATGAATGAGTGAAGCCTGCTCGACCAGCGCAGCGCGCAGAGTATCGATACCTTCGCCAGTGATGCTGGAGACCGGGAATATCGGCGCGCCGGCCAGCGCTCCGGGGACCAGCAGCGTTTCGATTTGTTGGCGCACCTCGTCCACGCGTGAGAGTTCGGCCCTGTCGATCTTGGTCAGAGCCACCAGCGCGTGGCGAATCCCGAGCAGCTCGACGATGGCAAGATGCTCACGGGTCTGCGGCATTACGCCGTCATCGGCAGCGACCACCAGCAACATGCAGTCGATGCCGCAAGCGCCGGCTAGCATGTTGTGCACGAAACGCTCATGGCCGGGCACGTCGACGAAGCCGGTCAGTTCGGCCTCGCCGAGTGGCGCATAGATATAACCGAGGTCAATGGTGATGCCGCGCAGGCGTTCCTCTCGGCGGCGGTCGCCTTCCTGCCCGGTAAGCGCCTTGAGCAGCGCGGTCTTGCCGTGGTCGATGTGACCTGCGGTGCCGATGATCAAATGCCGAGCTCCTGAAGATGTGGCAACTGTTCGAGAAAAGCCGCCTCGTCGTCGAGCTGGCGCAAGTCGAGCCAGAGCGCATCTTCGGACACACGCCCAAGTATCGGAATCGGCAGATAGCGCAGTGCTTCTTCGAGGTTGCGCAAACTGCGGCTGCGCAGACGCTTGGGTTGTCGCGGGTGAATACACAACGCGGCGCTAGGTAGCCGGGCCACCGGCTGCGCGCCGCTGCCAATCATGCCCAGCGCGTCCGTAACAGCGACCTGCCAAGTTTCACCAAGCACAGCAGCGAGTGCTGGCGCGATCCGCTTGGCCTGCTGACGGATATCGTGCTGCGGGCGGCTGAGCAGGCGCAGGCTGGTCAGCCGCTCGGCCAGACGATCCGGGTCACGGTAGAGGTTGAGCACTGCTTCCAGTGCCGCCAGGGTCAGTTTGTCCACACGCAGCGCGCGTTTGAGCGGATTCTTCTTGATCTTCTGAATCAGCTCGCGATGGCCGACGATCAGCCCTGCCTGCGGTCCGCCGAGCAGCTTGTCGCCACTGAAGGTGACAATATCGGCGCCGTCGCGCAGTGCCTGCTGCACCGTCGGTTCCGGCGGCAGGCCCCAACGCGAAAGGTCCACCAGGCTGCCGCTGCCCAAATCTTCGAGCAGCGGCAGATCATGGCCATGGGCGATGGCTGCCAGCTCAGCGGTCGTGACGCTGGCGGTGAAGCCCTGAACGCTGTAGTTGCTGGTGTGCACGCGCATCAGCAGACCGCTGCGCGAGTTGATGGCGTTCTCGTAATCCTGGGCGTGGGTCCGATTGGTCGTGCCCACCTCGCGCAGCTTTACGCCAGCACGGCTCATGATGTCGGGGATGCGAAAGGCACCGCCGATTTCAATCAATTCACCGCGGGAGATGATGCCTTCCTTGCGTGCGCCCAGGCTGTTCAATGCCAGCAGCACGGCCGCCGCGTTGTTGTTGACCACGGTGACCGCTTCAGCACCAGTCAGCTCGCGGAGCAGGCCTTCTATCAGGTCGTCGCGATCGCCCCGCTTGCCGCTGGCCAGATCGAACTCGAGATTGATCGGGTAGCGCGCCGCCCGGGTGATCGCCTCGATGGCCTCGTCTGGCAGCAACGCGCGACCGAGATTTGTATGCAACACGGTGCCGGTGAGATTGAACAGCCGTTGCACGCGGCTGCGATGCTGATTTGCCAGGCGTTCGCCAGCGCGACGGGCAAGCACCGCTTCGGACAGCTCCAGAGCAGCAAGCTGGCCATGCCGAGCGGGTTCGCGCAATTCATCGAGCAGATCGCGCAGGGTGCCGAGCAGCGCCTCACGGCCATAGCGCTGCTGCAGCGGGGCGCAGGCTGGCGCGCGTAGCAGGCGGTCTACAGACGGCAGACGGGCACTGTTCATGGTGGACCCGCCGGGCAGTGAGACGCTGCCGAGACGGTTCTGCTGCACGCTATCGCAGCGGCGACACTTAACCCTATGACGATGCTGCCTGACACGCAGGACTCCCCGATTCAGCGCGGTTGCGCGAAAAGCATAGACGCTTGATTCCGGGTAGGGTTCAGCTTGGTTTCACTTGCGCCGGAGTGGTTTCGCTGCCAGTTGGGGCTGGCGCGGGCAATAAAAAACCCGGGCAAGCCCGGGTTTCGGTTTAGCGCTGGGGTTATGCGTTCTGGCGGATACCAGCGACCAGCCATGGCTGGTTTTCGCCCTGGGCGCGCTCCATGCGCCAGCTTTCGCTGAAGGGTTCGCCCTGATCGAAGCGCGACTCCTTCGATACGCCGACGAAGGTCAGGGTGGCGATGGTCTTCTCGGCCTGGTCATCCACACCTTCGAGCTGGATCTGCAGGTCGTCGATATAGGTCGACTGGTAGGCGTCGCCGATTTCGGCACGTTCCCGCTTGAGGAATTCATGCAGCTGCGGGGTGACGAACTCGCCGATCTTGTCCATCTCGTTGGCATCCCAGTGCTGCTGCAGCGACATGAAATGCTCGCGGGCGGCGGCTACGAAGTTCTGCTCATTGAACCAGGCCGGCGCGTTGATAACTGGCGCGGCGGCCGCCGGCGCGGCACTGCCACCGAAGATCGACTGTTGCTTCGGCATTTCGCGCTGCATCGGTGCATGTCCTGCGACGGCCGGCTGCTGCTGGCGACGCCGTGCGGCGAGGAAGCGGAACAGCAGGAAGGCGATCAGACCGAAAATCAGGATATCCATGAATTGGATACCTTCGAAGCCGCCGCCCATGAACATGGAGGCGAGCAAACCACCGGCGGCGAGACCGGCCAGCGGGCCGAGCCAGCGCGAGGCGCCGCTGGCGGCGGCCGGAGTCTGACGGCCAGCCTGATTCGGCGCAGCCTGGGTCTGTTGTGGCGCCTGACGGGTTTGGTGACTGGGCGCCGAGCCGAAGCTCTTGCCGCCGCCGAAGCGCTTGGCGTTGGCGTCGAGACTGAGAGTCAGGCCGATACACAGCGCCATGAAGATGCTAAGCACACGTTGCATTTGGTAGTCCCGGTTTGGATGAAAAATACGGTGTGATGTTGCACGGCCCGACCCGCGCGCGCCAGCTGCAGAGTGTTTCCGGCTTTTGCTTCGTTGCGCTTGCCGGCAAACGGCCGGCAAGCTTCGGGCGTGTTTCCTGGTCTAGCGCCAGTTGTACAACTCTTTCTCTGAGATCTCATGCATCGGTTTGACCTGGGCCTGGAACGCTTTCATCGAGGCCCAGATGCGGCCATTCAGCTCGCTCTGTGCGGCCAGTTCGCCGAGTACCACGTCGGACTGCTCGCGCATCGCCGCCAGTACTTCATCTGGGAAGCGCTTGAGCTCGGCGCCCTGCTGCTTGAGCTGCTCAAGGGCCATGGCGTTGTTGTAGACGTAGTCGTCGAGCATGTCGCGACTGGCGGCGCGGGCGGCCTCGGTGAGGATGGCGCGCAGGTCGTCCGGCAGGCTGTCCAGGGCCTTCTGGTTGACCAGCAGTTCCAGCACGGCCTGAGGTTCCTGCCAGCCGGGGTAGTAGTAATACTTCGCCGCCTTGTGCAGGCCGAAGGCGAGGTCGTTGTAGGGGCTGACCCAGTCGGACGCATCGATGGCGCCGGTCTGCAGAGCGGTGAAAACTTCGCCGCCGGGCAAGTTGATCGTGGTCGCGCCGAGGCGGCTCAGCACTTCGCCGCCTAAACCTGGCATGCGGATTTTCAGACCCTGGAGATCGGCCAGCGAGTTGATTTCCTTGTTGTACCAGCCGCCCATCTGCATGCCGGTGTTGCCCACCACCATCGGTTTGACGCCATAGGGTGCGTAGGCCTCGTCCCAGAATTCCTGGCCGCCGCCGCGGGTCAGCCAGGCGTTCATCTCGCTGGTCGACAGACCGAAGGGAACCGAGGTGAAGAACTGCGCGGTGGGCACCTTGCCCTTCCAGTAATAGGCGGCACCGTGGCCAAGTTCGGCGGTGCCGCGCGAGACTGCGTCGAACACTTCGAGAGCGGGAACCAGTTCGCCAGCGGCATAGACCTTGATGGTCAGCCGGCCGTCGCTCATGGTGCTGACGCGCTCAGCCAGACGCTCGGCGGCAGTGCCCAGGCCCGGGTAGTTCTTTGGCCAGGCGGTGACCATCTTCCAGTTGTAAGTCTTGGGTGCTTCGCTGGCGGCCGCTTGCGGCTCCGCGGCGGATTCGACTTTCTTCTCATCGTTACAGCCTGCTAGGCCGAGTGTTGCAAGCAGGGCAGCGGCGGCACCAAACAAGTGACGGCGTTTCATGAGTGGCTATTTCCTTTGGCGAATTTTATTAGAATCGATACAGGTTGACGTGAGCGTCATAGCGCTTCGAGTTTGGCATAACTGAGCATCAACCATTTGCTTCCTTCGTCTTCGAAGTTCACCTGCACGCGCGCCTGAGCACCCGAGCCCTCGAAATTCAGGATGGTGCCTTCACCGAACAGTGAATGGCGGACGCGCTGGCCGAGGTGGAACGGAGTTTCCGGCACGCTGGCACCATCGAACAGGGAGCCACCGCTCATGCCGCGGCTATTGAAGCTGCGGCTGACGGTATTGCTCAGACGCACCTCGCTGACCAGCGCTGGCGGCAGTTCGCGGACGAAGCGCGAAATCTTGTTGTAGGTCTCGCTGCCATAGAGCCGACGGGTTTCGGCGTAGGTGATAGTCAGTTGCTGCATGGCGCGGGTGATGCCGACGTAGGCGAGGCGGCGCTCCTCCTCGAGGCGGCCCGGCTCTTCCAGGCTCATCTTGTGGGGAAATAGCCCCTCTTCCATGCCGACCAGGAACACCAGCGGGAACTCCAGACCCTTGGCACTGTGCAGCGTCATCAACTGCACGCTGTCTTCGTGATCGCCCGCCTGCTGCTCACCGGCTTCCAGCGAGGCGTGATCGAGGAAAGCAGCCAACGGCGTCTGCTCGTCTTCCGGATCTTCGCTGTAGTTGTCGAAGGCGCGTGCGGCCGAGACCAGTTCCTCGAGGTTTTCCACCCGTGCCTGGGCTTTCTCGCCCTTTTCGTCGCGGTGGTAGGCGAGCAGACCGGATTGCTCGATGACCAGCTGCGCCATGTTGTGCAATTGCATACCCTCGACTTTCAGCGCCAGGGTGTCGATCAGCTCGACGAAGGCATTCAGCGCACTGGCGGCACGGCCCGAGACGACTTTGGTGCCCACTGCCTGATGCAGTGCTGCCCACATCGATGTTTCTTGCTGGCGGGCCAGCTGGCGCAGGCATTCCACGGTTTTCTCGCCGATGCCGCGCGCAGGCACGTTGATCACCCGCTCCAGTGCCGCATCGTTGTCGCGGGTCTGGATCAGGCGCAGGTAGGCCATGGCGTTCTTGATCTCGGCGCGCTCGAAGAAGCGCTGGCCGCCGTAGATGCGATAGGGAATCCGCTCGCGCAGCAGCGCTTCTTCCAGCACTCGCGACTGGGCGTTGGAGCGGTAGAGAATGGCGATCTCGCTGCGCGCCAGGCCTTCCTTCTTAATCGCGCTCTCGATGCTCTCGACCACGTAGCGTGCTTCGTCGTGTTCGTTGAAGGCGGCATAGAGGCTGATGGGTTCGCCTTCGCAGCCCTCGGTCCAGAGCTCCTTGCCGAGGCGACCTTGGTTGTTGGCGATCAAGGCGTTGGCGGCTTTGAGGATGCAAGCGGTGGAGCGGTAATTCTGCTCCAGGCGGATGGTTTCGGCATCGCGGAAGTCTTCGCCGAACTGGTGCAGGTTTTCGACACGCGCCCCGCGCCAGCCGTAGATAGACTGATCGTCGTCGCCTACTACCATCAGACTTTCGCCGCCCTTGGCGAGGAATCGCAGCCAGGCGTACTGCACGGCGTTGGTGTCTTGGAACTCGTCCACCAGAATGTGGCGGAAGCGCCGTTGGTAGTGATCGAGCAGGCCCGGATTGTCACGCCACAAATCCAGCGCGCGCAGCAGCAGCTCGGAGAAGTCGATCACGCCGGCACGCGCGCAAGCAGCCTCATAGGCTTCATAGATGCTCAGCATGGTGGCCAGGAACAGGTCGCCGCTGGCCTGGATATGCCGTGGACGTAGGCCCTCGTCCTTCTGCCCGTTGATCCACCACTGAGCCTGCCGCGCCGGCCAGCGCTGCTCGTCGAGACCCAGTTCGCGGATCACCCGCTTGACCAGCCTTTGCTGGTCGTCGGAATCGAGAATCTGGAAGTTCTGCGCCAGCTTGGCTTCCTGCCAATGTGCACGAAGCAGGCGATGTGCCAGGCCGTGGAAGGTCCCGACCCACATGCCCTGCGGGTTGACCTGCATCAGCTGCTCGATGCGCTGGCGCATCTCGGCGGCGGCTTTGTTGGTGAAAGTCACCGACAGAATCGAATGCAGCGAGGCGTGCTCGACCTGGTGCAGCCAGGCGATGCGATGCACCAGCACGCGGGTCTTGCCCGAGCCGGCACCGGCGAGCACAAGTTGGCGACCCAGCGGCGCGGCCACGGCCTGGCGCTGGGCATCGTTGAGGGAATTTAGGAGGAGGGAGAGATCGTCATGCATGGGCGCTATTCTATCCGCAAACCCGAGTGACTCGCTTGCACAACGGACAGGCGCTGATGTGACGTCGTTACAAACGGGTTGCCGGTGGATTTGTGCATATTGGACGGATGCGCAGCGGGCCGACGGATATGGCGTGGTGCTTTGTAACGCGGTTGCGCGGCCGTTCTCGTTCGTTGGTCGGAACGGGCTGTTACCAGTCGCCGGCACCGTGCCATCATTGCTCAGTGGCTGCAGCGCCAGAAAAGCCCTTCCAGACACCCCTCTAACAAGAACTCATTAATGATCAATTTCGCCCAAGCAACTCAATCGGCGCCATTGGCCAAGGAGGACCAAGCCGCTTACGACCTCGCTGAGATCGATCAACGGACCGAACGCACACGGCTGCTCTATCAGGGCTCGCGCGTCTCGCTGTTGTTGATGATTCTCGCCAGCCTGGTGTTCGTGGTGCTCCTGTGGAACAAGGCGCCGTTGCTGGAATTGGTGCTGTGGTCGGGTTGGACGCTGCTGTTGGCGCTGTTGCGGCTGCAGCAGTCGAGTGCATTCGACAAGGCCGGTGCGGAAGATCAACAGCGTCCGCATTGGCTCCGCGCGTTTCTGCTGGGCAATGCCATCACGGCGATCACACTCGGCTATGCGATCGTCGCGCTGGTGCCCAGCGATGATTTCGTCCAACAAACCCTGCTTTTCGGCGCAACCGGCTCAGTGATCGTCGCTGGCAGCGTGACCAGCGGTGTCTCGTTTCGCGCCTTCTTCGCGTTTGCCTTACCCAGCCTGCTACCGGCCGCGTTTGTGCAATTGGGCAGTGATCAGGCGCAGCAACAGGGCTGGGGCGTGCTGACGGTGATCGTCCTGCTGACGCTAAGCATGATCGCCTGGCAGACCAACCGCCTGCTGACCGCCAGCCTGCAGCAGGGCTTTCACAACCTGCAACTCATTGATCGCCTGAAAAACATGCGCAGCGAGGCGGCCGAGCTGAACGGCGAGCTTGCGCGTGAAGTCGAGCAGCGACGGTTTGCCGAAGCCCAGCTGCGCGAAGCTTTCGACGGGCTCGAAAAGCGAGTGGCCGAGCGCACCGCGGAGCTGCGCGAAAGCGAGACGCGGCTGATGCTGGCGCTCGAAGCCAGCGAGCTGGGCCTATGGGACTGGGACCTCGAGCATGACGAGGTTCACCACTCACGCATGGAGGTGGTTTTCGGTATCGGTCGCAAGGACCGGCTGCGCCCGATCGAACAGCAGCGGTCCGAAGTCCATCCGGACGACCTGCGGCGGGTTCGCAAAGACGTCATTGCTCACCTCAAGGGCGAGACTGACCTTTATACGGTTCGTTATCGAGCGATACAGACCGACGGCCGCTGCGTCTGGATCGAGGATCGCGGGCGTGTCATCCAGCGCGGCGCTAATGGCCGCGCGCTGCGGATGATCGGCACTCGCCGCGATGTCAGTGAGACTCATAGACAGGCCGAGCAGCAGCGCCTTGCGGCTACGGTATTCGATGCGGCGGGCGAGGGTATGGCGATCCTGGACGCCGACTTTCACCTGCTGGCGGTCAACGACGCCTGTTGTGCCTTGTCCGGTTACACCCGAGAGGAGCTCATCGGGCACAGCGTGGCGCGGTTGGCCAGTTCCGAGGACAGCCGCCAGCTGTACGCGTCGATTCGCGACGGTTTGCTCCGCGACGGGAGCTGGCAGGGCGAGCTGGTCGAAACCCGCAAGAACGGCGAGGTCTATCCGCAATGGGCGCAGCTGCGTGTAGTCCGTGATACCCAGGGCAACGTCAGCCACGTCGTGGCGTTCGTCTCCGACCTCAGCGTTCGGCGTCAGGTGGAGGAGCGCCTGCGCTACCTGACGCATTTCGACGAGCTCACCGGTCTGGCCAATCGCAGCCTGCTCAAGACGCGCCTGCATAGCGCCTGCGAACGGGCGCGCAACAGCAGTCGCGGACTGGCGGTCCTCTACATCGACCTCGACCGCTTCAAGGTGTTGAACCAGAGCTTGGGGCACGAGGCGGCCGACCAGTTGCTGCGCGAGATTTCCCGGCGTCTGTCGCATACGTTTTCCGACGCCGATACTATCGCGCGGCTGTCCGGCGATGAGTTCGTGGTGGTGCTCGAAGGCTACGGCAGCTTGTCTACGCTGGCACATAGCGGCAGCCGTCTGCTGTCGCGGATCAGCAAACCGGTGCAGATCGGTGATCAGGAATTGGTGGTCAGTGCTTCCATCGGTGTGAGCCTGATGCCCGACAATGCCCGCGAAGCCACGTCGCTCCTGCTACAGGCGAACATGGCGATGCAGCACGCCAAGCACCTGGGCGGCAATACCTTACAGTTCTTCACCGAGCGCTTGCAGGCCTCCAGCCTGGAAGACCTCAAGTTGGAAAATCAGCTGCGCCGGGCGCTCGAGGAGGGGCAGCTGGAGGTGTTCTACCAGCCTCGGTTGAACATGGCGGAAAATCGCCTGGATGCCGCTGAGGCATTGGTGCGCTGGCGCCACCCGCAGCAGGGTTTGCTGGCGCCGGGTCACTTCATTCCGCTGGCCGAAGAGACTGGGCTGATCATCCCGCTAGGTGAATTCGTTCTGCGTCAGGCTTGCTGGCAGGCGCGTCAGTGGCAATTGGACGGGCTGGCGGCGATCCGGGTATCGGTGAATCTGTCAGCGAAGCAGTTGCGCCAGGGTAACTTCGTCAGCCTGGTGCGTCAGGTGCTGGAAGAGACCGGATTGCCGGCGGACATGCTCGAGCTGGAATTGACCGAGAGCCAGCTGCTCGACGATATCGACAATGCAATCAGCATCAGCCAGCAGTTGCGCGCGCTGGGCGTGAAATTGGCGATCGATGACTTCGGTACCGGTTATTCATCGCTCAGCTATCTAAAGCGTTTCCCGGTGGATTTCGTCAAAATCGACCGCTCGTTCATTTCCGAGTTGGATCAGGTCGGTGAAGACTCGGCCATCGTCCGGGCCATCATCGCCATGGTCCATAGCCTGGAGCTGAAGGTGGTGGCCGAAGGCGTCGAGACCCAGGCGCAGATGGATTTCCTCAAGGCACATCTGTGCGATGAGATCCAGGGCTACCTGATCAGCCAGCCGGTGCCGGCCGAACGGTTTGTCGAGCTGCTGCGCTAGGGAAGGGTGCGCCGTCAACCGAGGGTGCCGTCCAGCTCACGCCGGGCAGATGGCAAAACGCCGGACCTAGCACAAGCCGGTTCCGGCGGTTCGGGTGCTGCGGTGGCGCGTAGAGGATTATGCCGCGGCGATTACATCGCCATGGTTTTCCGGCTCGATCAGTGCGCGATGCAGGGCAGCCACTGCCGCATCGTAGTCTTCCTCGTTGACCACGCACTGCATCTCCACCTGACGGATCGACTGATGCACGGCCTGGATGCTGATGCCGGCGCCGGCCAGTGCCGCGACGGTCTTGGCGAGGATGCCCTTGACCTTGAGATCGGAACCGATCGCCGAGACGATGGCGACGTTGTGCACCGTGACTTCCGCCGCCGGATACTTTTCCTCGATCAGCCGCGCGGCACGGTTGATCAGCTTGCGCGAGCCCGAGGCGTAGTAGGTGATGCTATTGGCGTCGGAGTCCTTGTTGACGACATAGAGGCGTAGCTGCTTGAGCAGCTTGCTGATCTCGATGTCGTAGCCGACGTCGCCGAGCATGTCCTGGTCGAACACCTCGATGCCGAAGACGTCCTTACGCCCGGCGATGATCTCGACACAGGGCCGCTCGCTCTTGTAGTCCTGGCTGATGAGCGTGCCGGCGTGGTTGGGCTCGAAGGCATTCTTGATGCGCAGCTCGATCCCGGCGCGACGCAGCGTCTTGGCCGCACGCGGGTGGATCGCTTCCATGCCCAGATTCGACAGCTGGTCGGCGACGTCATAGTTGGTGCGGCCGATGGTCACCACCTTGTCCGCACCGACCAGGTTCGGGTCGGCGCTGGAGAGGTGGAATTCCTTGTGGATGATTGCCTCGCGGGCGCCGGTGGCGGCGGCGATCTGGGCAAAGGTGATTTCGCTGTAGCCCCGGTCGAAGGTATTCATCAGGCCTTCGCTGCAGTGCGTATAGCCGGTGGCGACGACCAGCTCGCGGCTCAGGTCCACCTCGGCGAAGCTGTGGCGGACCATTTCCTCGAAGGGCAGCGGTGCATCGCGGTGCCAGCCGGTGAGGTCGACCATCTTGGCGTTGACGCCGCGGTGCTTGAGCGCCAACACCGAATTGAAGGCGCTGTGCGCTTCGCCCAGAGAGGCGAGCATTTCGCGAACCTTCATCAGATGCTCGTCGAGCTGGAAGTGGCCATAGGCACAGAGGCGCTGCAGGCTGCTCATGCATTCGCGGGCATCGTCGATGCGCGAATTGATGAACTGGTTGGCGGCGCGCAGCTCGAAGTCGCTGGCGAACAGCTCGGCATTCCTGCTGACCATGCGCTCGCGGACGGTTTCCAGCGCTTCCAGCCAGGCACCCTCGTTGCGGGCGTCGGCGAAGCGCTGATAGACGCCCGGTTCGCCGGTCTTTTTGTGCTCCAGCAGCAGATTGGTCATGCCGCTGTAGGCCGAGACCACGAAGACACGCTGATAAAGCGCGTCGCCTTCGCGTTGGCCAAGGAAAATGTTGTTCAGCAATTCTTCGAAGCGGCTCATGGATGTGCCGCCGATCTTTTCTACGGTATGCATCGATTCAACTTCCCGTCTTGGGGGTGAATTTTCATCCCTGGGCCGCCATCTGGCCGCCAACAAAGATCAGGCCCAATGTCGGGCCTGATGAGATCCAGCCGTTAAAAACTACCTGCGTTGCCTAGCCGGCCGCGCCAATACTGCGTTAGGAATCGCTTCGAAATGCTCATTTACAGCTCGTAAACTCCGCTTTCTCAGCGATTCCTGCCTTGTCTTGGCTGCCTCGCTGACGTTTTTAACCGCCTGAATGTCAGAGATACTTCTGTTTCTGGATGTGCAACGGCTCGAAGCGCTCGCGTTCGGCGACAAACGCCGGGCGGGGCGAAAGCCCACAGAACGGCGCCTGCGCGGCATTATCTACATGGTTGTAGACATAGAACAGATTGCTGCGCGCGCTGGGTGTGATGTTGCTGTTTGAACCGTGAATGGTGTTGCAGTCGAAGAACACCACACTGCCGGCTGGGCCGGTGGCCGTGTCGATTCCGTAACGGTTGGCCAGCTCGGTGAGGCTGTTGTGATCCGGAACACCCAACACCTGCTTGCGCAGGGATTTTTCGTAGTGATTCTCTGGCGTCGCACCCAAGCAGCGGATGTAGTGCTGGTGCGAGCCGGGGACCAGCATCAGTGGACCGTTGTGCGGCTCGTTGTCGGTGAGCAGGATCGAGCAGCTCAGGGTGCGCATGCGCGGCAGGCCGTCTTCGACGTGCCAGGTCTCGAAATCCGAGTGCCAGTAGAACTCTTTGCCGGTAAAGCCGGGCTTGAAGTTCATCCGCGACTGATGCACATAGATGTCGCCGCCAAGAATGAAGCGGGCGATGCCTGCGGTCCTTTCGTCCGCAGCGATGCGGGCGAAGAGCTCGTTGTCCTTGTGGATGGCGAACACCGAGCGGATCGCGCCGCTATCGGGTTCTTTGATGGTCTTGCCGGACTCGGCGACGGCCGGATCCTGGCGCATGCGGTCGAGTTCTTCGCGAAATTTCGCAACTTCCTCGGCGCTGAAGAGATTGGGGATGACCAGATAACCGTCGCGCTCGAACCGTTCGATCAGTTCCGGTGCGATCGGGGCGTTGGTCAGGTCACTGTTGTAGACAACCGGATCCAGACGCTCCTGCCAGCTGGGTTCGTCGTGCTGGCGCGAAGGGTACAGGTCGGCTTGCACGGGGTTCACTTCGCATTCTCCTTTTGGTTGTTCTGACAATGTTCTCTGCGCTTCTGGCTAACCCGTGACGACGATTCGCCGCAAGGGCGCCCCCACCAAAGCGGTGCGGTGCGGGCTTTTGACTTGTGGGAGGGCCGACCTCGGCGCGAAGCTTTGGCTCTGTTGGCAGGCTATCGCCTGCATTCGCCGCGGGGGCGCGCCTCCCACAGATCGGTGTACATCTGCTGCGTTTGTGGAGGGGGCCCTCACTCGGATTCAAGCGACCGTTTCGGCCTCAAGCGGATACACACCGCTTTCGTCATGTACTTCTTTGCCGTTGAGCGGTGGATTGAAGACACAGGCCATCTTCATGTCCTCGCTGCCGCCGCGCAGCAGGTGCTCGTCGTGCTTGTCGAGGATGTACAGCGTGCCGGGCTCGATCTTGTAGATCTTGCCGTCGGCAACAGTCTCGACCTCGCCGTTGCCGCTGATGCAATACACCGACTCCAGATGGTTCTGGTAGTGAATGTGCGTTTCGGTGTTGGCAAAGATGGTGGTGATGTGGAACGAGAAGCCCATCTTGTCGTCCTTGAGCAGCAGGCGGGTGCTGTCCCAGGTCTCGGTGGTGATCTTGCGGTTGGACTGCTCGCAGTCAGCCAGGGTACGTACGATCATTTTTCAATTCCTCAAGAAGCTTGGTTGGCGGCCTGTTCGGACATCACGGCGGCAAAGGCTTTGTCCAGAATGCCCATGGCCTTGTCGATCTGCTCGTCGCTGATGATCAGCGGGCAGAGGCACTTGACCACTTCGCTGTGGGCACCGCTGGTTTCGATCACCAGGCCGTTTTCGAAGGCATGGCGGCAGACCGCGGCGGCGGTGTCGCCATCCGGGCAGCTGATGCCGATCATCATTCCGCGCCCTTTTACGAACAGCGAATCCGGGCCGTAGCGGCGAACGATCTTGTTCATGCCATCGGCGATGCGCTTGCCTTTGGCTCTTACGCTGTTGGCGAACTCGTCGTTGCTCCAGAAGTGCTCGATGGCGGCGGCAGCGGTGACGAAGGCGTGGTTGTTGCCGCGGAAGGTGCCGTTGTGCTCGCCGGGTTGCCATTGGTCCAGCTCCTTGCGCAGCAGCACCATGGCGAATGGCAGACCGAAGCCCGACAGCGATTTGGACAGCGTGATCATGTCCGGCTTGATGCCCATTTCTTCGAAGCTGAAGAAGCTGCCGGTGCGGCCACAACCGGCCTGGATATCGTCGACGATCAGCAGCATCTCATGCTTGCGGCAGAGTTTTTCCAGCTTGCGAACCCACTCGGCGGACGCGGCGTTCAGGCCGCCTTCGCCCTGGACCACTTCGACGATGACAGCGGCGGGCTTGTCGATGCCGCTGGACGGGTCGGTCAGCAGCTTGTCCATCATGCCGATGGTGTTGACCTTGTCGCCGAAGTAGTTGGCGTAGGGCATGCGGCTGACGTCGGTCAGCGGGACGCCGGCGGCACCGCGGTGATGCTTGTTACCAGTCGCCGCCAGGGCGCCGATGCTGCAGCCGTGGAAGCCATTGGTGAAGCTGATGATGTTGTTGCGGCCCGTCACCTTGCGCGCCAGCTTCAGCGCGGCTTCCACCGCGTTGGTGCCGGTCGGACCGGTGAACTGCATGACGTAGTCCATGTTGCGCGGCTTGAGAATCAGCCGGGCGAAGGTCGACAGGAAGTTCTCCTTGGCATCGGAATACATGTCCAGGCCATGGGTGATGCCGTCGTCACCGATGTAATCGAGCAGCGCCTGCTTGAGCACCGGGTGGTTGTGGCCGTAGTTGAGCGTGCCGGCACCGGCGAGGAAGTCGATGTAATGCTTGCCTTCGCGGGTGATCAGCTCGGCACCGCGGGCTTGTTTGAATACAACGGGGAAGGAGCGGCAGTAGCTGCGAACGCCAGATTCGTGCAGTTCAAAAGTTTTCATGCGTTTTCCTCAAGTTCTTCTTCTGGATTCGGAGCGTCGAACGGGCCGGCTCGGTAGAGCACTTCGTCTTCATGCTTGCCGGCGAAATGTTCGGCGCGGGAGAAGAGCGTGCGGGTGCTGTAGTCGACCTTGAGCTGGGCAAAGGCCTTCTTGAACAACGCCTGCGATGCGCCGTTATCGGGCGAGATGGTCGTTTCGAGGAAACAGACGCCTTGTTCTCTGGCGACCCGGGTGATCAGAGCCATCAGCATGCGCAGGGCCAAACCCTGGCCGCGCATCGAAGCGTCTACCGCGACCTGCCAAACGAACAAGGCGTCTGGACGTGAAGGCGGGCGGTAACCGGAAATGAAACCTACCAGTTGGCCGTCTGCGTTGACGGCAGCGATGGAGGTATCGGCGAAGTCGGAACACTGCAGAAGGTTGCAGTACACCGAATTGGTATCCAGTGGCTGGCAGCGCGCTACCAGTTCATGGAGGGAAGAACCGTCGCCGTCGGTTGGGCGACGGAGCGTTACGGTAGGAACACTCAAAACAAATCCTTTGGGGTTGTTGATTGAAATCCTTTTCTAGAATAAACACATCGAAAGTTAATTCTCAACCCGCATTCCCGGATTAAGGTGGTGGATTCGCCGCTGATATCGCCGAAGTTGGCCGTTTATCCAGCAAGTTGAACTGCCCGTTGGCTCGCCGATATCGCCTGGATATCTGGCCATATATTGGCGATGAGCTCGGCTGGTAAATAGTGTGATATTCAGGCGGCGCGGTTCGCCATATCGGCGTGTCGTTAGCGTTTGTATCTGATCCGGCATAAGCCCAGCAGAATCAAGGGCTGTGGCGCGATTCAGAGATGCCGGCGGCAGTGTAAAAAGGCAGGGCGTCAGCGTGGTGATGAACTAACGATACATGGCCGTACATTGACGGCGAATGGCGCCGCTGCAGTAGGCCGATTTCACGGCAATATCTAGGATTTGTTTTGGGTGATAGGGTTCGTACAGATTGGCGACTTCATCGCACTTGGTGAATTTTTTGTGGCGAGTTGTATTTGGCGTTCCAGAGAAGTTTTGCTGGTAGTTGCCTGGCGACTGCTGCATTAGTTTCATTGGCATGCAGCGAGTCGTTCTGTCCCGCATTATCGAAGTGCCTCGGCAATTGTGCAGAAGCGCTGTTCGGCAAGCTCAGCGCCACCACTGGCGGGCCTGGCGCTCGATCAGTTGGTGCGCCTGATCGGGGCCGTCTGTGCCGGCAGGGTACGGGCGTGGCTTGCGGTAATGGTTATGCCAGCCGCGCAGGATCGGATCGACCCAGTTCCAGGCGGCTTCCACTTCGTCGCGGCGCATGAACAGCGTCGAATCGCCTTCGATCACGTCCAACAGCAGACGTTCGTAAGCCTCCCAGCGACGTGTGCGGCTGAACGCGTGGGCCAGGTTCAGGTCCAGCTCCACCGGCTCCAGTTGCATGCCCTTGCCGGGTGCCTTGGCCATCAATTGCAGGCTGATGCTCTCTTCCGGCTGCAAGCTGATCACCAGGCGGTTGACCTCGCCCTTGGTGAACAGCATGTGCGGTACTGGCTTGAAGGTGATGATGATTTCCGAGCGTTTCTTCGCCATGCGCTTGCCGGTGCGCAGATAGAAGGGCACGCCGGCCCAGCGCCAATTGTCGATTTCCGCCTTCACCGCCACGAAGGTTTCGGTGTCGCTGTCGTTGTCGACGCTGTTCTCGAAGTAATAGGCCTGCACGTCATGGCCACCAATTTGCCCGGCACCGTATTGGCCGCGCACGGTCTTTTCCTGCACATCGTTGCCGGTGATTGGCTTGAGCGCCTCGAGCACCTTGACCTTCTCGCCGCGCACCGATTTGGCATCAAAGCGCACCGGTGCCTCCATCGCCACCAGACAGAGCAATTGCAGCAGGTGATTCTGCAGCATGTCGCGCATGGCGCCGGCGTGGTCGTAGTAGCTGCCGCGGTTTTCCACGCCGAGGGTTTCGGCCACGGTGATTTGCACATGATCGATGTGGCCACTGCGCCAGATCGGCTCGAACAGCGCATTGGCGAAGCGCAGGGCCATGAGGTTCTGCACGGTTTCCTTGCCCAGATAATGATCGATCCGGTAGATCCGCGACTCAGGAAACATCTGGCCGATCGCGGCGTTGATCGCCAGTGCCGAATCGAGCGAGTGACCGATGGGCTTCTCCAGCACGATGCGTGCGTTCTCCCCGGCAAGCCCAGCACTTTCGAGGTTGGAGGCGATAGGTTCGAAGAGATCGGGAGCGGTCGCCAGATAATGCACTCGCACTCGTCCCTCAGCCTGGCCGAGGTGATGCGCGAGCCGGACGAATTCTCCGCGCTGGGAGGCATCCATGGCGAAATAATCGAGACGCTGGCTGAACGCCTGCCAGACGGTAGCCTCGAAGTCGGTGCGCGCGACTTCGGCACGGCAGTGGCGCTCGGCCAACGCCAGATACGCGTTGCGATCGATGCCCCGGCGGGCGAGCGCGAGGATGCGTACATCATCGTGCAGTCGGCCTTCGCGATGCAGGTGATATAGCGCAGGGATGAGTTTATGTAGCGCCAGATCGCCGGTACCGCCAAATACCAGCATGTCGCAGGAAATGGACACAGCGTCACTCCTAGAAGGTGAACAGACCGGATAGGTGAGCGATACTGCGAGGCTTGTAGTATAACTACAAGCCCACTACCCCCAGCCCGGCAGGACTGATACGAGCGCAGCGCTGCGCTCGACCGATGGTTGCCGGGTACTGATCATAGCGAGTCCGGAACGTGAACCTGCTGCAACACATCGCTCAATCGAGAAGTTCGCTACGCAAGTCGGAGCTGAAGGTGGCCGACCATGTGCTCCTCGATCCAGCCGCCGTGATGCACAGCTCCATGGCGGACCTGGCTCACGCGGTTGGCGTCAGCGAGCCGACCATCGTGCGTTTCTGCCGAGCCATCGGCTGCCTGGGGTTTCAGGACCTCAAACTGAAACTGGCGCAGAGTCTCGCCGCTGGGGCCAGCTTCGGCCAGTTCGCCATCAGCGAAAATGATTCGATCACCGATTTCGCGCTGAAAATCTTCGACACTACCCTGCATACCTTGATGGAAGTGCGCGAGCGGCTGGACTCCGATGCTCTGGAGCGCGCCGTCGCCGCCATGGCCAAGGCCGAGCGGGTAGAGTTCTACGGCTTCGGTGCATCCGGTGCGGTGGCGACCGATGCCCAGCACAAATTCTTCCGCCTGCTGCTCAGCGCGGCGGCCTATTCCGATCCACATATGCAGGCGATGTCGGCGGTCACGCTGAAACCTACCGATGTGGCGATCTGCATTTCCCAGTCGGGCCGCTCGAAAGACCTGCTGATCACCGCCAATGTGGTGCGCGAATCCGGCGCTACGCTGATCACGCTGTGCCCGAGCCAGACACCGCTGGCGGAGTTGGCGACCATCAACCTGGCCATCGATGTCCAGGAAGACACCGAAATCTATACGCCACTGACTTCGCGTATCGCCCATCTGGTGGTGATCGACGTGCTGGCGATGGGCGTCGCCATGGCGCGCGGGCCGAGCCTGGTAAACCACCTCAAGAGCGTCAAGCGCAGCCTGCGCAGCTTGCGCCTGTCGCCCAAGTCGGTGAAGCCTCACGAAGAGTGAGCGCCTTCGCCGCGATGACGCCACATTGATCGTCATCGCAGCGTCATCAGCCTGACGTCATAGCGTCACCCATATCTTCGATGCTGACCCTCCCAGTACTTCTCTCGGGAGAACAGCATGTCTCAGCGCCGTGAAGCCTACGTCAACCTCGATGCCCGTGCGCGCCGCAAGCAGCAGGACGAGCGCCGTATGTACTTTCGCCGCGCCATCGAGAGTTACGACGAGCAGCGTCAATTGCACGCGCAACTGATGGAATTTCCTGATCTGATGGTGGCCAGCCCTCAGCTGCCGATCTCGGCTGAGTATCGCTAGCTGCCACGACGGTGTCGGCTGAGCGGGCGGCGATAGACTGAGCATGGTTGACCACCTCGGCACTGTCTTGAGTATCGCCTTGCTGGCCTTTCAGCGTGACAAGGCACTCGTCAACCGATCAATGCCGTCGGGCCGGACAGCGTTTGGTTAGCGCTGGCCGGCCCCGCTGAATTGCCGCTCCAGCGCGTTGATACGCTGGCGCTGGGTACGGGCAAACGCGAAGAATGTCTGGGCCACCGGCGAAAGGTATTTACCGCGTGGATGCACCAGGCACCAGCTACGCATCAATGGCAGTTCTTCGACCGGTAACTCGCACAGCGCACCGCTTTCCAACTCGCGAAGCACGGCATGGCGTGGCAGCAGGGCGAGCCCCAAGCCGGCAAGGACGCCTTCACGCTGTGCTTCCAGCGAGCCCAGCTCCATGGTCTGCGGGAAATGCGCCCGTTTCTGATCGCAGTGCTGTTCCGTGGCGCGCCGGGTACCGGAGCCGGGTTCCCGTATTAACAGCGGCCAGGCGGTCAGGTCCTGCAAGCTGATCTGCTTCCTCTGGCAGAGCGGATGCTCCGGCAATGCGACGGCTACGATGGGGTTGTCGAGAAACGGCAGGAACTCCAAGTCCAGCTCCGGCGGCACCTGAGAAACAATCAGCAGGTCATCGCGGTTGGCATTCAGCCGCTGTATGGCCTGGGCATGATTGACCACGACCAGTTCCAGGCTCACTTCCGGATGCTGCTCCCGAAACGAGGCAAACAGGTGCGGAACGAAATACTTCGCGCTTGATTCGACCGCCAGCTTCAATTGACCTTGCAGCGAGCCCTGCAAGGTGGACAGCTGCATATCCAGGCTTTCCAGTCGGCCGAAAATGTCTTCGCTGGTGCGCTTGAGCGCTTCGGCCGCTTCGGTGAGGTAGAGTTTTTTGCCGGTGTATTCGAACAACGGCTGGCCAAGCAGCTCTTCCAACTGACGAATCTGCAGGCTGACCGCTGGCTGGGTCAGTGCCATTTCTTCGGCGGCACGGCTGTATGAATGGTTATCGCAAACCGCCCGAAATACACGGAGCTGGCGCAAGGTCATGCGCATCAAGGACTTTCTCATGATGACTCCGGCCGGGGCGTCGGCGCTGCTATAAGTAATACTTTATGTCTAACCAAACTATTATTCATTTTCAGTAATTGCTGTTCAAGGGGTAGGGTAAAACGCATCGCCTGAAGAGGCGGTATCACATGGTCCGAGCTGGACCGCTCTGCTCACTGATCCGAGGGATGACAGCGTGATCAAGAAGCTGCTGATCGCCAACCGCGGTGAAATCGCCGTCCGTATCGTGCGGGCCTGCGCCGAGATGGGCGTTCGCTCGGTGGCGGTATTCGCCGAGCCCGACCGCCACGCGCTTCACGTCAAGCGTGCCGACGAGGCCTATTTCATCGGCGAAGACCCGCTGGCCGGCTACCTGAACCCACGCAAGCTGGTGAACTTGGCAGTCGAAACCGGTTGCGATGCGCTGCATCCCGGTTATGGCTTTCTTTCCGAAAACGCCGAGCTGGCGGAAATCTGCGCCGAGCGTGGTATCCGCTTTGTCGGTCCCAGTGCCGAAGTCATTCGCCGCATGGGCGACAAGACCGAAGCACGGCGCAGCATGATCAAAGCAGGTGTGCCGGTCACGCCCGGCACCGAAGGTAACGTCGCCGACGCCGAAGAGGCGTTGACCGAGGCCGAGCGCATCGGCTACCCAGTCATGCTCAAGGCGACTTCCGGTGGCGGCGGCCGCGGCATTCGTCGCTGCAACTCGCGCGAGGAGCTGGCCCAGGCTTATCCGCGAGTTATTTCCGAGGCGACCAAGGCGTTCGGTTCGGCCGATGTCTTCCTCGAAAAATGCATCGTCGAGCCTAAGCATATCGAGGCGCAGATATTGGCCGATTCCTTCGGCAATACCGTGCATCTATTCGAGCGCGACTGCTCGATCCAGCGCCGTAACCAGAAGCTCATCGAGATCGCCCCCAGTCCGCAGCTGACCCCCGAACAGCGCGCCTATATCGGCGATCTGGCGGTGCGCGCGGCCAAGGCGGTGGGTTACGAGAATGCCGGTACCGTGGAGTTCCTGCTCGCCGATGGTGAGGTGTACTTCATGGAAATGAATACCCGGGTGCAGGTGGAGCACACCATCACCGAGGAAATCACGGGCATCGATATTGTCCGCGAGCAGATCCGCATCGCCTCTGGGCTGCCACTCTCGTTCAAGCAGGAAGATATCCAGTACCGCGGCTTCGCCCTGCAGTTCCGCATCAACGCCGAAGATCCGCGCAATAATTTCCTGCCCTGTTTCGGCAAGATCACCCGCTACTACGCCCCCGGCGGCCCGGGTGTGCGCACCGACACGGCGATCTATACCGGTTACACCATTCCGCCGTATTACGACTCGATGTGCCTGAAGCTGATCGTCTGGGCGTTGACATGGGAAGAGGCGTTGGCCCGAGGTTCCCGCGCACTGGACGATATGCGCGTTCAGGGCGTGAAAACCACCGCCTTTTACTATCAGAAGATTCTCGAAGATCCAGATTTTCGCAGCGGGCAATTCAACACCAGCTTCGTCGACAATCATCCGGAATTGATGACCTACTCGATCAAGCGCAAGCCGAGCGAACTGGCTCTGGCCATCGCCGCCGCCATCGCGGCTCACGCAGGTTTATGAGGCGGCAGGCTTCAGGCCACAGGCGGCAGGCTGACCGAGCTCGCCTGCAGCCTGCAGCTTGCAGCATGCAGCTCTGAGGAGAAAGAACATGAATCAGAAGAAAATTACCGTAACGGACACCATCCTGCGTGATGCCCACCAGTCTTTGATTGCCACCCGCATGCGCACTGAGGACATGCTGCCGATCTGCGGCAAGCTCGACCGCGTCGGCTACTGGTCGCTGGAAGTCTGGGGCGGGGCGACTTTCGACGCCTGCGTGCGCTTCCTCAAGGAAGATCCCTGGGAGCGTCTGCGCCAGCTCAAGGCGGCGCTGCCCAACACCCGCCTGCAAATGCTGCTGCGCGGACAGAACCTGCTGGGTTACCGCCACTACGCCGACGACGTGGTCGAGGCGTTCTGTGCCAAGGCGGCGGACAACGGCATCGACGTGTTCCGCATCTTCGATGCGATGAACGATGTACGGAATCTGGAAACCGCCATCCGCGCGGTGAAGAAAACCGGCAAGCACGCCCAGGGCACCATCGCGTACACCACCAGTCCGGTGCATACAGTCGAGCTGTTCGTTGAGCAGGGCCGGGTGATGCGCGACATGGGCGTCGATTCGATCGCGATCAAAGACATGGCTGGCCTGCTGACGCCTTTCGCCACTGGCGACCTGGTTCGTGCGCTGAAGGCCGAGATCGACCTGCCGGTATTTATCCATTCCCACGACACCGCTGGTGTGGCCAGCATGTGCCAGCTCAAGGCCATCGAGAGCGGTGCCGATCACATCGACACGGCGATTTCCTCCATGGCGTGGGGCACCAGTCATCCGGGCACCGAGTCGATGGTCGCTGCCCTGCGTGGCACGCCTTACGACACCGGCCTCGACCTGGAACTGATTCAGGAAATCGGCCTGTACTTCTACGCGGTGCGCAAGAAGTACCACCAGTTCGAAAGCGAGTTCACCGGCGTCGATACCCGCGTTCAGGTCAATCAAGTGCCCGGCGGGATGATTTCCAACCTGGCCAACCAGCTCAAGGAGCAAGGCGCGCTCAACCGCATGGATGAAGTGCTGGCTGAGATTCCACGCGTGCGCAAGGATCTGGGCTATCCGCCACTGGTAACTCCGACTTCGCAAATCGTCGGCACTCAGGCGTTTTTCAACGTGCTGGCTGGCGAGCGTTACAAAACCATCACTAATGAAGTGAAGCTTTACCTCCAAGGCCGCTATGGCAAGGCGCCGGGCACCATCGACGCCAAGCTGCAGCGTCAGGCCATCGGCGGTGAAGAAATCATCGACGTCCGCCCGGCCGACCTGATCAAGCCGGAATTGGAAAAACTGCGTGCGGAAATTGGTGCGCTGGCGAAATCCGAAGAGGATGTGCTGACCTACGCCATGTTTCCCGATATCGGCCGTAAATTCCTGGAGGAGCGTGACGCCGGTTCGCTGGTACCCGAGGTATTGTTGCCGATTCCGGACGGCAGCACGGCTACCGTCTCCGATGGTCAGGGCGTGCCGACCGAATTCGTGATCGATGTACACGGCGAGACCTACCGCGTCGACATTACAGGCGTCGGCGTCAAGGGCGAGGGCAAACGGCACTTCTTCCTTTCCATTGATGGCATGCCGGAAGAGGTGGTGTTCGAGCCGCTGAACAGCTTCGTCGGCGAGGGCGGCGGCAAGCGCAAACAGGCCAGCGCACCGGGCGATGTCAGCACCAGCATGCCAGGCAACGTGGTCGATGTGCTGGTCAAGGCGGGCGACGTGGTCAAGGCCGGACAGCCGGTGCTGATCAGCGAGGCAATGAAAATGGAAACCGAAATCCAGGCGCCGATCGCCGGCACGGTAAAAGCGGTGCACGTCGCCAAAGGCGATCGGGTGACCCCAGGCGACCTGCTGATCGAGATCGAAGCCTGATCGATACCCCCTCGGGAGTCGCAAGGCTCCCTTTTTGTGTTCGGCCTTTATGCCGGGAATGCCAGACCCGGCTCTGCTTGGATAAAAGAGGTGGTCAGGTCTGTACTCTGCAAAACGGCTGACGCTGCAGATAACAGGCGCGACGCGCACGCTGCGCCGAAGCGACTGATGCCAGTCCAGTACCGAAACGGTGCTGTGCAACGTCGAATCATCCCACCACAGAGAGATGTCGAACATGAGTCTCGAAGACAATACGAACGAAACGGCGCAGGAGGCGCTCGATCATCTGGTCGCGGGCGTCATGCGGTTCCGCGAGGACGTTTATCCAGAGCAGCGCGAGCTGTTCAGCAAGCTTGCTCACGAGCAGAAGCCGCGGGCGATGTTCATTACCTGTGCGGACTCGCGAATCCTGCCGGAGCTCATCACTCAGAGCTCGCCGGGCGATCTGTTCGTCACGCGCAACGTCGGCAACATTGTTCCGCCCTACGGCGTGATGAATGGCGGCGTATCGACGGCAATCGAGTTCGCCGTGATGGCGCTCGGGGTCCATCACATCATCGTCTGCGGCCATTCCGATTGCGGCGCGATGAAAGCGGTGCTGAACCCGGCCAGCCTCGAAGGGATGCCGACGGTCAAGGGCTGGCTGCGCCATGCCGAGGTGGCGCGCACGGTCGTGGAGCAAAATTGTGGCTGCGTCGATCACAACACCCTTGGCGTCCTCACCGAGGAAAACGTACTGGCTCAGCTCGATCACCTGCGCACCCATCCATCAGTGGCGGCGCGGCTGGCCAGCGGTCAGCTGTTTATCCATGGCTGGGTGTACAACATCGGCACCAGCGAGATTCGCGCCTACGATGCGGCATGTGGCGAGTTCCGTCTGATAGGCGATGGCCCGTTGCCGATGGCCACGCCGAAGTCGCGCTACGTTTGACGCTGATCACGATCGGGTGTCGTTACGGCACCTTGCGATCGCGAATCAGATAGCACAGGTCGGGGGTTTTGCTGCACCCGGCGTAGCCCTCGCCAATCACTTCATTCAGCGCACTTTGCAGGCGCGTCACCGCTTCGTCGGGTGTGTCCTTGTTCAGCGCCAGATAAAGATCGGCCGGGTGGTAGCTCAGCACCGGCTTTAATCCCTCGGCGCCTTGCTGTTCGGCGTGATAACGCCAAGTCGGATCGGCTGTCGCCCACAGATCGATGCGGCCAGCGAGCAATTTGCGCAGATTCTCTTCCTCGCTCAGGCTATCGACCGGCTGCAGCCCCTGGCTTATCAGGTACTGGCTCACTCCGCTGCTCTTCTGTGCACCGATCTCGTAGCCCTTGGCTTGTTTCAAATCGGCCAGCGAGATGTTTTTGCCTGGTGCGGCCAGCAGAACGCTTTCATAACGAGCGAGTGGTCCCACCCATTTGAACTGCGCCTGGTTTTGCGGCGTGCGCGCGACTGAGAATAGCCCGTGGCCCGAGCTATCGAGCGTCTGGCTGTAAATGCGGTCCCAGGGCGAGCGCAGCGTCAGGCTGTAATCGATTCCGGCACGTTTGAAAATTTCTCGTACGGTGTCGGTGCCGATGCCCTGAACTTCGTCGCCGCGGGCGAAATTCTTGTGGTTCGGCCCCATGTTGAACGGAGGGAAGTTATCGGTTTGCAGGATGATTTTGTAGTTGTTCGGCAGCTCGGCATGGGCAACGCCGACGCTGGTAAGCAGAACACTGAGCAATAGGAAGACTTTACGGGGCAGGCCCATGGAATCGGCTCCTTGACGCTATTTTTATTGTTGGCCGATGGAGCGTAGTCCTGTGGGGCTTGTGTTGCTAGCAGTCGAACAGCGTGACGTGCGCCGATACACGTTTACGCCGAACAGCAGTGTTCGGCTTGGATCGGAAAAGACGGGTGCCGGCTCGGTCAGGGGCTTGGGTCGACGACATGCACGACAAGCGGACCGCTGTGTGCCGGTATGTAGCGCACCCAATGTGTGCTGGCGGATCGGCGCGTGGGCGGCTACTTGTGCAGGACGAACTGGCCGGTGAAACGCACGGCGTCGCGGCCATCGGCGGCAAGAATGCGGCTGTGCAGCATGAGGCGCGAACGGCCACGACGGCGGTAGATGGCTTCGAAGCGATCCCAGGCTTCGTCGGTCGGCGCTGAGCAAATGGCCGTGGCGTCGTCCATCACCGGCAACGGGTAATCGATCTGGCCTTCGTGAATCACGATATGACCATCCTCGATCTCCGCTTCGCGTAAGCGCAGGTGCAGCCAACCCCAGCCAGCCAGCACCGATGCGCAATAGAGGCTGCCGCCGAACATGCTGCTTTTGTGATTGATGTTCGCTTGCAGCGGGACCTTCAAGCGCAACTCGTGGTTTTCCCACTGCTCGACTCGCAGGCCCATCGCCCGGGTCAGAGGGATGTCATGGTGCAGGATGGCTTCCAAGTAACGGCTATCGCGGCTCATGCCGGGCGGATTCCTAAACGTTTGCGGATACAGGCAGACGTCAAGCATGACTGCTGAGTCACGATATTGCCAGTTTCCGAAACGCTTTTCGCCGCTTCCCGAACGCCAATCCGACAGTCGTGAACTGTGCTTCAGCGAACGCCGGTTTTCTGCTGGTAGGCGCAGTAACCGGGCCGCGGGCCGATCCTGGGGTGATTGCGGCAGGTATCCGGACGCTTGGCGTAGACCGTGCACAAACGCGTCTGTCGATCGAGATACAAGCAGTCGCCGTTGGCCATGCGGGTCAGCGTGAAAATGCCGTGCTTCTGATTGAAGTGCTCGATGATGCCCGCCTTGCTCAAACGCTTGGCGACGTTCTTGGCCGGCTCTTCACGTTCGAACGCATCGACCACCTCCAGGCGAATGAGGTCATCAATACGCACTTCCACCGGCAGGGTGCAGCAGGTCGCCTGGCAATCGGCGCACAAGCCATTGCTGTAGCGAGCCCAGGTCTCCAGGCGGTCGGGGTCTGCGGAGGCGATCAGTCGAGTCTTCACAGCGGCGGTATCGGTAATGGCGGCGCGCGATCATAACGACTCGGTGCGGAATTTCCAGCGAATCCGACGAGTCGAACGCCGGACAGACGGTCGCGCAGATTCAATTGAAACCTGCAAACCTGTCGGTATTGCCCTTTTTGTCGAGGTGGCCAAGCGCCGCCATGAACCCCTCATCCCTATTTCTGCTCCACGAGGTCTGTCCATGACGCAAGAATCGACTGCTCCTAACGCCGATGAAGTCGCGGCCTTTCGCAACACGATCATCAGCAAGCTGACCTACGCGATCGGCAAGGATCCCGAGCATGCGTCCGATCATGACTGGTTCGAGGCGGTGGCGCTGGCCACTCGCGACCGCATGATCGATCAATGGATGGACCGTACGCGCCAGAGCTACCGCGAGGGCAAGAAGCGCGTCTATTACCTCTCGCTGGAGTTTCTCATCGGCCGATTGCTAACCGATAGCCTGAGCAACCTGGGACTGCTCGATGTGGCCCGCCAAGCGTTGGCGGATGTCGATGTGGACTTCGAACGTATTCGCCTTACCGAACCGGATGCGGCGCTGGGCAACGGCGGCCTGGGCCGGCTGGCCGCTTGCTTCATGGAAAGCATGGCGACGCTGGGCATCGCCGCCCATGGTTACGGGATTCGCTATGACCACGGGCTGTTCCGCCAGGCCATCGTCGATGGTTGGCAGCATGAGCAGACCGAGACCTGGCTGAATTTCGGCAACCCCTGGGAATTCGAGCGGCCCGAGGTCAGCTACCTGATCGGCTTTGGCGGCAGCGTCACCGCGATGCCGCACGATGCGGGCGGGCAGGAACAACCCAAGCACTTTTGGCATTGGGCCGAAGGCGTGCGTGCCATCGCCTACGATACGCCGGTGGTGGGCTGGCGCGGGGCGAGCGTCAATACGCTGCGGCTGTGGCGTGCCCGCGCCGAGGCGGATTTCCACCTGGAGCGCTTCAATGCCGGTGACCATATCGGTGCCGTCGCCGAGGAGGCCCGCGCCGAGAGCATTTCGCGGGTGCTTTATCCGGCCGACAGCACCGAAGCCGGCCAGGAGCTGCGCCTGCGCCAGGAATATTTCTTCGTCGCCGCCTCGTTGCAGGACCTGTTGCGGCGGCACCTGGAACAGCGTGGCACGCTGACGGACCTGCCGGAATTCGCGGCCATCCAGCTCAACGACACCCACCCGGCAATCGCCGTGGCGGAATTGATGCGGCTGCTGACCGATGTGCACGACATACCCTGGCGCAAAGCCTGGGAACTGACGGTCGGCACCCTGTCGTATACCAACCACACTCTGCTACCAGAGGCGCTGGAAACCTGGCCGGTCGGGCTGATGGAGCGCCTGCTGCCGCGGCACATGCAAATCATCTATCTGATCAATGCCCAGCACCTCGATGCATTACGCGAGCGGGGCATTCACGATCTGGACCTGTTGCGCTCGGTCTCGCTGATCGAGGAGGGCCATGGCCGGCGTGTACGCATGGGTAACCTGGCTTTCCTCGGTTCGCATTCGATCAACGGCGTATCGGCACTGCATACCGGATTGATGCGCGAGACGGTCTTCACCGACTTGCATTCGTTGTATCCGAAACGCATCAGCAACAAGACCAACGGCATCACTTTCCGGCGCTGGTTGTACCAATCCAACCCGCAATTGACCCGATTACTGGTCGAGCACATCGGAGACGAATTGCTCGACGCGCCGGAAACCGTCCTGCGTCAGCTGGAGCCCTTTGCGGATCAGCCGAACTTTCGTGCTCGCTTCGCCGCTCAGCGGCTGGCCAACAAACAGCTATTGGCACAGATGATTCAGGAACGCCTGGGCATCAGTGTCGACCCGAATGCGCTATTCGATGTGCACGTCAAACGGATCCACGAGTACAAGCGTCAGCTGCTCAACCTGCTGCATACCGTGGCGCTGTATCAGGCGATTCGTTCTGATCCGGGCGGCAACTGGGTCCCCCGCGTGAAGATCTTCGCCGGCAAGGCGGCGGCCAGTTATCACACGGCCAAGCTGATCATCAAACTGACCAACGACATCGCGCGGACAATCAATGACGATCCGACGGTGCGTGGCCTGCTCAAAATTGTCTTTTTGCCCAACTACAACGTCAGCCTGGCCGAGCGCATCATTCCGGCAGCCGACCTTTCCGAGCAGATCTCCACCGCCGGGCTGGAGGCCTCCGGCACCAGCAACATGAAATTCGCCCTGAACGGTGCGTTGACCATCGGCACTCTCGACGGCGCCAACGTCGAGATGTGCGAGCAGATCGGCGCGGAGCACATGTTCATCTTCGGCATGACCGCCCAAGAGGTCGAGGCGCGCAAGCAGGCGAACGAGTACAACGCCGAAGCCACCATTATCGGCTCGCCGCGGCTCAACGAAGTGCTGATGGCGATCCGCAACGGCGCTTTCTCTGCGGATGATCCGGGCCGCTACACAGCGCTGATCGATGGGCTCAAATGGCACGATACCTTCATGGTCTGCGCCGACTTCGAGGCCTATTGGCAGGCGCAGTTGGAGGTCGAGGCACGCTGGCGCGACGCCGACAGCTGGTGGCGCTCCGCCGTGCTGAATACGGCCCGCACAGGCTGGTTCTCCTCGGACCGGACCATCCGCGAGTACGCTGAGGAAATCTGGAAAGTGCTCTGAGCGCACGTACATGATCAGCTCTGCAGGCTCCTGCAGGGCGATCGGCTCAAAAAAATGCTCAACGGAACGCCATGCCAAAAGCGATGGAATGACAACGCTGGAGGCACTTTGCCGCTTCGCTGAACTCTGCTGCCTGTAGGCGGGTCTGAGGGAGGGTTAGTTTCCCCATGGCCTGCTAAACTGTGCGGGTTTTTCCATCCTCCGGAGTCATTCCATGTCACGCGTAACCCTGAGTCGCTACCTGATCGAGCAGACCCGCAGCAACAACACCCCCGCGGATCTGCGCTTCCTCATCGAGGTAGTGGCCCGAGCGTGCAAGGAAATCAGCCACGCCGTTTCCAAAGGCGCGCTGGGCGGCGTTCTCGGTGCCACCGAAACCGAGAACATCCAGGGCGAAGTGCAGAAGAAACTCGACGTGCTGTCCAACGAAATCCTGCTCGAAGCCAACGAGTGGGGCGGCCACCTGGCCGGCATGGCGTCGGAAGAAATGGACAACGCCTATCAGATTCCCGGTAAGTACCCGAAGGGCGCTTACTTGCTGGTCTTCGACCCGCTGGACGGCTCGAGCAACATCGACGTCAACGTCTCGGTCGGTACCATCTTCTCGGTGCTGCGCTGCCCGGACAAATGTTTCAGCCAGAACGACGCGCTGGGCGAAGAAGCCTTCCTCCAGCCCGGCACCAAGCAGGTCGCCGCTGGCTACGCCATCTACGGCCCGCAGACCATGCTGATGCTGACCCTGGGCAACGGCGTGATGGGTTTCACTCTGGACCGCGAACTCGGCAGCTTCGTGCTCACTCACGACGACATCCGCGTTCCGGAAAGCACCGCCGAGTTCGCTATCAACATGTCTAACCAGCGCCATTGGGAGGCGCCGGTGCAGCGTTACGTCAGCGAACTGCTGGCCGGTAAGGAAGGCCCGCTGGGCAAGAACTACAACATGCGCTGGATCGCCTCGATGGTGGCCGACGTGCATCGCATCCTTACGCGCGGCGGCGTTTTCATGTATCCGCGTGACTCCCGCGAGCCGGAAAAGCCCGGCAAGCTGCGCCTGATGTACGAAGCCAACCCAATGTCCTTCATCATCGAACAGGCCGGCGGTGCTGCTACCAACGGCACCCAGCGCATCCTCGATATCCAGCCCGAATCCCTGCACCAGCGCGTACCGGTGTTCCTGGGCTCCAAGGAAGAAGTCGAGCGCGCCACTGGCTATCACCAGGGCTGAACGATGCAGACGCCTTGGCTGGAGTTGCTGAGCTGGTGGTTCGGCGAGGGCGTCACCGTCAGTGAGATCGCCGACGAAAAGCACGGGCTGTGGTTCGGCTATAAGCCAGAACAGGATGCCGAGGCCCGCGCCCGCTTCGGCGATCTGGTCGACCAGGCGCTGTCCGGCGACCTGAGCGACTGGGTTGAATCGCCGCATGGTTGGCTGGCGCTGGTGCTGTTGCTCGACCAGCTCCCCCGCATGATCTACCGCGGCACGCCGAAGGCATTTGCCGGCGATGAGCGCGCCCTGCAACTGGTTCGCGAAGGCATGGCTCACGGCGGCGATGTACTGCTCGCCCCGATTCAGCGGGTTTTCATTTATTTGGTACTCGAGCATGTCGAAAATCTCGGTATGCAAGATCTGGCCGTCATGCAGTTCGAGACCTTGCGCGGAATTGCCGAGCCGAAAGATCAGAAACTGTTTGCCGGTTTCCTCGATTTTGCTGAGCGCCATCGCCAAGTAATCGCCAGATTCGGGCGCTTTCCCCATCGCAACGAAGTGCTTGGCCGAACATCCTGCGAGGCGGAGCGGGCTTTTCTTGCCGAGCCAGGGTCACGCTTCTAGCCGTTGTGAGGAACCTCCCGACCCGCTCGCTTCCTAAACTCATAACGCAAAGGCAAGGCCAAGCAAGGCCAGCTGCCGACTACTTGAAGGAACCCGCCATGTCGTTGCGCCATTTGTCGCTGATTACTGCTGTATTTCTGCTGGCTGCCTGCAGCCCGGTTACGCAGGAAAATTTCGCCAAGCTGCAGGCGGGTATGCCCCGCGTGGACGTTGAGAAGCTGCTCGGCAAGCCAGGCGAATGCGCGGGTGCGCTTGGCATGTCCAGCTGCACCTGGGGACAGAAAAACCGCTTCATCAGCATCCAGTTCGCCGGGGACAAGGTGATGATGTTTTCCGGTCAGGGTCTCAAATAAGGACAAACCATGCGCCTTGCCATCGCGTTATGTGGAGCATTGCTGCTGATCGGATGCGCCGGCTCGAGCCCCGACGACGCACCAAAGACGGTGGGTCAGGTTGACCTACAACGTTATCAGGGCACTTGGTACGAATTAGCGCGTCTGCCGATGTTTTTCCAGCGTAGCTGCGTGCGCTCGGAGGCCCATTATGCGCTGCAGGATGATGGCAGCGTGGCGGTGATCAATCGCTGCGAAACCAACGAAGGCGAGTGGCAACAGGTCAAGGGCGAGGCAGTGCCGCAGCAGCCTGGACAGACCGACAAACTCTGGGTTCGCTTCGACAACTGGTTCAGCAATCTTTTTCCGGGCCTGACCAAGGGTCACTACTGGATTCTCTACCTCGACGACGGCTACAACGTCGCGCTGGTCGGCAGTCCGGATCGCGACTACCTCTGGCTGTTGTCGCGAGAGAAAACAATAGATGCGGCGACGCGCGACACGCTGCTCGAAGAAGCACGCCAGCGGGGCTATGACACCAGCGAGCTGATCTGGCGTGGAGAGTCGTCCTGACCGACCACCCGCTATTTGCTCGCTGCTGTTGTTGGCGTGAGGGCTATTCTCCAGGCGCTCATCGACGGGCAATGTCTGGCGGACTTCGACGAGCCCTATGGTCCGCCAACACATTCGACGCGGTTATTCCCAGCTCAGCCGCGCCAGCAGCCATTCGCCGTCTTCCAGCCACCATTCGAGCCTGACGCCGTAATAGCCGGCGCGTTGAGGCAGCCACCCCTCGGCGCCGGTCAGCGCCACTTGAGCCTCGCTGTAGCCCTTGTCTGGATAGGTCGGATCGATCCAGCTCTGGCGGCTGGGAGCGATCACCCGCACGTTGTTGTGACGCAGGAACATCAAGGCTGACGTACGCCGCACCCAGTCTCGATCGAGGCGTTGGTTGGCGCTAAATTCAGGATGAATCCGTGCCATCAGCTCACCGCTGTCCTTGTTTTCAATACTGTCCTGCAGCGATTGCACAGCCATGTCCAGCGCCGCCTGCGGATCATCGCGGCCGCAGCCGACCAGTAGCAGGGCCACCGCCAGGATGGCCGCGGCTAATTTCCATACGGGCATGCCGAACCTCTCGAACCTCGTTATGATGCCGGAAACGTCAGGCGGATCGTCGAACCCGCCGCACCGACCATGGAGTGTGCCATGCAGACCTTGTATCCGGAGATCAAACCCTACGCCCGGCACGAGCTGGCGGTTGAAGAACCGCATGTGCTCTACGTCGACGAGAGTGGATCACCGGAGGGCCTGCCCGTGGTGTTCGTGCATGGCGGTCCGGGCGGCGGCTGCGATGCCCTGAGCCGACGTTTCTTCGATCCCAACCTGTACCGTATCATCACCTTCGACCAGCGCGGCTGCGGTCGCTCTACACCGCACGCCAGCCTGGAAAACAACACCACCGCACACTTAATCGCCGATATGCAGCGTATCCGCGAGTTTCTCGGCATCGACAAGTGGGTGCTGTTCGGTGGCTCCTGGGGTTCAACATTGTCACTGGCCTACGCCCAGGCTTTTCCCGAAAACGTGCATGCACTGATCCTGCGCGGCATCTTTCTTTGCCGACCCCAGGAGTTATCCTGGTTCTACCAGGAGGGTGCCAGCCGCCTGTTCCCTGATTACTGGCAGGACTTCATCGCGCCGATTCCGCCTGACGAGCGTGGCGACTTGATGCAGGCGTTCTACAAGCGCCTGACCGGCACCGACCAGATCGCCCAGATGCACGCAGCCAAGGCCTGGTCCTGCTGGGAAGGCCGCACCGCCACGTTGCGGCCCAACACTCAGGTCGTCGATCGCTTCTCCGACACCCACCGGGCATTGGCAATGGCGCGCATCGAGTGCCATTACTTCGTCAATCAAGCGTTTCTCGACTCGGACCAACTGCTGCGCGACATGCACAAGATTGCCCATCTACCGGGCATCATCGTGCATGGCCGCTACGACGTCATTTGCCCGCTGGATAACGCCTGGGCGTTGCACGAGGCCTGGCCGAACAGCGAGCTGCAGATCATCCGCGAAGCCGGTCACTCCGCGTCGGAGCCCGGCACCTGCGACGCCCTGGTGCGCGCCGCTGCCGACGTCGCCCACCGCCTGCTCCAATTGCCGCCAGAAGAAGCCTGATGAAGGCGTTGATCCAGCGCGTGCAGCATGCGCGGGTCGAGGTAGCGGGTGAAGTGGTCGGTGCCATCGATCAGGGGCTGCTGGTACTGGTCGGCGTCGAGCGAGAGGACGACCGCGCGCGAGCCGACAAGCTGCTACATAAACTGCTGCGCTATCGGATATTCAGCGACGAGCAAGGCAAGATGAACCGCTCGCTCATTGACGTCGGCGGCGGGCTGTTGCTGGTTTCCCAGTTCACCCTGGCCGCGGACACGGGTAGCGGCCTGCGCCCGAGCTTTTCCAGCGCTGCAGCGCCCCAGCTGGGCGAGGAGCTCTACGAGTACCTGCTCGGACAGGCACGGCTGCAGCATCCGCAAGTCGCCTGCGGCTGCTTTGGTGCCCACATGCAAGTGCATCTGCAGAACGATGGGCCGGTGACCTTTCTGCTGGAAAGCTGAGTCTATTTTCAGCCAGGTGAAATCAGCGTTTGGAGGGTTCCAGGCCGTTCTCGTGCAGCCAGGTAATCGCATACTCACGCAACTGCACGGCCTGATAGTCCAGCCAAGCCTGGCGAACTTCCGGAAAGTCCTCCAGCTTGAAGTCGAAGGTTCGCAGCGACCTGCGGCCCTGCAGTGCATTGCTCAGCACTGCATGAGCGTTGGGGTCGTGCTGGGTGAACAGGAACGCCTCGCGCATGGCGATCGATTGCGTCAGCCCGAGCGGCTCGATGTGCAGAAAGCGATCTTCCTGCACGTCATATTTCTCATTGACGCCCGGCGCGGTTTCGCCGGGAAATACCGCGCGGATTTGGCCGGACTCGAGATCGAGGTAGTGCTCGCTGGCGTCGCGGTTGTCTAGCGCGTATTCCAGACGGTGAAGATCTATGGTCAAAGGTCGCATGGGAGTTACTGCTATTTTTGGGATTCAGGAACTCTGACCCGCGCGCTCCAGATGCGTGCATTACGTTCATCGGTACTGTTTCGCATTCTGACGAGATGATCGGTATGCAGCAGGTTCGCGGTAAACGACGCAAGCGCCTACGGCGATCCGATCCTACGGATGGATTCAACATACAAGGATGGCTTAGCCGCAGGCGTAATCCGCGACAAAGCCGCCACCTAGAAGAGCCGCGCCAACAGGGCACTGACGGCGGTTTCCACACGCAGGATGCGCGCACCCAGTTGTACCGGCTGCAGGCCCGCCGCCGCGAGCTTGTCGACTTCGTAGAGTATCCAACCACCTTCCGGTCCGATCGCCAGCGTCACCGGTTCATCGAGGGCGCGGGGGCAGGCGGGGTAGTCGCCCGGATGCCCGACCAGCCCGCGGGTGCCGTCGGCCAGTTGCGGCAGGCGATCCTCGACGAAGGGTTTAAAGCGTTTCTCGATACTTACCTCGGGCAGCACGGTGTCCCGTGCCTGCTCCAGGCCGAGCAACAGCTGCTCGCGGATCGCCGCCGGTTCGAGAAATGGGGTTTGCCAGAAGCTCTTTTCCACCCGGTAGCTGTTGAGCAGCACCAGCCGTGGCACGCCCATGGCGGCGACCGTCTGCAGCACGCGGCGGAGCATCTTCGGGCGCGGCAGTGCCAGCAATAGGGTGATCGGCAGCTTTGCCGGCGGTGGCTGATTCAGCGCGACTTCGAGCTCCGCCTCGTTGGCGTCCAAGCGCAATAGCCGACCCTGTCCCATGTCGCCGCCAAGCAGACCGACCCGCAGGCTTTCGCCTGCCTCGGCACGGTGTACGTCCTGGATATGCTTGAGCCGGCGATCGCGCAAGATCACCCGGTCAACGGCAACGAAATCGGCCGCCTCTAGCAACAACAGATTCACGGGTGGGGTGCAGGTGGCTGGTCGCCGGTGTGCGGCTGGTCGTCATCGGCGTCGCCGCGGGATTCTTCCTCGCGCTTCTTCACTATGCTGCCGCAGATCAGGCCGGCTTCGAACAGTAGCCACATGGGTATGGCGAGCAACGCCTGAGAGAATACGTCCGGTGGCGTCAACACCATGCCGACCACGAAGCAGCCGATCACTACATAAGGGCGACTCTTGCGCAGGGTGGCGACATCGACGATACCGACCCAGATCAGCAGAAAGGTTGCGACCGGAATCTCGAACGCCACACCGAAGGCAAAAAACAGCGTCAGCACGAAATCCAGGTACTGGCCGATGTCGGTCATCATCGCCACGCCCTCCGGTGTCACGCTGGCGAAGAAGCCGAACATAATCGGGAACACTACGAAGTAGGCGAAGGCCATACCGCCGTAGAACAGGAAAATGCTGGAAATCAGCAGCGGTACCGCAATGCGCTTCTCGTGCTTGTACAAGCCCGGCGCGATGAAGCTCCAGATCTGATGCAGGATCACCGGCATCGACAGGAATAGCGCCACCATCATGGTCAGCTTGAACGGCGTCAGGAACGGCGAGGCGACGCCGGTGGCAATCATCGTCGCGCCTTCCGGCAGATATGCCCGCAACGGCGCTGCCACGAGGGCATAGATCTGCTGAGAGAAGTAGAACAGTCCGCCGAACAGCAGCAGGATCGCCACGACACAGTGCAGCAGGCGTTTGCGCAGCTCCGTCAGATGGGCGACCAGCGGCATTTCCTGATCTTCAAAGGAGGTTTTGCTCATGGCTCAGGCGATTTGTCCGGGCGTGGTACGGGAGCCGTTTCGGCGGGTTTGGCTTCGGCGGGCGTCGGTGCGTCGAGGTTGCTGACATCTGGCGGCGGCGTGACGGATTGCGGAGTGGCGCTGCTACCGGTGGTTGGGAAATTCGGCATGATGCTCTGCTTCATTTCCCGCTCAAGATCGAGGATGCGCTCGTTGTGCAACTGACGGCGAATCTCGTCGGCGCCAATTTCCCGCTCGACCTCGGCCTTGATGTTGGCAAAGCTGCGCTTCGCTCGGCCGATCCACAGACCGGCGGTGCGCACCGCGCCGGGCAGGCGCTCCGGGCCCAGTACGAACAGCGATACCAGGCCGATCAGTAGCAGTTCAGTGAAGCCGATATCGAACATGGCGCCTCAGTGCTTCTTCGTCGGATCTTCGACCTTGCGGGCCTCGGCATCGATGGTATGACTCTGCTTCTCTTCGACGCTGGGCTTTTCCTCGTCGGTTCCCATGGACTTGCGGAAGCCCTTGATCGCGTCACCCAGGTCCGAGCCCAGGCCCTTGAGGCGCTTGGTTCCGAACAACATGACCACGATGAGCAGAATGATCAGGAGTTGCCAGATGCTGATTCCACCAAAACCCATGCTGCAGTACTCCGAAGTTAACTATCAGGATTGTGGACGCGCGGCTTTTTCCGCATGTCCGGAGAGACCGAAACGACGGTCCAGTTCGTCCAGTACCGCCTGTGGATGCTGGTCCAGCGCAGCCAACATCACCAGGCTGTGGAACCACAGGTCGGCAGTTTCATAAATCAGGTCGCTGGGATCGCCGCTGACGGCGGCGTCCTTGGCGGCAAGGATGGTTTCCACCGACTCCTCACCAACCTTTTCGAGAATCTTGTTCAGCCCCTTGTGATACAGGCTGGCCACGTAAGAACTGTCCGCAGCGGCGCCCTTGCGGGCTTCCAGCACCTCGGCCAGGCGGGCGAAGGTGTCACTCATGTTTATGCTCCGCATAGATGGCGTGCGGGTCTTTGAGGACCGGCTCGACAGTTTTCCAGTCACCGTTCGCGAAGACCCGGTAGAAGCAGCTTTCGCGCCCGGTGTGGCAGGCGATGCCACCGATCTGCTCGACCATCAGCACGATCACATCGGCATCGCAGTCCAGACGCAGCTCATGGAGCTTCTGTACATGCCCGGACTCCTCGCCCTTGCGCCACAGCTTGCCACGTGAACGTGACCAGTAAATGGCGCGGTTTTCCGCCGCGGTCAATGCCAGCGCTTCGCGATTCATCCAAGCCATCATCAGGATGCGCCCGGTCTGATGATCCTGGGCGATGGCCGGCACCAGGCCGTCTTCGTTCCAGTTGATTTGGTCCAGCCAGTTCATCGAATTCTCCGCTCAAGTCGCCAAGTGTGCCAGCCTCACCGACCGCTGGCTATCGGCGCACCACGATGTAGATGCCGGCGGCCAGCATCACCCAGGCTGGCCAAGTGCTTATGGCGGTAAAACTGTCGGCAGCGGCGGCCAGCGTCGCGCCACCGGCCAACAGCACGGCACCGACGAGACGCAATGGCCAGTGCCGATGATGCTCGTGCCATGGGGGCGGCGGGTTGTTCGCGTGGGGGTTGGACATGCGCTCGAGCAGCTCGCGGGTCATGCCGGCAAGGTGCGGCAGTTGCTCGATCTGCGCCTGAGCGTTCTTCAGCAATTGCTTAGGACTCATGCGCTCACGCATCCAGCGTTCCAGATATGGCTGGCCGGTGGTCCAGAGGTCCAATTCGGGGTACAGCTCGCGGCCCAGGCCTTCGATATTGAGCAAGGTTTTCTGCAGCAGCACCAGCTGCGGCTGGACTTCCATATTGAAGCGCCGGGCGACCTGAAACAGGCGCACCAGCAACTGGCCGAAGGAGATATCTTTCAGCGGCTTCTCGAAGATTGGCTCGCAGACCGTACGAATCGCCGCCTCGAATTCATTGACTTTGGTTTCCGCCGGCACCCAGCCCGAATCGATATGCAGCTGCGCGACCTTTCGGTAATCGCGTCTGAAGAAGGCCATCAGGTTACGCGCCAGATAATCCTGATCTTCCGGTGTCAGACTGCCGACGATGCCGAAATCCACCGCGATGTACTGTGGATTCCACGGCTGGTGGGTGCTGACGAAAATGTTGCCGGGGTGCATATCGGCATGGAAGAAGCTGTCACGAAAGACCTGGGTAAAGAAGATTTCGACGCCGCGCTCGGCCAGCTGCTTCATATCGGTGCGCTGCTCGGCCAGGCGGGCCATGTCGGTCACCGGCACGCCGTAGATACGCTCCATCACCAGCACCTGCGGGCGGCATAGATCCCAATAGACCTGTGGTACGTAAAGCAGCGGCGAGCCCTGGAAGTTGCGCTTGAGCTGGCTGGCGTTAGCGGCTTCGCGCAAGAGGTCGAGTTCGTCGTAGATGGTCTTGGCGTAGTCATCGACCACTTCCACCAAATGCAGGCGCCGAGCCTCGGTGGAGGCGCGCTCCGCCGTCTTGGCCAGCAGGAACAGCCAGGCGATGTCCTGGCTGATCACCGGTCGGAGATTCGGTCGTACCACCTTGACCACCACTTCTTCGCCGCTGCGCAGCTTCGCGGCATGCACCTGGGCGACCGAGGCTGAAGCCAGCGGCTTGCTGTCGAAGCGCGCGAAGACCTCGCCAACCGGTGCGCCCAGCTGCCGCTCGATCAAGGCGGTGGCAACGGCCGAGTCGAACGGCGGTACGCGATCCTGCAACATCGCCAGCTCTTCGGCGATATCCAGCGGCAGCAGGTCGCGGCGAGTCGAGAGAATCTGGCCAAACTTGATGAAGATCGGCCCCAGGCCCTCCAGAGCCAGCCGCAGACGCGCACCGCGGGACAACACGCTGCGGCGGCGCGGTAACCAGCGCCAGGGCAGCAGATAGCTGGTCGCGCGCAACCACCAGGGCATCGGCAGGTCGAGGATGATGTCGTCAAGGCGGTAGCGGATCACCACCAGCAGGATGCGGAACAGGCGGCGGGCGGCGGCGAACAGCTTCATTCGGATCGGTCTGGTTTCAGAGGGTGGGGGAGCTGCTCGACTCGAGCTTCGAGTCGGTCGAGGGCGAGCTTGAGGCGATCGAGCTCGGCAAAACGGGCTTCCGCCTCGGCCATGCCGACAAATGTTCGGGATTCTTCGCTGAGGTAGTCGGCGAAGTCCTGGCGCAGACTTTCGGCGCCTTGCCGCGCCCAGACGGTCTGCTCGCGCAAACCGGTGCTGAGCAACTGTGTACCGACCGGACCCAGCCAGCGCGAGACTTCGTATTCCCAGTCCAGTTCGAGATCCTGCAGTACCTCGGCGAAGCTCATCAGCAGAGCGCTGTCGCCCTCGATCTCGACATCCGGCCCGTGCAGGATCGCGGTCTTGTTGCGGCTGGTGACCAGCCGCAACAGGCTCGCTGCGGAGGTGCGCAAGCGGCAATCCGGCTCGCTGCCCCAGTTCTCGGCTAGCCGCAACCCCTCGCCATCGGCGAGAACGAACAGACGCCAGGCTGGCACCGTGCAGTCGATCTCGATGATTCGGCCGCTCAACCGGGCCAGGCGCGGAAGGGCGGTCGGGTCCAGGCGCAGCACGCGATTGAGGCCGCGCTCGGCGCCGGCCAGCAGGGCAGCGCGCAGCATCAGGGTTTGATGCCGCGGTGCAGGGCGACGATGCCGCCGGTCATGTTGTGATAGGTAACGCGCTCGAAACCGGCATCGGCCATCATGCCCTTGAGGGTTTCCTGATCCGGGTGCATGCGGATCGACTCGGCCAGATAGCGGTAGCTCTCCGAATCGTTGGTGATCAGCTTGCCCATCATCGGCAACAGGCTGAACGAATACGCATCGTAGGCTTTGGAGAACAGCTGATTGGTGGGCTTGGAGAATTCCAACACCAGCAGCCGGCCGCCGGGCTTGAGCACCCGCAGCATGGAGGCGATGGCGTCTTCTTTGTGCGTCACGTTGCGCAGGCCGAAGGCGATGGTCACTACGTCGAAATGATTGTCGGGGAAGGGCAGCTTCTCCGCGTCGGCCTGGACAAACTTCACGTTGCCAGCCACGCCCTTGTCGAGCAGGCGGTCACGACCGACCTTGAGCATCGAGGCGTTGATGTCGGCCAGGACCACCTCGCCGGTCGGGCCGACGATGCGTGAGAACTGACGGGCTAGATCACCCGTGCCACCCGCGATGTCCAGTACCCGATTGCCGTGGCGCACGCCGGACAGCTCGATGGTGAAGCGCTTCCAGAGGCGATGCACGCCGCCGGACATCAGGTCGTTCATCAGGTCGTACTTAGCGGCTACAGAATGGAATACCTCGGCCACCTTTTGCGCTTTCTCGCTCTCCGGCACGTCTTTGTAGCCGAAGTGGGTAGTGGGCTCTGCGTCACGCTCTTTGCGGGGATCGGTCATGTCACTGTCACCGGAAGAATGTGCCGGCATTCTAAACCTAAAAAGCAGCGGCAGGCTTCAAGCTGCAGGCGACAGGTAAAGCTTAAAAGCGGCGGCAGCGGCAGCAAGTAGGGATGTCGCTTTTTACATCCGCCTTGTCTCCGCTCGGTGGAGCGCCACCCGGTGAAGCTTGATCCACCTTACGAGCCGAGAAGTTTGCAGCGTTAAAGCATCAACTTGACCGGCGAGATATCCGGGTCGCGGGACTTGCCGGCTTTCGCCAACTCGGCGAGGTACTCATCCCACAGCTGTTGTTGGTTGCTCGACAGCTGGTAGAGGTAGTCCCAGGTATACAGGCCGCTGTCGTGGCCATCGCTGAAGATCAGCTTGAGCGCGTATTGCCCGGCCGGTTCCACGCCTTCCAGCGCGACGTTGATCTTGCCGGTCTGCAGGATCGGATTGCCGTGGCCCTGCACTTCGGCCGACGGCGAATGCACGCGCAGAAATTCGGCGGACAGAACGTAGCGCTGCTCAGCGCCATATTCCAGCTCCAGGGTTTTCGAAGCTTTGTGCAGTTTGATCGCGGTGGGGATGCGCATAGGAAAGAACCGAAGAAGAGGCGGGAGGCCGGAGGCTGAACGAGGGGACGCTTTATCGTCCAACCTTCAGCCTCTAGCCTCAGCCGGTTTAAAGAATATACCGCGACAGATCTTCGTCTTCGGCGAGCTCGCCGAGGTGGCTGTTGACGTAGTCTGTGTCAATGCGGATCGGCTCGCCGTTCTGCTGGCCAGCCAGGTCGCCGGCGCTGAACGAGACTTCCTCCAGCAGACGCTCCAGCAGCGTGTGCAAGCGTCGCGCACCGATGTTCTCGGTCTTCTCGTTAACCTGCCAGGCGATCTGAGCGAGACGCTTGATGCCCTCGGAAGTGAATTCTATGGCCAGACCTTCGGTCTTCAGCAGCTCGCGATATTGCTCGGTGAGCGAGGCGTGCGGCTCGGTGAGGATGCGCTCGAAGTCCTCCGGTGACAGCGCCTTGAGCTCGACGCGGATCGGCAGGCGGCCCTGCAATTCCGGCACCAGATCGCTGGGCTTGGACAGATGGAAGGCACCGCTGGCGATGAACAGAATGTGGTCGGTTTTGACCATGCCCAGCTTGGTATTCACCGTGCTGCCTTCGATCAGCGGCAGCAGGTCACGCTGCACGCCTTCACGGGAGACATCGGCGCCGCTGGTATTGCCGCGCTTGGCGACCTTGTCGATCTCGTCGATGAAGACGATGCCGTTCTGCTCGACGGCCTCCAGCGCGCGGCCCTTGAGTTCCTCTTCATTGACCAGACGGGCGGCTTCCTCATCGCGGACCAGCTTGAGCGCGTCTTTGATTTTCAGCTTGCGGCTCTTCTTCTTGCCCTTGCCCATGTTGGAGAAGAGGTTCTGCAGCTGATTGGTCATCTCCTCCATGCCGGGCGGGGCCATGATTTCCACACCGCCTGGGTTTTCCGCCACTTCGATATCGATCTCCTTGTCGTCCAGCTGACCTTCACGCAGGCGTTTGCGGAACAGTTGGCGAGTGTTGGAATCGGTGCTTTGTATCGGCTCTTCACTGAAACCGACCGGGCGGGCCTGAGGCAGTAGCGCATCGAGGATGCGTTCTTCGGCGGCATCTTCGGCGCGGTGGCGCATCTTGCCGACTTCCTGCTCGCGCAGCATTTTCAGCGCCGCGTCAGCCAAATCGCGAATAATCGATTCAACATCGCGACCCACATAACCGACTTCCGTAAATTTCGTCGCCTCCACCTTGATAAAGGGTGCGTTGGCCAGCTTGGCCAGGCGACGAGCGATTTCGGTTTTACCGACCCCGGTCGGGCCGATCATCAGAATGTTTTTCGGGGTCACTTCCGGGCGCAGCTCGGCGGAGAGCTGCATGCGCCGCCAGCGGTTGCGCAGAGCGATGGCGACGGCACGCTTGGCGTCGTCCTGGCCGATGATATGGCGGTTGAGTTCGTGGACGATCTCGCGGGGCGTCATGGACATGGTGCGGTACTCCGGGGCTCGAGGGCGATCAGATCGCGCTCTCCAGCTCCTCAATGGTGAGATTCTGGTTGGTGAAGACACAGATGCTGCCGGCGATGTTCAGAGCCGTTTCGGCGATATCCTGAGCGGACATGCTGTCGTCACCTTTCTGCATCAATGCCATGGCGGCGGCCTGGGCGAAACCGCCGCCGGAGCCCATGGCGATCAGGTCGTTTTCCGGCTGAACCACGTCGCCGTTGCCGGTGATGATCAGCGAGGCGTCCTTGTTGGCCACGGCGAGCATGGCTTCCAGACGGCTGAGCGAACGGTCGGTACGCCAATCCTTGGCCAACTCGACGGCGGCCCGGACAAGATGGCCCTGGTGTTTTTCCAGCTGGCCCTCGAAGCGCTCGAAAAGAGTGAAGGCATCGGCTGTGGCACCGGCAAAGCCGGCCAGTACCTGACCGTGATAGAGCCGCCGGACCTTCTTGGCGTTGCCTTTCATGACGGTATTGCCGAGGGAAACCTGGCCGTCGCCACCCATGACGACTTTGCCGTTGCGGCGCACTGAAACGATGGTGGTCAAAGGAAAATCTCCACGCAGCGGGGCGATGAATGCCCGAATGCGCTTGATATGGGGGACGCTACCACGCATTTCAACCGGCGTTCTGGATTCGCTGCCATGGCGTCGCGTATGGCACCAGTCGGTGCCGACTCGTTGAGCGGGAGACGCTTACTGCAGAGCGAAATCCAGCTGTCGCCAAGCCTCGTAAACGGCGATCGCGACGGTGTTTGATAGGTTCAGGCTGCGACTGTCGGGGCGCATCGGCAGGCGCAGACGTTGCTCATTGGGCAGCGCGTCGCGAATCTCCGGCGGCAGGCCGCGGCTTTCCGGGCCGAAGAGAAAGGCATCGCCGCGCTGGAATTGCACCTGATGGAAGGGCTGCGAACCTTTGGTGGTGAAAGCGAAGACACGTGGCTGGCCAATGCTCTGCAAGCAGCTGTCGAGATCGGCGTGGCGCTTGAGCGGCGCATATTCGTGATAATCCAGGCCGGCGCGGCGTAGGCGCTTGTCATCCAGCTCGAAGCCCAGTGGCTCGATCAAATGCAGGCTGCAACCGGCATTGGCGCAGAGCCTGATAATGTTGCCGGTATTCGGCGGAATTTCCGGTTGGAAAAGGATCACATGGAACATGCGCGTCACCGACTCTGAAAACGACCGGCATTCTACTGCGATGGACGATCCGCTACCTCGCCTACGTCGGCGCTTTTTCGGCTCGCTGGTATTGATCGGGCTGTTGGTCGGCGTGATGATCGGCCGTGTTACCACGCCGGGGCCAGTGCAGTTGCTGCGTGTCGAACCGACTGTTGATGGCTTGCAGCTCTGGTTCGATCGCGAGCCGGAACTCTACAGCCAGGACGTGAATGGAGCGGTGGGCATGCTGTTTCAGGCGCAGGGTAACGCGCAGAAGGGGCAGATCACCGTTTCGGGAGTGCGCAGCAGCTGGCGCGTGCAGACGACCGAGAAGGGCTTGCTGTTGCACTTCGTCGCCACTCGGCCGTTGGTGGCCGAGTGGGACGGTGAAAAGTTCGAAGGGAGCTGGCGACTGAACATAAGAGTTAGGCCGCGCGATTGATCGCGGCAATCCTGGCTCGGAATCCGCTCAGCCCGCGAGAAAAAGCCGGCGGGTTGCACCGCCCTACGTGGCTCGCCCAGCCTCCGTTCTTTCCTCGGGCCTTCTAGGTTTTAGCTTTCCTCACCGTCCTCATCATCACCGCCGTCAACGCCCATTCCAAGTTCCTTGATCTTGCGCGTCAGCGTGTTGCGTCCCCAGCCGAGCAGCAGCGCGGCATCGCGGCGACGTCCGGCGGTGTGCTTGAGGGCAGTCTCGATCATGATTCGCTCGAACGCCGGTACCGCCTCGTCGAGCAGGTTCGATTGACCGCGTGCCAGCGCGATATCGGCCCAATGGCGCAGTGCCTGTTCCCAGTTATTGGCCGGCATGGCGTCGGCGGGCTGGTTAAGCAGTTCCGGTGGCAGATCGCTGACATGCACTTCGCGGCCTGAGGCCATGACGGTGATCCAGCGGCAGGTGTTTTCCAGCTGACGCACGTTGCCCGGCCAGGGCAGGTTTTTCAGATATTCCTCGGTTTCGCTCTTGAGCAGCTTGGTTTCGACCGAAAGCTCCTGCGCAGCGCTGGCGAGAAAGTGCCCGGCCAGTGCAGGGATGTCTTCGCGTCGATCCGACAGACGCGGTATGTGAATGCGGATGACGTTCAGGCGGTGGAACAGGTCTTCGCGAAACTTGCCGGCCTGCACCAGGGTTTCCAAGTCCTGGTGCGTCGCGGCGATGATGCGCACATCGACCTTCACTGGCGTGTGGCCGCCGACCCGGTAGAACTCACCGTCGGCCAGCACGCGCAGCAGACGGGTCTGGGTGTCGGCGGGCATGTCGCCGATCTCATCGAGGAATAGCGTGCCGCCGTCGGCCTGCTCGAAACGGCCGCGGCGCTGGTTCGCGGCACCGGTAAAGGCGCCTTTCTCATGGCCGAACAGCTCGGATTCCATCAGGTCCTTGGGGATCGCTGCCATGTTCAACGCGATGAACGGCGAAGCCACCCGCGGGCTGTGACGGTGCAGGGCATGCGCCACCAGTTCCTTACCGGTGCCGGATTCCCCATTGATCAGCACGGTAATGTTGGAATGGCTGAGGCGGCCGATGGCGCGGAACACCTCCTGCATTGCAGGTGCCTCGCCGATTATTTCAGGCGTGTGGTGTTGGTTGGCCGGCGCCTGCAGGTTCTGCTGTTCCTGGGCATGTTGGTTGGCGCGTTTGACCAAGGACACGGCGTCGTCGACATCGAACGGCTTGGGTAGATACTCGAATGCACCGCCCTGGTAAGAGGCCACCGCGCTATCGAGGTCCGAATGGGCGGTCATGATGATCACCGGCAAGCGCGGGTACAGCCCGCGAATCTGCGCCAGCAAATCCAGGCCGCTGGTGCCGGGCATGCGGATGTCGGAAATGATCACATCCGGCTGCTGACGTGAAAGCCGGGCAAGCACGCCATCGGCACTGTCGAAACTCTGCGTGGCCATGCCCTCCTGTTGCAGAGCCTTTTCCAATACCCAGCGGATGGAGCGGTCGTCATCGACGATCCAGACGTTTTCGCTTCGGCTCATGCTGATGGGGCTCCTTGTTCCAGCGGCAGGAAGATGGAGAACGCGGTGTGGCCGGGGTGGCTCTCGCACTCGATCAAGCCCTGGTGCTGGCTGATGATGTTCTGGGTGATAGCCAAGCCGAGACCCGTTCCGTCCGGGCGGCCGCTGACCATCGGGTAAAAAAGCGTGTTCTGCAGTTCGCTGGGTATGCCCGGTCCGTTGTCGATGATTTCGATCCGGGTGACCAGGCGATGGCGGATATGGCCGATGGTGAACTGGCGCAGGGTGCGGGTACGCAGAGTCAGGCGACTAAGGCCCAGTTCGCTCTGGCCGGCGAGCGCCTGCATGGCGTTGCGCATGATATTGAGCACCGCCTGAATCATCTGTTCACGGTCCATCAGGACTTCGGGAATGCTTGGATCATAATCGCGCACCAAAATGAGGCTGCCCTGACATTCGGCCTCGATCAGGCTGGCAACGTGTTCAAGCACCTCGTGGATATTGGTCATCGACAGGGACGGCAGTTTGTTCGAGCCGAGCATTCGGTCGACCAGATTCCGCAGACGGTCGGCCTCCTCGATGATCACCTCGGTGTAATCCTTGAGGTGCTCTTCGGGCAGCTCGCGGGACAACAGCTGCGCAGCGCCGCGAATGCCGCCGAGCGGGTTCTTGATCTCGTGAGCGAGACCGCGCACCAACATCTTGGTGGTTTCGTGTGTGGACAGTTGCGCCTCTTCCTTGGTGATGCGCAACAATCTATCCCGCGGTAAAACCTCCAGCAGCAGCATGGTTTCCTGGCGAGTTAGAACGGGCGTTACCGCGTAGTCGACCGTTAGCGCCTGGCCGCTGGCAGGGGTCAGCGTTGCTTCGCGCTTGGTGAAGGGATGTGCCTGTTCGACGGCCTGGCGCAGAGCAGCCAGCGCTTCGGGCGATTCGGTGAAAAGCTCGCTAATGAATTGACCATGGCTGCGCTGGCCGCTCACGGCGAGCAACATTTCAGCAGCTGGATTCATGTATTCCAGGCGCAAGCGGGAATTGAGCAGCAAGGTTGCGGTGGTCAGGTTCTCGATCAGCAGGCGCTGTAGGGCTTCGTTGATCATGGCTGTCTGCATCCGGTATGTAAGACGGGAAATGCAAGAAGCAAACCAAGGCGCTCCTTTTCGGCGCGGCGCCGTGCGCTCTGGCGCTCCAGAGCGGGGCGTAGCGGAAAACGAGTGAAGCGGATCAGGTTGGTCCGGCTTGTGCACCATTCAGGTGCATAGGATGGTCACAGAAAGGGCACGAAAGGAATATCTTTCTTTTCCTTAGGCTTGTCTTTCAGGGGGCATTCAGGGCGAACGCCGTAATCGTTCTTCTTGCATGGGTTGACCATTCGCCGCTGCGCAAGCGAGGTGCGCATCATATGGAAAGTGCTCGGTGCGCTGCCTTGCAATACTTTCCCGTCCGCATCGATAACTTCCACGATCAGTTGGTGGCTGCCGCGATCGATGTTGTTTAGTGCGAATGTCGAGTCACTGCTATTCGGGGTGATCGGGCCACCGTCGAGCAATAATCGATACTGATGGCCGAACAGCAAGGCGGGATCGCTCGTCACGCTGACGATCAGCTCGCCGGCGTTGTTGCGAACGGTGGCGTCGGGTTCGGGCTGGACGATATCGAGCAGCTGATAGGCGGGCGCTGGCTCGCGCAAAACCTCCCGTGCTGCGGCAGGTTGCGCCACCGGCTGAGCGGGCATGCTGTTGATGGACCTGGGGTCGACGGTTTCGACCGCCTGCCCGCCGGGGCGGTCAGTGAAAACGCGATTGCCTTCAGCGTCTATATAGGTATAAATCCCGGCGCTGGCCGGCAGTGCGAGCGCCAATAGCAGGCCAAACAGGCTGAGCCTGGGCGCCGCCATCATGGTCGGGCCGGGCTGGAGGTATGGATCCGCTGCACAGTGAATTGTTCGCCGGTGCGCTGCAGTACCTGACCATTACTGAGCACTTCGATTTCCAGCAGGTGGGTTCCGCGATCGACGTTGTTCAGTTGCAAGGTGGCGGCCCTGCTCGGTTCCGCTAGTGGATTACCGTCGAGCAGAAAGCGAATCTGGTGGCCTTGCTGCAGTGGCGGGTCGAGCTGGGCGTTGACCACGAAGGTACCGTTATTGGCACGTAGCGCCTGTTCATCGGGAATCCCACCGATGGACAGGCTGCGGTATGGCTGCCGTTGTTGACGGCTGTCCTCTTCGTTCTCCATCGGTGGTGGTGGTTCCGGTGTGCGGATATCGACCGTGTTGGCGGGCGGCAACTCGACCCTGTCCGCCGCGACACCGTCTGGCGGCTGGTTGGTGAACACCGTGTTGCCGTTATCGTCGGTGTACTTGTAAATCTGTGCCAGGGCCGGGGCCGTAGCGATCAAAAGCAGGCTGAACAATGCAATGCGCATGGGAAGCTCCGCGGATAGGATGCCGGGAGCGTTGCACCGCTCGGGCTTGCAAGCAAGTTTGTTCGGTGTGAATTGGGAGCGGCAGCAAATGAGGGGCATGGACTTGAGCTCACAGGCCGCTGGTTGCTGCTTTTATTCGGGGCCACAAAAACAAACCCCGCCAGAAGGCGGGGTTCATTGGCTACAAGACCTTCCTGAGGGCAGGCCTTGTGGTCACGCGGACCGGATTAGACGCTGTAGTACAGGTCGTATTCCAGCGGGTGTACGAAGGTGCGGACCTTGATTTCTTCCTCGCTCTTCAGCTCGAGGTAGGCATCGATGAAGTCATCGCTGAACACGCCGCCCTTGGTCAGGAATGCGCGACCCTTGTCGAGTTCTTCCAATGCTTCCTTCAGGCTGCCGCAAACCTGCGGGATCAGCTTGCCTTCTTCCGGCGGCAGATCGTAGAGGTTCTTGTCAGCCGCATCGCCAGGGTGAATCTTGTTCTGGATGCCGTCCAGGCCAGCCATCAGCAGTGCGGCGAAGCACAGGTAAGGGTTGGCAGCTGGGTCCGGGAAACGCGCTTCGATACGACGGGCTTTCGGACTGGACACGTACGGAATACGGATCGAGGCGGAACGGTTGCGGGCCGAGTAGGCCAGCATGACCGGTGCTTCGAAGCCCGGGACCAGACGCTTGTAAGAGTTGGTCGACGGGTTGGTGAAGCCGTTCAACGCTTTGCCGTGCTTGATGATGCCGCCGATGAAGTACAGCGCGGTATCGGACAGGCCGGCATAGCCTTCGCCGGAGAAGGTGTTCTTGCCGTCTTTGGAGATCGACATGTGCACGTGCATGCCCGAGCCGTTGTCGCCATACAGCGGCTTCGGCATAAAGGTCGCGGTCTTGCCGTAGGCATCAGCCACGTTGTGCACGCAGTACTTCAGGGTTTGAACTTCGTCAGCCTTGGCAACCAGCGTGTTGAACTTGACGCCGATTTCGTTCTGGCCGGCAGTCGCCACTTCGTGGTGGTGAACTTCGATGACCAAGCCCATCTCTTCCATGGCGTTACACATGGCAGTACGGATTTCGTGGTCGTGATCGCACGGCGGAACCGGGAAGTAACCGCCTTTGACGGCAGGACGATGGCCCTTGTTGCCGCCTTCGACGTCCTGGTCGGTCATCCAGGAACCTTGCTCGGAGTAGATCTTGAACATCGAGCCGGAGATATCCGACTTGAACTTCACTTCGTCGAAGATGAAGAATTCAGGCTCCGGACCGACGAATACGGTGTCGCCGATGCCGGTGGACTTGAGGAACTCCTCGGCGCGCTTGGCGATCGAGCGCGGGTCGCGATCGTAGCCCTGCATGGTGCTCGGCTCGACGATATCGCAGACCAGAATCAGGGTCGGCTCTTCAGTGAAGGGATCCAGCACGGCTGTATCATCGACCGGCATCAGAATCATGTCGGAGGCTTCGATGCCTTTCCAGCCATGAATGGAAGAGCCGTCGAACATTTTGCCGTGCTCGAAGAAATCTTCGTCATGGGCGTCACGGGCCGGAATGGTCACGTGATGCTGCTTGCCCTTGGTGTCGGTGAAGCGCAGATCAATCCACTTCACATCGTAATCTTTGATCAGTTGAAGCGACTTCGACATGGTGCTCTCCAAGTGGTGGAAGCGTTGACAGGTTGCTTCCGAAATCGGGGGTGAAGTCCAGCGGCGGATATTCCGCGATGGCGACCTGCCTCACAAGGGAGCAAATTGCATGCCAGTGCTCCTTGTTGGGTCTGGGCGCGCCGGTGTGCGGGTTTACAGGCGCTAAAAGGATGGAAGGCGTCTATCGACCTAACTGAACGCATCAAGTTAGTGCGTTGCTTTGTTGCTGCGACCCAATTTGGTGCGCAATGGTGCGCTCAGATAAAAGCGCCTAAATGTTGATCAATTTCCGCTATACTCCGCCCCCCTCTTTTTACGCCATGTCGGCGCGCGCGTTTTCATGAAGCTGATCGTCAAGGTTTTCCCCGAAATCACCATCAAGAGCCCACCGGTACGCAAGGGCTTCATTCGCCAGTTGGCGAAGAACATCCGTACCGTGTTGCGCGACCTCGATCCCGATCTGCGGGTGGAAGGAGTGTGGGACAACGTCGAGGTGGAAACCGCACACAGCGAGCCGAAGCTGCTGCGCGAGATGATCGAGCGCCTGCGCTGCACGCCGGGCATCGCCCATTGCCTGGAAGTACATGAGTACCCGCTGGGCGATCTCGACGATATTGTCGCGAAGTGCAAGGCACATTTCACCGACCGGCTGGCCGGAAAGATTTTCGCCGTGCGCTGCAAGCGCGCCGGCAAGCACCCGTTCAGCTCCATGGATGTCGAGCGTCATGTCGGCAGCCAGCTGCGCCAGCAATGCGGTGCCGCCGGGATTTCGCTGAAAGCGCCGGAAATCGAGGTGCGGATGGAAATCCGCGACCAGCGTTTGTTCATCATCCACGCCCAGCACGATGGCATTGGTGGCTATCCGCTGGGTGCGTTGGAGCAGACGCTGGTGCTGATGTCCGGCGGCTTCGATTCCACCGTGGCGGCCTACCAGATGATGCGCCGCGGGCTGATGACCCATTTTTGCTTCTTCAATCTCGGCGGTCGTGCCCACGAGCTGGGGGTGATGGAAGTCGCCCACTATTTATGGAAGAAGTACGGCAGCTCGCACCGCGTGCTGTTTATCAGCGTGCCGTTCGAGGAAGTGGTTGGCGAGATTCTCGAGAAAGTCGACAACAGCCAGATGGGCGTAGTGCTCAAGCGCATGATGCTACGCGCCTCGACGCAGATCGCCGAGCGCCTGCACATCGATGCACTGGTCACCGGCGAGGCGATATCCCAGGTTTCCAGCCAGACGCTGCCGAACCTGTCAGTCATCGATTCGGCCACCGACATGCTGGTGCTGCGGCCGCTGGTCGCCAGTCACAAGCAAGACATCATCGATACCGCGTTCGAGATCGGTACCGCCGAGTTCGCCAAGAACATGCCCGAATACTGCGGCGTGATCTCGGTGAACCCGACCACCAAGGCCAAGCGCTACCGTATCGAGCACGAAGAGAAGCAGTTCGACATGGCGATCCTCGAGCGTGCCCTGACCAACGCGCGGCAGGTTCCCATCGATCGTGTGATCGACGAACTGGGTCAGGATCTGCAGATAGAAGAAGTCGTCGAGGCGAGCGCTGGTCAGGTGATTATCGACATCCGTCACCCCGATCTTGCCGAAGACGAACCTCTGGAACTGCAGGGCATCGAAGTGCAAACGCTGCCGTTTTATGCGCTCAACAACCGATTCAAGGAACTGGATGTGAACCGCCAGTACCTGCTGTATTGCGATAAAGGTGTCATGAGCCGCCTGCATGCTCATCATTTATTGAGCGAGGGGCATGCCAATGTGCGCGTTTATCGTCCGAGCTAAACAGCCCGGCCTGCTGGGCGGCAGTATCCGCCACCGCCCTCCCGACCTGTAGCGGCCATACGGGGTGTTGCCCCGACCAACCGGATTTCGCCACTGGCGAATCGATCGAACTCCAGCTTCCGGCCTTCAGCTTGAAGCTTTTACAGAGAAACAGACCTGTGATTGAGAATCTACGCAACATCGCCATCATCGCCCACGTCGACCATGGCAAGACCACCCTGGTAGACAAGCTCCTGCGCCAATCAGGCACTCTGGAGCGCGGCGAGCTCAACGACGAGCGCGTGATGGACTCCAACGACCAGGAAAAAGAACGCGGCATCACCATCCTGGCCAAGAACACCGCCATCCGCTGGAACGACTACCGCATCAACATCGTCGACACCCCCGGCCACGCCGATTTCGGCGGTGAAGTGGAGCGCGTGATGTCGATGGTCGACTCCGTGCTGCTGCTGGTCGACGCCCAGGACGGCCCGATGCCGCAAACCCGCTTCGTGACCAAGAAGGCCTTTGAAGCCGGCCTGCGTCCGATCGTGGTGATCAACAAGGTCGACCGTCCGGGCGCGCGTCCTGACTGGGTTCTGGATCAGATCTTCGACCTGTTCGACAACCTCGGCGCCACCGAAGAGCAGCTGGACTTCCAGGTCGTCTACGCCTCGGCCCTGAACGGCATCGCCGGCCTGGACCACACCGACATGGCCGAAGACATGACCCCGCTGTACCAGGCCATCGTCGACCACGTGCCGGCCCCGCAGGTCGATGTCGACGGCCCGTTCCAGATGCAGATCTCCGCTCTGGACTACAACAGCTTCCTCGGCATCATCGGTGTGGGCCGCATCGCCCGCGGTCGCGTCAAGCCGAACACCCCGGTCACTGCCATCGACATGCACGGCAAGAAGCGTAACGGCCGTATTCTCAAGCTGATGGGCCACCACGGCCTGCACCGCGTCGACGTCGACGAAGCCACTGCTGGCGATATCGTCTGCATCAGCGGTATGGACGAACTGTTCATCTCCGATACCTTGTGCGACCAGAACAACGTCGAAGCGATGAAGCCGCTGACCGTCGACGAGCCGACCGTTTCCATGACCTTCCAGGTCAACGATTCGCCGTTCTGCGGCAAGGAAGGCAAGTTCGTCACCAGCCGTAACATCAAGGAGCGCCTGGACAAGGAGCTGCTCTATAACGTGGCCCTGCGCGTCGAAGAAGGCGACAGCGCCGACAAGTTCAAGGTTTCCGGCCGTGGCGAACTGCACCTCTCGGTACTGATCGAAACCATGCGTCGCGAAGGCTTCGAAATGGGCGTCGGCCGTCCGGAAGTGATCATCCGCGAGGTCGACGGCGTCAAGCAGGAGCCGTTCGAGAACGTCACCATCGACATCCCGGAAGAGTCCCAGGGCAAGGTCATGGAAGAAATGGGCCTGCGTAAAGGCGACCTGAGCAACATGGTGCCGGATGGCAAGGGCCGTGTTCGCCTGGAGTACAACATTCCGGCTCGTGGTCTGATCGGTTTCCGTAACCAGTTCCTGACCCTGACCAACGGCGCAGGCATCCTGACCTCGATCTTCGACCGTTACGACACCATGAAGTCCGGCCACATGTCCGGTCGTCAGAACGGCGTACTGGTGTCGATCGATACCGGCAAGGCCCTGACCTACTCCCTGGAAACCCTGCAGGCGCGCGGCAAGCTGTTCGTCGAGCACGGCCAGGAAATCTACAACGGCCAGATCGTCGGTTTGAACAGCCGTGACAATGACATGGGCGTTAACCCCACCAAGGGCAAGAAGCTCGACAACATGCGCGCTTCGGGCAAGGACGAAACCATCGCCCTGGTCCCGCCGGTCCGCTTCACCCTCGAGCAGGCGCTGGAGTTCATCCAGGACGACGAGCTGTGCGAAGTAACCCCGAAGTCGATCCGTCTTCGTAAGAAGATTCTCGACGAAGGCGAGCGTAACCGCGCTGCGAAGAAAGCCAAGGCTTGATTCCCGCTTAGCTGCAACGAAAGGCGCCTTAGGGCGCCTTTTTGCTGCGCGCAAAATGCTCTATCTCAGCTGCTTCGCGTTAGTTCCGTTCCCCTAAAGGCTTTATTGCCCAAAATGTGAAGCCGTTTTGCTTTTGCGGCCCGTCCGTGACTAGCGGTAGTTGTGTGTAGTGGCACTTCGCCTCAACATCGCGGCCCTCCGCTTTATCGAACCAAGGATGGTCGCGATGCCCTCGCTGTTGTTCGCCACTTTTATCACAACCTTTTTGCTCGTCGTTGGCTCGGCGTCCGCCCAGGTTCCGCCTTCCAGTACGCCGCTTCCCGGTGAACGCGACCTTATCCGCGATCGCCAAGAACGGTTGTTGGAACAACAACGCCAACGCCTGGAAGACTTGCAGCAACTGCCTGGACGCGATGCGTCCGCGCCAGAGCCGGTACCCGACGATACCCGCTGTTTCGACATCCGCACCATCAGCCTAAAAGGCGCCACTCTTGTTTCGGCTGCGCAGCAAGCTGAGCTGGTACAGCCGTACGAAGGCAAGTGCCTGGGCGCCAACCAGCTCAACGCGCTGCTCAAAGCAATCACCCAGTTCTATATCGACCGTGGCTACGTCACCTCGCGCGCCTATCTGCCGCAGCAGGACATGGCAGATGGCGAACTGGAGGTTCTGGTCGTGGAGGGTCGTCTCGAGGGGATCGACCAATCGGCTGTAGCCAGCGATCGCGAACTGGCGATGGCGTTCCCAGGCCAGGCGGGCGAGGTGGTTGACCTGCGCGAGCTGGAGCAACTGGTCGACCAATTGAACCGCTTGCCGTCACGTCCCGCGCAGTTGGAGCTCTTGCCAGGCGAGCAGGTCGGTGGGAGCCGAGTAAGCCTGAAAGGCGATCCGCTCAAACCTTGGCGCGTTAGCCTGAACCGACACAATGGAGGCGAATCCAGCACCGGTGAACAACAGTGGGGCGCCGGCCTCGATTGGGACAGCCCACTGGGGCTGGCCGATCAACTCAGGGTGTACGGTGGTATGGATGCGGTGAGTGACAAGCAGCGCCATTCGGCCAATCAGGGATTGTTCTACAGCGTGCCGTACGGCTGGTGGACGCTCAGCTACAGCTACAACCAGAGCTACTACCGGACCCAGGGTGAAACGTCTGGCTTTCTCTTCGACATGGACGGCGAAAGCAAGAGCCACCAGGCAAATGCTGAGCGGGTGCTGCATCGCGATGCGGTCAGCAAGACCGCTATCAGCTTCGGCATCGCTCATCTGCGCACCCGCAACTACATCGAGAACAGCCTGCTCGACGTTTCCAGTCAGCGACTGTCCGAAACGCAGCTTGGCCTGAACCACGGACGTCGCATTGGCACGGCCTTCGTCAACGCCGACCTTGGTTGGCAACACGGGACCGGCAGCTTCGACGCGCAGCGCCGCGGCAATCCGCAATACGGTGAGCCGGACGCCCGTTATCACAAATACACGCTGACACTGAGCGCATTGCAGCCGTTTCAATTGTGGGGCGAGTCGTTCAGCTTCGACTCGCTGCTCAACGCTCAGAAAAGCGAAGACGTCCTCTACAGCCCGCAACGCATCAGCATCGGCGGGCTGGCCTCCGTCCGCGGCTTCAAGGAGCAATCGCTGTCCGGCGACACCGGCGGCTACTGGCGCAACCAGCTGCGCTGGCGCCGGCCGATCGGCTGGGAGCCGCTGCGTCCCTTCCTGCAGGAATATGGCCTGGCCTACGCCTATGACGTTGGCGTCATCCACGGCGGCCGCTACAACCCCGATTTTCACGGCCGGCTGTCCGGCCATGGCCTGGAACTGAGCGCGCGGGGCACGCATGTGGCGGCTTCCGTCACGTTCGCCCGCTCGCTGGAACGGCCGGATGCCATCACCGAGCGTGAGCATCCGGTGTACTTCCGCGTCGACCTGTTTTTCTGATTGCCTCGCCTGCCGTTTGCGGCGGGCTGGGAAGAGCAGGCCTCTTCCTGCATTCCACATTTGATTTGAGCAAAGCCGGAGTTTTTACATGGACGTGCGCAACCCCTTTTTCCAGAACGTCGCCACCGTGCTGGTGGGTGTCATGTTTCTCAACCCCATCGTCGGTGCGGCGGCCGATCTGACCGTCGCCGCCGGCAGCGGCGCGACGCTGGGGCAGGCCGGCAATGGCGTGCCGATCGTCAACATTGCTGCGCCTAACAGTAACGGGCTGTCGCACAACACGTTCAACGACTACAACGTCGGCCAACAGGGCCTGATCCTCAACAACGCCACCGAGCGCACCCAGAGCACCCAACTGGGCGGCATCATTCTCGGCAATTCGAACCTCAATGGAAAAGCGGCCGGGCTGATTCTCAACGAAGTCACCGGCAGCAACGCCAGCCGTTTGCAGGGTTATACGGAAGTCGCCGGCAAGTCGGCCCATGTCATCGTCGCCAACCCCCACGGCATCAGCTGCGACGGCTGCGGCTTCATCAACACGCCGCGCGTCACCCTTAGCACCGGCACGCCCATAATCGAAAACGGTCGACTGGATCGTTTCGACGTCAACGGCGGCAGCATCGCCATCGAAGGGCAAGGGCTCAACGCCAGCAACGTCGACCAGTTCGACCTCATCACCCGCAGCGCGAAGATCAACGCCGAGCTGCATGCCAACAAACTGAACATCATCGCCGGCCGCAACGAGGTCGATGCCGACGATCTAAGCGCCACCGCCAAGGCGCCGGACATCACCGACCAACCGCTGCTGGCCATCGACAGCTCCGCGCTCGGCGGCATGTACGCCGGCGCCATTCGCTTGGTCGGCACCGAAGCGGGTGTCGGCGTGAAGCTGGCCGGTGATATGGCGGCTAGTGCGGGGGATATTCAGATTGATGCGAATGGGCAGCTGAGCATGGCGCGTACGGCCGCCAGCGGAAACCTGACCGCTCGGGCCGACTCGGTACGACTGGAGGCAGACACCTATGCGGCGGGCACGGCCCGCCTCGACGCTCAAAACTCGCTGACCATTGCCGAGAGCCTGGCTGCCGGCCAGTCCGTCATGTTGTCGGCAGATCAGATCACCAACGACGGAACAGTCGAAGCAGGCATTAAAGCCGACGGCAGCCTTAATCCCTCAGACGCACTCGAGGTGCGTAGCCGCAACCTGACCAACGCAGGCACGCTCCTCTCGGGTGGCAAACTCACCATCGAAACCGAGGAGCTTGCCGATAACCGTAACGGGACCATTGCTGGCGAAACGACCCTTATCCGCTCCGGTTCGCTCAGCAACGAGCATGGCCGCGTGCTTGGCGACGAGCAACTCGACATCACGACCGGTGCGCTTAATAACCAGGCTGGCGTGCTGCAGTCGGGCGGTGACGCTCAGCTGACCGCGGACACCATGATCAACAGGGCTGGCGACCTGGTCGCCTTGCGCAACCTGAATGCGACCATCCAGGCGCTCGATAACACCGAGCAAGGCCGTGTACTGGCCGACGGTGCTGCTCAGCTCGAGATCGCGACATTGGACAACCGCAGCGGCATAGTCAGCGCTACGGGTCCGCTGACGCTCAGGGGCGGTGAGGTGGACAACCGCGACGGCGGATTGATCGGCAGCAACGCCTCGCTGATGCTCGAGGCGAACCGGCTCGATTCCAGTAATGGTGGTGAAGTTTCCGCTGCGGGTGACATCCGAGCGACGGTTGGTGCGCTCACCCAACAGCAGGGTCGCCTGATCGCCGATGGGCGGATAGAGCTCGATCTGCAGGACGGCACGCTGGACAACCGCCAGGGGCTTATCAAGGGGCAAGCTGGACTGGCCATTGCCAACGCTGGTGAACTGGAAAACCAGGACGGCGAACTGTCGACAGGTGGCGACCTGCAGATCGCTGCCAAGCGCCTGGTCAACGCTGATGCCGGCCGGATTATCGCTGGCGGCGAACTCGACGTGCAAAGCGATGTGCTGGACAACCATAACGGCGGCCTGCTTTCCGGCTGGAAGGCAGTAACGCTTCGAACCGATACGCTTGATAACAGCGCAAAGGGCACTGTCTCCAGTCGGGAGGGTGGCGTGTCGGCACAGCTGACCGGTGCGCTGAACAACCGCGACGAAGGCGCACTGGTGAGCAAGCAAACGCTGAGCATCGAGGCCGTCGAAATCGACAACGGCGCTGCGGGCATCCTTTCCAGCGAAGCAGCGGTATCGCTCCAAACGACAGGCGGACTCATCAACGCCGGCGGCCTCGTGAGTGCAGGCGGGGCACTGTCAATCAAGGCTTCAGATGTTAACAACCAGGCCGGCGAGGCCCGCAGCGGTGCCGACCTGCTGCTCGTTGCCGCCGGTCTCGACAATAACGATGGTCGGTTGTCCGCCGGCCAGGCGCTCTCGCTAACCCTTACGAATCGCCTGCTCAACACAATGGGTGGGCAGCTCGTCAGCACTGGCCCTCTTCGCCTGATGGCGCGAGAGATCGACAACCGCGGCGGGCAACTGGCGAGCCAGGGCTTGCTCGAACTGTTCGCCACTCGCCTGAACAACTCGGCCGCCGGCACCCTGGCGGCCACCGGTGCGCTACGCCTCGACATCAGTGGTGAGCTTGACAACAGCCAGGACGGACTGATTTACAGCCAGGCGGATGCGGTCACGGCGCAGGTCGCAGCGCTTAACAATCAGGCTGGCACCATCCAGGGCAAGGCCGCGCTTGAGCTCGATGTGGGCGGCTGGATCGACAACCGCAGCGGTCGTTTGCTGAGCGAACAGGGCGATGTCGTCGTTGCGGCGGGCTCGGTGAGCAACGGGGCGGGTGGTTTGTTGACCAGCCTGGCCGGCTGGGTCAAGGCAACGGTTGACGGTGCGCTCGATAACCAGGGCGGCACGATCCAGGCTGACAACCTGTCGATCAACACCGGAACGCTCGACAACCGTGGAGGCCATGTGTCGGCCATTGCGGGCGATACGACCATTGCTGCCGGCGCGGTGAACAACGGGACGGGTGGCCTCTACGCGCGCGACACCCTGACCATGACAGGGGCAAGCCTCGACAACCACGCCGGCAAGATCGGCGCTAAAACCATCGACTTTAACCTGACCGGTACGCTCAACAACGACGCGGGCCTGATCGAAAGCGGCAGTGCCCTGGCTCTTGCCGCGGCGCGTCTGTCCAACATCGACGGAGCCATCCGGGCCCTCGGCGGGACGGGCGTGACACGGGTAAAAATCACCGATGCGTTCGATAACCGTGCTGGTCTGCTCGAAACCGCCAACACCGACGCACAATTCGTGCTCGGTGGGCTGCTCAACACCAATGGCACCCTGCGCCACGTCGGGGCAGGAAGCATGACATTGGCGAGCGACAATGCTATCGAGGCAGGCGGCACACTCACGACGACCGGTGATTTTAGCCTGTCCGCTGCAAGCTGGACGCATGGCGGGACCCTGCAAGCACGCAACCTGACGATCGATGTGGGCGCCTTCACTCAGACGGCAAACGGCCGGCTGCTCGCGTCTGAGACGCTCAAGGGAACGGGCGGCAACTGGATCAACGACGGCTTGATCGCAAGCGATGGTGCACTCGACCTTCAATTGACCGGGGGCTACGGCGGCAACGGCCGGCTGACCAGCCTTGGAGGTATCGATGTGCGGGTAGGCACAATGACGCTTGGCTCCTCGGCACGTTTGACCTCAGGGGACTACCTCAAGCTCGACATCGCGGGCGCGCTGGCAAACGGCGGGCGCCTCACCGCTGGCACCGACCTGACGTTGACCGCCGGTGACCTCCGTAACTTGGGCACACTGGGTGCCGCGGAAACGGTGTCGCTGGCCGCAGCCACGCTGGAAAACGACCGAGGCCTGATCTTTAGCGGCGCCGATATGACGGTCGCAGCGGATGCATTTACCAACGCGTACGGCGATTTCTATAGCCTCGGCGCACTGACCATCGGCGGACTGTCGAGCGCGCGTGCAGTACTTATCGACAACGTTTCCGGCAGCTTAGAAGCGGCCGGAGACGTCTTTCTGCAGGCACAAACGCTCAAGAATCGCCGCGAGATCTTCTCGCTCGAACGCACACTTGTAGAGAGCGCTATTGGCGTCTATTGCTACGACTGCAGTGGCGATAATTACACCGTCGATTACATCGTTCGCGACATCTACGAGGGAAAGATCACCGATACGACGCCTGCTGCCTACATCTCAGCTGGGCAAGACCTGCGGATAGTCGGCGGGGCGATCAGCAATGAAGGCAGCACCCTCTCGGCAGTACGAAATATCGACATCACGGGCGCCAGCTTCGCCAACCAGGGTGCGTCGGGTGGGACGATTGAGCGGATAAGAACTTACCGTAGAGCGGTAACAGACGGCACAGTTAAGCGTTTTATTTCCGGCCACGTCGAGCCCTATAACCGCACCTATAATCCCCAGTACCCTGGCTACTACTACCGGACAGATTCTGGAGAAATACGCCTAGCGCTTCCGACACTCGGCACGGTTTGCGAGGGTGACGGTTGCAGCAACGAGTCGGTGACCTATTGGAGGGACTCCATCACTCATCAGAGTGTGCACGTACCGGTTACCTACGATTACTATGACGGGCTTCCTTCTTCCCGCTATAACGTCGAGGCAGCGAAGCAGGCACAGCTTCCGGCTGATCTCGCTGATAGTAAGGCCAACAATGACGTTGAAGTCGTCCGCAGCGGCGGCTCCAATGTCCAGAATGCCGTAGTCCAGGCCGGTGGCAACGTCACCATCCAGGCCACCCAAACACTGACCAATAGCGTCATCAGCCTCGGCTCCACTATTCAGCGCGGCGCCAGCCAAGTCGGAAATACATCCGCCTCCGGCACCGACCAGCCACTGGTTGTCGAGCTGATCAGCCACCTCCCGCCAGACCTAGCGCAGCAACAGGTCAATCCGCTCACGTTGCCGGGCTTCGCCCTGCCGCAAGGCGAGAACGGCTTGTTCCGCCTCAATGGCGAGGCGGCTTCAAGCGTTGCAACGACCGACGCGGGCACCGCTCCGCTGATCGATCAGCCCATGCCGCAGAATGCCACTAACACCGGTCTGTCTCGCCCGGCCGAGAGGCACCGCAACCTAATCGAAACTAACCCTGCACTCACCGACCTCAAGCAATTCATGGGTTCGGATTACCTGCTTGGCAACCTCGGCTACGAGCCGGACGACGCGCAGAAGCGTCTCGGCGACGGGCTCTACGAACAGCGCCTGATCCGTGAAGCCATCGTCGCCCGCACCGGTCAGCGTTACCTGGCCGGACTGACCAGCGACGAAGCCATGTACCGCTACCTGATGGACAACGCCATCGCCAGCAAGGAAGCGCTCAACCTCAGCCTTGGCGTGTCGCTCACCGCCGAACAGGTCGCCGCGCTGACTCACGACATCGTCTGGATGGAAGAGCAGGAAGTGATGGGCGAGAAGGTCCTCGTCCCAGTGCTTTACCTGGCCCAGGCCGAAGGCCGCCTGGCGCCCAATGGCGCACTGATCCAAGGCCAGGACGTGGCGCTCATTTCCGGCAGCGACCTGACCAACCGCGGCACGTTGCGCGCTAGCCAAAACCTCGGCGTCACTGCTAGCAACATCCTCAACCTTGGCGGTGCGATGGAGGCGGACGAGCGCCTGCAACTGCTGGCTACGGGAAGTATTCGCAACGCGCAGGGAGGCTTGATCGCCGGGCGGGATGTGAGTGCGATAGCAGGTACTGACATCGTTAACGAGCGTACAGCGACCCGGAACGATGTGAGCTACGGCGGTCGTAGAAGCATCACCGACTACGTTGACCAGGCAGCAAGTATCGAATCGACAGGAAATATGCGCCTACAGGCAGAACGTGACATTGCCAACACTGGAGGCGTGTTACGCAGCGGAGGCGCAATGGCGCTACTGGCGGGCGGCGACGTTACGCTTAGCACAGTCGAGGAAACGTCACTCGAATCCCGCGCGGGTGGGAAACGTTATCTGAACGAGCACACTCGCCAGCACGCTAGCGAAACGATCGCTGGTGGTGCGATAAAGATTGAAGCTGGTTCTGATATCAGTGCCATTGGTAGTCAGGTTAAGGCATCGGGTGACATTGATCTTCGGGCAGGCGAAAACGTAAATCTCCTTTCTGCTGCCAACGAAGATCACTTCTTATCCAAGACCAAGCGCGTCACCCGTAGCACGGACAGCGTGCGTCAGCAGTCGAGCAGCCTGGAAAGCGGTGGCGATGTCGCCATACTCGCGGGCCAGGACGTTGCGATGGTCGCCAGCAACATCCAGGCGGCCAAAGACGTCGCGCTTGAAGCCGGTCAGGACGTGAACATCCTCTCCGGCAAGGATGAAAGCGCTTCCTTCTATTACAAGAAGAGCAAGGGCTCCTTCGGGCGAAGCAAGAGCACGCAGAAGGAGAACTATGACAGCACTAATGTTGCCTCGGTCATTGAGGCCGGCAATGACCTGACGATCAATACGAAAAAGGCGGTCGACGGCAGCCTTAGCCTGAACGGCGGCCGCGACGTAACCGTGATCGGCAGCCAGCTGTCTGCAGGCGATGATCTGTTGGTCGGCGGTACTGGAGATGTCGCGGTACTTTCCGGCGTTGAGGAGCACGGTTCCTATAGCAAGAAGACCAAGTCCGGTTTCCTCGGCCTGTCCAAGAGCGGTAAGAGCCAACTCAAGACCACAGCCAGCCAGGTGGCGAGCGAACTGGAGGCGGGCAATGACGTCGTGATTGCCGCTGGTAACGATGTTCGCTTGCGTGCCAGCAAGACCAGTGCCGGCAATGACGTCGAGCTCAGGGCGGGTCTGGTGACCGACACCGGAGACATCAATCTGGTGGCCGCCAACGACGAGTCCTACAGCCGGAGCGAGGAATACAAGAAAAAGGTAGGCCTGTCGTTCTCCGACGCAGTGGGCCTTGCCGTCGGCACGCCTGGCTTTGGCGGTGACATTACCCTGGCCTCTGCCAAGAAAGCCGGTAAGGAAGCCATCAGCTCGACCAACGTCGGCAGCCAAGTGATCGCCGATCGGGACGCCACCCTGGCAGCCGAGCGAGACATCAATATCGTTGGCAGCGGTGTGAGTGCTGGCCGAAACGTGCTGCTCGATGCCGGCCGTGATGTGAATGTGGTCGCTGGTACAGAGCGGTCGCAAACCATGTCGTGGGAAAACACCAAGACGTTCGGCATGCAGCAGGACTTCGATCGCAACGGCTATACCACCTTCATAGGGAAGGAGGCCCTCAAGGACAAGCAGCTCGGCGCCCAGCAAACCGCGGCAGCCAGCCAGATACAGTCAGGGCTGGACCTGGACGTCAGGGCAGGGCGCGATGTGGTGCAGCAGGGCTCGGACATGTCTGCCGCCTACGACCTGAGTGTTCAGGCAGGTCGCAACATCCTCGTCGACGCGGCTACCGAGCAGTTGGTGTTTGAGCGGGAAACCAGCCAGACGCGCACTGGCACCACCACGACCGTCAACCACAACTTCGGCAACATGGTCGATGGCATCAACGGCGCGGGCGAAGGTGAGAACACGGTCAGCCAGGCGTCCGGCGTGCTGAAAGCGATTGATGGCGTTAGCCAGTTCATGTCTGGCCCAACCTATGACGCTCATATCGGCAGCACCAGTCAAAGCCAGACCGTCAGCCAAAGCGGTACGGCCAGCCGAGTCTCAACACTGGATGCCGGTAACGACGTCACCCTGACGGCTGGTGACAGCGTCGTGGTCAAAGGCGGGCAACTGCAGTCGGGTCGGGATATCAACGTCGCTGCACAGGACATTGTTTTCGACGTTGCGCGTGGCGAGCAGCGCTATGAGCAGGAGCAAACCCAGGCGAAAGGTGGCTTCGTCGGCGGAACTACCGGTGGCTTCAAAGTAGGTATAGGTGGAAGCCAAGGCACCGCCACGCAGGAGGGCAGCCAGGGCACGGCCAGCGGCACCGGGCTGCAGGCCGGGCGCGATATCGTGCTGGATGCCCGAAATGACCTGAGCCTTATCGGCACCCAGGCGTTAGCTGAGCGCGACATCAAGCTCAATGCCGGTAATGACCTCCTGATCACCGCAGCCGAAAACGCGCAAAGCGCCGAAGAACGACGCCGCAGCGGTGGCGGCGAAGTGGGCCTGACCTTCGGCCAAAGCGGCATCGGCGTCTACGCCAGCGTGAATATTGGTCGCGGTGAGCTTGATCGCGACGGTGGGCAACAGCAGGAGGCCTACCTGTACGCAGGGCGCAACGTTGACATGAAGAGCGGCCGCGATACCGCCATCACGGGTGCGCAGATTGAAGGTGAAAACGTCACCGGCGACGTGGGACGTAACCTGACCGTGAGCTCGGTGCCTGACACTGGGAAGGTGAGCGGCAAGGAGTTCGATGCCAGCGCGACCGTTACAGTGGGATATGGCGTTAGCGTCAGTGGCTCGGTTGGTTATGGACAGACCACGGGTGAGACGAACTGGGTCGGCAACCAGACGTCAGTCGTCGCCCGTGACCGGCTTGACCTTCGCACCGAAGGTCACACCCAGATCGACGGGGCTCTCATCGCCTCTGACACCGGCAGTCTCAAGCTTGACACCGATACCCTTGCCTTCCGCGACATCCAAGGAGAGGACAAGGAGCACAGTTATTACCTCAATGCGGGTGGCAGCTACAGCACGGGAGGCAGCACTCAGCAGGACGCGAGCCAGGTAGGCAAGGGCAAAGAGGGTGAAAACGGTTGGAGTGTCGAGGGTTACGAGTACGACAAAGAACGCGAGCAGATCGTCAGTGCGACTGTGGGTGCGGGCGAGATTGTTGTCAGGAGCGATACGGAGTCCGGTAAGGATTCGACTGCTGGGCTGAATCGTGATGTCAGCAAGGCATACGAGGTCACGAAGGACGAGGAGGAGCGGACTGATCTTTATGTGAGTAAGTCATCGGTGGAGGCAGTGGCGAATCCGCTCGAGACGCTCCAAGCCTGGGGCGAGGCGCTGGTCAACTACGATGAGCAAGCAAAATCCAACCTCGAACAGCTTGGCGTCCTAGCCAATGCCAGCCTGAACGAATTGGAGAAACTGACGGGCAGGACACTGGAGGAAGGCGCGGTAAAAGCGGGTGGTGCCGAAATCGCTGAGCAGGCGCTATACGGTCTGGTTATGTCGGGCATGAGCCTGACACAGGCCAAGGCACTGTTGGCTGATCGGGCGTTCCAAAACCAAGTGCTGGTCGAGCTTCGAGGAATCACCGAGGTATTCTCTACGCAGCCGGAGCTCATTAAGCAGGTGAAGCAAGGGTTAGCTAAGGCCAACATTCTGTCATTGGCTGATGTTGCGGTCTTACCAGCGGAGACGGTTACTCCGGGACGTCTCCGCCCAGAGCAAGTGATTCTGGGAAGAGTCTCTGAGATAAACGCTTATATAGAGGCTCACCCGGATCAAGGTGAAGCTGTTGGCTTTGTGCTGGCAGCTGCCCAAGGGCCGAAAGGCTTGATGATGTGGGCGGCAGAAAAAGCGCTTTCAGAGACCTCGTTCGGTGAGAAAGTCGCTCTATATCAAGCTCATTTAGAGGGGGTGCTGGGTAAAGCCATTGCGGAAGGCGTCGAACGCGAGGAACTGGACGTCGAATATGACAATGATGCTTACCTTCTTGGTGGTGGCGCACTAATTGCTACCTTGCTGGTAGGCTCGGCGGTTGGTGGTGCGGGTAGCAAAGTCATCAAGGTTAAGGAGAACAATTCGCCGGCAACGAACCATAATCCGCATAGTGGGCAAACAGATGCGGAGGCTGGGCTACCATATGAGCATCCGGTTAAGGTGGGCGAGGGTCTAAAAGGAATTCAAAAACTTCCTGAGCTAGGTGAAGTTGATGCGTTTCTTGGTTCTCAAGCAGCAAACCTAAACAAAAAATTGGGTGCAAAAATTGGAGAAGGTAGGTTGCCTTACGAGGCTAGTCGCGCTGGTGTTGAACAGGCCAAACTGGCAGTTAAAGAAACTTTGGAAAACGCTACAGCTATCAGTGGCTTAATCCCTAAGTCTGCTGTCCGAGGAAGCCATGATCTTATTCATGTCTACAGCTCCAAGACCAATAGCACTGTGAGCCTGAGAGTGTTGCCCGGTGGTAAGTATGAATTTGATACTTTGATTCCAGAGAAATCTTCAAAATTTTAATCATGAGACATAGCTCTATGATCATCGGTGAGAGACTTTGTGACTTTAGATTCCGGTCTTTTTTTATGTCGGGGTCTTTGGTTTGTAAAATGCTGGTTCTGTTTTTTAAGTTTTCTAGGTCGGGGTGGATTTCGTTAGATATCGGGGAGGGTGTGTTAAGAATTTTGTCCGTTGGCTCTGAGCCAGAGCTGTTGGGGCTGGATGAGATGTCCGATGATTTCGCGTACCCGATCCAGAGCTCCGATGAGTTGAATAGATATCTTGGCCAGGACCTGCTTGCTGTTTACCAGTATGTTATTTCGGATGTGGAAGATGGTTGTGTTGGCGTGTATTTTGATTTTGGGGATTGTGGCTTTAGCGTTTTGGAGTCTGAGGATAATCTGTCCATTATTGATGGCGTGGTTAGAACTTCAGATGACGTAGCTTTATCTAGGCTAGAGATTTAGATGGTTGTCTAGTCCTGAATAAGGTTTACACCTCCTGATCGATTTTCAGTGGAAAATCGTGATCTGCACCTAGCTCCGGCCGATCGCCGCGGCAACTCCCGTCACCCCGCCGAAGGCGGCACCGTCTCGCGAACCGCGTCGATGATTTGACCGAGCAATCGATGCAGCGCATCGCGGTGGCCCAGGGCGCCGCCGGACGGCTGCTGCGTGTTTGAAGTCATCACCACCGTCATGTCGAGCCCAGGCACCACGTAGACCATCTGGCCGCCGTAACCCCAGCCATACCGCACGGCTTCGCCGCCAAGCTGGGTGATGAACCAACCGTAGCCGTAGCCATGACCGGTGTAGCGCGAGCGGGTCCGCGGCGTCCAGGACGCCTCGATCCAATCCTCGGGTAGCAATCGTTTTCCGGACTCCGTGACCCCGCCTCGCCGGTAGAGCTCGCCGAACGCCAACAGCGAGCGGGGCGTCATCGCCATTTCGTTGCCGCCCAGGTAGATGCCTTGCGGGTCGCGCGTCCAGGCGGTGATGGCGAAGCCATCTAGCGGTGCGAGCCATTGGCGTGCCAGCTGCAGGGTGGATTTGCCGGCGCGACGGGTGAGGATCGCCGAGAGCAGGTGACTCGACCCGGTGGAGTAAATCATCGGCCCGCCCGGTTCAGTCTCGAACGGTCGTGCCAGCGCGGTTCGGACCCAATTGCGGCTCGCCACCCAGGCGCCGTAGTTGCGTCCCGAAGTCGAGCCGAGCCCGGCTTGCATCGTGAGCAGGTGACCCACCGTCACCTGACGCAATCTAGGGTCAGGGCTAGCGGGAAGATCAGCTTCGAGCAGATTGGCGATGCGCTGGTCGGGACCTTCAAGAACGCCCCTGTCGATGGCGATGCCGACCAGCGCAGAGATCACCGTCTTGGATGCGGATTTGATATTGGTCGGCGCGCTCGTGCGATGGCCATGGTAGCCGCGCTCGGCAATTACCTCGCCATCTTGCGCGACCATGAGGGTTTCCAGCTGATCGAGCCGCTCAGCCTCGTCAATGACCGCGTTCAGCTCGGTGTTGGCTGATGCCAGCGGGGCCACGACGAGCAGCATCACCGCGCAGAATCCGCGGTATGACAACAGCCTGGTTTGCGCATGAGCGCCGTAAAGGACTGAACGCATATAAGGTTTGACCCTGCGTCCCTCGCGCCGTGCGGTCACTTGGCGAGCCTGGGGACGGGCGCATCGAGGCCGGGTGTGACCCGGCTTGGTCTCGAGGGTGCCGCCCGGATTATTGGCGAACCCAGGTCTGGGTGCGGCCGAGCGCTTCGACGCCGATATAGCCACGCATTTCCAGTTTTTCGCCGCCTTCGAGTATGGTCACCTTGGCGCGGTAGGTCTTGCCCTTGCCGGGGTCGAGGATGTTGCCGCCATTCCAGACGCGTTCGCCGTCGGGCTTGAGGCCCCAGAGGATGGTCATACCGGTGATCGGCTGGTTTTTGCGCTCGCCCTCGCAAGCGCTGCACACCGGGTTTGGGCCATGGTTCGATCGCAGGATTTCTGCCACCTTGCCACTCAGCGTGCCGTCAGCGGCTTCCTGTATTTCAATGATGGACGTGGGCTTGCCGGTTTCATCGTCGATGGTTTGCCAGCGGCCCGCAGGTGATTCCGCGGCGAAGGCCAGCGAAGTGGTAATAAGGGGCAATGCCAGCAATAGGGCGGTGAACGGTGAGCGCATGGTCTCTCCTGCGGCGGTAAATGACAGCTGCGACTCTATCACTGTCCTCGGCCTGTAGCTTTTTTTGAAATTTGCTGTGGCGCAGGTCGAACTGAGCGGCCAACGGCCCGTCAGGGTATGCAAGGCGCAGCGTCACGAGGTTGTCACGCCAATGTCATAGGCTCGCTGCTTTTCTGCCAGGGAGCCCACTATGCCTAGCCTTCGTCCGCTGCTATTCACCTTGTTGTTGCCCGGTTTTGCTTGCGCTGATGTGCGCGTTGCCGGGCCGATCGAGGCCGGTGTGTTTGAAAACCGCTACCAGGACCAACAGCCCGGCGAGCGCGTTCTGGTCCGTAGCGATCAGCGCATCCTGGAGGCCGATCACGTGCCATTGAAGATCGGCACCAAGTTCGGCCTGCGTTACCGGCTGGAAGGCAAACGGGCCGACGATACGCCTCTTACCTTGCTGTACCTGACGCCCGGTGTAATCGACCCGAGCGGACAGCGACACGATCGCTACGAGGTCATACAGAAGCTTGTGCCCGATGCGCCGCTGGACGTGATGGCTTTCGAGTTCACCGAAACACATGAGTTGGTGCCAGGTGAGTGGCATTTCCTGGTGTTCCAGGGCGACCGCAAGTTGGCTGAACAGCACTTCGAAGTGCGTTGAGTTTCACTGTCGAGAGGCGTGCTGTGAAGCCGAGCGCGCCACACCGGCAACGGCGCGGCTCAGCCGAACCGATCAGCTCTGCAGGTCAGCCAACATCGCCGTCGCTACCGCCTCTGCAACCTTAATACCGTCGACTCCTGCGGAAAGGATGCCGCCGGCGTAACCGGCGCCTTCACCGGCTGGATACAGCCCGCGTGTGTTGATGCTTTGAAGAGAATCATTGTCGCGCTTGATCCGCACCGGTGACGAAGTGCGCGTCTCGATGCCGGTGAGGATGGCGTCGGTGCGGTCGAAGCCACGGATCTGCTTGCCGAACGCGGGCAGCGCTTCGCGGATCGCCTCGATCACATAATCCGGCAGCGATGGCGCCAGATCGCCCAGACGCACGCCCGGCTTGTAGGAAGGCTCGACTTCGCCGAACGCGCTCGAGGCTTTGCCACGGACGAAGTCGCCGACCAGCTGCCCCGGTGCGCAGTAATCGCTGCCGCCCAGTTCGAAGGCGCGCGATTCCAGCTGTTCCTGCAGCTCGACGCCGGCCAGTGGGCCGCCGGGGAAATCCTCGTCCGGGTTTATCCCAACGACGATGCCGGCATTGGCGTTGCGCTCGTTGCGCGAATACTGGCTCATGCCGTTGGTGACCACGCGGTTGGGCTCGGAGGTCGCCGCCACCACGGTGCCGCCCGGGCACATGCAGAAGCTGTAGACCGCCCGGCCATTCTTGGCGTGATAGACCAGCTTGTAGTCGGCCGCGCCCAGCTCGGGATGGCCGGCGTACTTGCCCAGGCGCGCGTTGTCGATCAGCGATTGCGGATGCTCGATGCGAAAGCCCACGGCGAAGGGTTTGGCCTCGATATACACGCCGCGCTCGTGCAGCATGCGGAAGGTGTCGCGCGAACTGTGGCCCAGGGCGAGCACCACGTAGCGGCTGCGCAGTTCCTCGCCATCGGCCAGGCGCACGCCCTGGATGCGGCCGTCCTCGATGATGAAATCGACCACACGGCTATCGAAACGCACCTCACCGCCCAGCGCCTTGATCTCTTCACGCATGGTCGAGACCACACCGGTCAGGCGGAAGGTGCCGATGTGCGGCTTGCTGACGAACATGATCTCGTCCGGCGCGCCGGCGCGAACGAACTCGTGCATCACCTTGCGGCCGTAGAATTTCGGGTCCTTGATCTGGCTGTAAAGCTTGCCGTCGGAGAACAGCCCCGCGCCGCCCTCGCCGAACTGCACATTGGATTCCGGGCTCAGCACCTTTTTGCGCCACAGCGCCCAGGTGTCTTTGGTGCGGCTGCGCACATCGCGCCCACGTTCCAGCACGATCGGTCGGAAGCCCATCTGCGCCAGCGTCAGCGCGGCGAACAGGCCGCACGGGCCGAAACCGATTACCAGCGGACGCTCGCTCAGCCCCTCGGGCGCCTGGCCGACCGGGTAATAGCCGGTGTCCGGGGCCGGGCGGATATTGCGGTCGTCAGCCAGACGCTGCAGCACCTGGTCCTCGTTCGCCACGTCGGCATCGATGATGTAGACGAAGGTGATTTCGCTGTTCTTCTTGCGCGCGTCGTAGCTGCGCTTGAAGACATTGAAGTCGAGCAGCTCGGTATCGGCGATCTTCAGGCGCGCGACGATAGCCTGGCGCAGAGCGTCGGCGGGATGATCGAGCGGCAGTTGCAGTTCGTTGATGCGAATCATGAGGAGTCCTGGCCGGTGGCCCCGGCAGAGGTGGAGACAGCAAATCAATTCGCGGGCCATGGCGGGCAGGCGAATCGAAGGATAGACGAGAAGGCGCGCAGTGTAGCTTCGCGGGTTGAGGCTGTCATGCGGGCCGGAGTGCGGGCATCTGAGGCGGAACATCATTGCGATGATCCCGCCTCGTGGGAACGTCCATGTCGCCACGTCTCTACTGAAGGACGATCCTGGCATTGAGCGGTTGCAGCGGCCGGTTATTGGTATGCCCCACGGCCTTTTTCAGCGCTTCGATCTGCTCGTGCGAGGCGACGACCGGCTGCTTCAGCACCAACCAGCGCACGCCTTCGGTGCAGGGTGGCGTAGTGAGCGAGCCGTTGAAGCGGTAGTAATCGAGGTTGGCGGGCAGCAGTTCGGTGACATTCGCCACGGGCGTGATCTGCTGAGTTTGACCTTCTGTCGGCGGCGCGCTCCACAAACGCGCCAGTGCGGCGTTCTCCTCACCGTCCTTGAACATCAGTGCGATGACCGCAAGATTGCCATTCTTGTCCGCATGCACTAGGTGCCCTTCGAGCGGGTAGGACTGGCCTTTTATCTGGTTCTCGCTGGGCATATGAAAGTGGAACTGCAGCAAGTCGTACTGCTTGCCGTCGAGCGTGAGGTGGCTGCCGGGCTCGTAGATGGCCTGTACCGTGTGGCCGTTGTTGACGGCCTTGCTGGCGCCTGCCGTGTAGCTGATTTGTAGCGGTGCCAGGTCGGCCTCGACGAATCCGTTGAGGTCGACCGGCGCCTGGTTCTTGCCCGCGCATGCGCCGAATTCCGGCGTTAGCTTTGCCCAATTTTCCGGCCCCGCGTCGCCGAAATAATCCCAGTGTGTCCCTGGCGTAACGGCCCACGCATTAGCGCAAGCCAGCCATACACCAAGGCTTAATGCAGCTCTTTTCATGCGGATCTCCAATTTGATTGTTAAGCGGGCCCGGAGCGATCCGTTCCGCCACGCCCTGACTCTGACAAGCGAATCAACAGGTTGCTCGGGCGCTCTAGATTGGCGGTCAAGCCGATGATGGGGCGAGGCTGGCCATCGGAACTGGCGCAAAAAGGTACCGCCTGAGCTGAGATCGCTTGTAGCCGGCTGTCTGGCAAACGTTTCGTTTGGCGCTACTCTGTGACAGAGCTCCCGATTTCATATCTCTGAAGTGGTTGCACATGGTCACTGCTGCGGCATGGGGAGGCGCTGCGCACAACAACAATGATCGTCCAGCGAGACGACCCTTCGATGAGGTTGGTGCCCTATGAAATACGCTCCCCTGAGTGCCTTGCTGATTTGCATGTCCGGGCTGGTGCTGGCCGCACCGACCAGTGACGAGGCGCTGGAACGCATGCGTTCGATGAAGACCACCGGCCAGTCCCTCGATATGAAAACCGTGCCGCAGGACGGCGAGATCGCCGATGCGATTCGGGACAACCTCAAACGCATCAAACTGCCGGACGGCTTCAAGATCGACCTCTACGCGGTGGTACCGGATGCGCGGCACATGGCGGTTGGGCCGTCCAGCGGCGTGGTGTTCGTCGGCACCCGCAAGACCGATCTATGGGCGGTTACCGACCGGACCAAGAATCGCACCGCCGATGAAGTCAAACGCTTCGCGCCGGCCATCTCCTTTACCCAGCCGGGCCCGTGCTTCAGTCCCGATGGCTTTTTGTTCGTCGCCGAGCACAACCGCGTGCTGGTGTTTCCCGCCGCCGAGTTTTTCTACGAAGGTCCGGATGTGGCGGCAGACATCGTCGTGCCGACGGGCGAGCTGATTCCGGCCGATGAGGAGAGTTACAACCACGGCGCCAGGGTCTGCGCTGTGGGGCCTGACAACAAGCTGACCGTTTCCCTCGGCCAGCCCCACAACGTGCCGCCCAAGGACAAGCTCGACCTGTACACCAAGCATGGTATTGGCGGCATCGTGCGCATGGAGCGCGATGGCAGCAAACGCGAGGTTTATGCCACTGGCGTGCGCAACTCGGTCGGTATCACCTACAACCCGACCACCCAGGAGCTGTGGTTTACCGACAATCAGGTAGATGGCATGGGCGACGACACCCCGCCCGGCGAAATCAACCACGCGCCGAAAGCCGGCATGCGGTTCGGCATGCCCTGGTATGGCGGCGGTCAGGTGCGCACCAACGAGTACGCCGAGGAGACGCCACCGGAGGGCCTGACCTTTCCAGTCGTGGAAACCGTGGCCCATGCCGCGGATATGGGGCTGACGTTCTATACCGGCAAGATGTTTCCCGAGAAGTATCGCGGTGGCCTGTTCAGTGCGCAGCGCGGCAGCTGGAACCGCACCGTGCCGGCCGGCGCGCGGGTGATGTTCACGCCTTTCGCCGCTGACGGCAGCGCGCCGTCCGGCGATACGGTGCCTTTCGCCGAAGGCTGGCTGAACGAGGAAACCGGCGAATACTTCGGCCGTATCGTCGACGTGGCCCAGTTGAAGGATGGCTCCCTGCTGGTCAGCGATGACACCGCCGGCGCCATCTACCGCATCTCTTACGACGGCGGCAAGAACTGATCTACCCAGGCCATCAGGGCTGACCGCGTCGCGCTGTTTGGCGGCGCGGTCAGCCACATGCATCAAGGAAAACCCATGGCATCAGGTAATTGCAACGGATGGCTGATTCACCGGCTCGTCCTTCTCGCGGCGCTGTGCGCGATGACGATTACGGTGGAAGCAGCAGGCGATATTGCAGCCGGCAAAGCCAAGGCAAAGATGTGCGCGGCCTGCCACGGCCTCGATGGGCTGAGCAAAGCGGCGGACGCGCCCAATCTGGCCGGCAATGGTGAACTCTATCTGGCTGGCCAGCTGAAAGCGTTCCGCAGTGGTGCGCGCAAACATCCGCAGATGAGCGTGATTGCCGCAAGTTTGAGCGACGCCGATATTGCCGATCTGACGGCCTGGTATTCGGCGATCAAGGTCAGCGTGGAGTTACCGCAATAGCGGTGACAACGGACGGGCGATGCAGCTGTCGGCTTGTCGCCCTGCCAAGTGCCGTTCGAGCGGTGCTTTCCTGAAAATTTGCGCTATCCCCTATACTCCGCGCCCATCCGAGCCACCACTGTCATTGCCTGGATCACCGGATTCAGCGCAATCACGTATCGCCGCGCTCGCTCATACAAACGAAGTAAGGATTGCCCATGGTCAATAACGATGTGTTGCGCAGCCTGCGTTACATCCTCAACGTAAGCGACGCGAAAATCGCTGAGATCACCCGGCTCACGGGCTGCGACATCCCCGATGCGGAGGCCGAGGCCTATCTGAAGAAGGATGACGAGGCCGGCTTCAAACCTTGCGGCGACCGGATCATGGCGCATTTCCTCGATGGCCTGGTGATCTACAAGCGTGGCAAGGACGAAAGCCGCCCGACGCCGCCCATCGAACTGCCGATTACCAACAACATGGTGCTGAAAAAGCTGCGCGTGGCGTTCGAGCTGAAGGAAGACGACATACACGCAATCCTCAAAGCGGCGGATTTCCCGGTATCCAAGCCGGAACTCAGCGCGCTGTTCCGCAAAGCCGGGCACAGCAACTACCGCGCCTGTGGTGATCAGCTACTACGCAATTTTCTGAAGGGCCTGGCGCTACGCGGCCGGTGACCAAGCGAGGTGCTCGTTGTTCCGCTTCAGCCCGTCAGTCTGGGTAACGGTGGGCTGAAGCCCACCCTACGCTGAAGCGGAGCGCCGCCGGCCCCCCTGGTGCTGCGTGGCACGCGAACTCCCGGAGCACTCTTTGCGGCCTGGTAGGGTGGGCTTTAGCCCACCACAATGGAGTGACGGTGTTTCTGGTGGGCTAAAGCGGGACGCCACCCGGCCCACCCTACGTCACTGAATCGGTCGGCATCGGCACGTAGCTGGCATGAAAAAGCCCCGCCAGGGCGGGGCTCGTTGAATCGCTAGTCTTAGTTCTGCACCATCGCGACGACGCGATCACGCAGTTTCGGGTCGTTCTGCACCGCCTGGTTAATGGCGTTGTACTCAGCAATGCTGAGGTCATTTTCGGCAACGGTATTCATCATTTTCTCGTTGGCCTGCTGCTGCAGCTGCTGGGCCTCGGCCGGATCGCCGGTTTTCTCCAGCTTGGCGGTGAAGTCTTCACGGATCTCCATGATCTCGCCCAGCGAGTCGGCAAACTTTTCCAACTTCTGGTCGCTGATGTCCGCTGCTTGCATCGCCGGAGCTGGCTGGGTGGCCGGTGCCTGAGTGGCCTGTTGGGCAGAAACTTGCGAGGCGCCGGCCGCCATGAACAAGGCGACGAGGCTGGCGGAAGCGAGGCGAGTGGTTAGCTTGGTCATGCTTAAGATCCTGTGCTTTGGAATACGTCAGTGACTTTGCATCAGCCATGCCAAACCAGGCGTTAATATCAATACGCTGATTTTAAAGAGGTTTTACCGTCGGTCCCACTTGCCTCGACGCCGACAACGCTGAACTGTATCGTGCCAAAATGGCACATGTAGCAGTTTGGCAACGTATATCGAGCCTGCGCGGCGCGCTGGTTTTGAAGGTGGTGATTCCGCTGGTGGCGATCATGCTCGGCTTCAGTTACTTGCTGCTGTGGACGGTCGAGCGCAACAGCGAGCGACGTTTACAGGAGGAGGTCGAACTGGTCGCGCGGGCGGTCCGGCTGCCGCTCAGCGATAGCCTCGAACGCAAGCACGATCGCACCATGCAACAGGTGCTGGAGTCCGTGCTTGGCGTCGGCCGGGTCTATGGCGCTTACCTCTATGACGACCAAGGCGAGCTAGTGGCTTTCGCCGGCGCCATCGAGCCGGACCAGGACCAGACCTCGATTCAGGAGCTTACCGCCGACGGCAAACGTCGAGGTGGCTACCAACGGATTCGCGGTCGCGAGGTGTATTCGTATTTTCTGCCGCTGGAACAGAGCGGCGGGCGCATCAACGGGTTGCTGCAGGTTACCCGGCGCTGGAACGATTTCGAACGTGACACCCGACGGTTGCGGCTGATTGCCGGCGTTTCTGCCGGTCTGCTGGCATTGGCCGCGGTATGCATCGTCCTGCTCGGCCACTGGTCGGCGATCGGCAAACATTTGCAGCAACTGACCCAGAGCATGGCGCGTGTGGCTGCGGGCGACCGTCAGCATCGTGCGCCGCGCAGCGGCCCGCAGGAGATCGCTGTGCTCGGTCGAGCGCTGAACCAGATGCTCGACAGCATCGCCGATGCCGAACAACAGATGGCCGAACAGAAAACCCGTGAAGCGGAACTGGAAGCCCGCCTGCGCCGCACACAGCAACTGGCTGCGGTCGGACGTTTGGCAGCCGGGGTCGCCCATGAACTGGGCAGCCCGCTCAGCGTCATCGATGGCAAGGCCCAGCGTGTTTTGCGCAGCGACAGCTTGGAGGACACGCAGCGCAAGGGCTTGCTGCAGATCCGCAGCCAGGTGCAGCGCCTGAGCGAAATCGTCCGTCAGCTGCTGGAGTTCGGTCGCGCCGCCGGACGCCCGGCGCGACGCATGCCGGCCGATGTGCTGGCGCACTCGGCCGCGGCCGCGGTGGCTGACGAACTGGCCACGTTGAACGTCCATCTGCAACTTGAAGCGCCGCCCGCCACGCTGCACTGCGAGGTCGACCCGCCACGTTTCGAACAGGCGCTGACCAATCTGTTGCGCAATGCTGCCCAGGCCAGCCTCGGCGGGCGCGTGGTGCTGCGCTGGTGGCAAGAGGCGGATTGCCTGCTGTTCCAGGTCGAGGACGATGGGCCCGGCGTGGCCGAGCAACATCGGGCGGCGCTGTTCGAGCCCTTCTTCACCACCAAACCGGTGGGCAAGGGCAGCGGGCTCGGGCTCGCCGTGGCGCATGGCGTAGTGGCCGAATGCGGCGGCCGTATCGATCTGGTGGAAAGCCCGCTGGGTGGCGCGGCGTTTCGTATTTCCCTGGCATTGGCCGACGAGGACAACTTTGATGCAAAAGGATGACACCGCCCCACAGCGAGTGCTGGTGGTGGAGGACGACGACAGTCTGCGGCAATTGCTGGTCGAGGAACTGGAAGACCGCGCGCTGCACGTGCGTGCCGAAGCCAGCGCCGAGGACGCGGTGCCCTTGCTGGAAAGCTGGGAGCCGGACCTGGTCGTCAGCGACCTGCGCCTGCCGGGTGCCGACGGCATGGCGCTGCTGCGCCGGGTCAAGGCAATGCAGGCGGCACCGGCTTTCTTGGTCATTACGGCGTTCGGCAGCATTCAGCAGGCGGTGGCCGCGCTGAAAGAGGGCGCCGACGAATTTCTCACCAAACCGCTGGACCTCGATCATCTCGGCCTCGCCGTTTCACGGGCATTGGAAACCCGCCATTTGCGCGACGAGGTGCGGCGCTTCCAGCAACTGCTGAGCGATGACCGCTTCCACGGCATGCTTGGGCGCAGCCGCGTGATGCGCGGATTGTTCGACCAGATCCGGCAATTGGCCCGCGCGGCCGGCCCGGTGCTGGTGATCGGCGAAAGCGGCACCGGCAAAGAGCTGGTCGCCCGCGCGGTGCACGCCGAGAGCGAACGTGCGCAGCGGCCGTTCCTGGCGATCAACTGCGCCGGGTTGCCGGCCGAACTGTTGGAAAGCGAATTTTTCGGCCATGCCGCGGGCGCCTTCACCGGCGCCCATCGCGCTCATAAGGGCCTGTTCCAGCAAGCCGATGGCGGCACTCTGTTTCTCGACGAAATCGGCGAAATGCCCATGCCGCTGCAAGCCAAACTGCTGCGCGTGCTGCAGGAGGGCACTATCCGCCCGGTGGGCGGTGAGCGCGAATTGAACGTTGATGTGCGCATTATCGCCGCCAGCAACCGCCCGCTGGAAACGGCGGCTGGGCGCGAATCCTTTCGCGAGGACCTGTTCTTCCGCCTGGAGACTTTCATTCTGCAGGTGCCGCCGTTGCGCGACCGTGAGGAAGACCGGGAGCTGCTCGCCGCCGGCTTCGTCGCGCATTTCGCCGCGCGTGACGGACGACCGGTGCGCGGGCTGTCGCGCGCGGCGCTGGAGCAATTGCGGCGCTATCCCTTCCCCGGCAACGTGCGTGAACTGCAGAACGCCATGGAGCGTGCCGTGACCTTCTGCCATGGCCGCAACATCGAGCTGGAGCACCTGCCGGCGCGGATCGCCAGCTATCAGGACAGCACGCCCGACGGCGGCGCGGATGAATTGCTCGGGCTGATGATCGACGGCCCGCTGCTACCGACCCTGGACGAGCTGGAAACGCGCTATATCCGCCACGTGCTGGAACGGGTCGACGGCAACAAGCGTCGCGCCGCGGCACTGCTCGACATTGGCCGGCGCACCCTGTATCGACGATTGGGCGAGAAGGAGCAAGAACCGGATGAGGTCTGAACCACGTTGCGGCGCGCCTCAACCCTCCAGTGGAACGACCCGGCCTGGTAGATGTTCCAGGCCCGGATTGGCCTGGTTGCGGTTGCGTACCTCCACCCAATCACCCAACGCCGCCACCGAACGCGGCGGTGAAATCAAGTAGCCCTGAAACAGATCGCAGCCGGCTTCGAGCAATGCCGACTGCTTTTCCAGGGTGTCGACGCCTTCGGCATTGACCCGCTTGCCCTGCGCTTGGCAGAAGGCAATGAGCGCCGTCAGGCTCTGCTGCATTTCCGGCTGGGTCAGGCGCTGAATGATGGCCATGTCCAGCTTGATGGTATCGGCCGGATATTCTAGCAACTGCTGAATCGAGGTGTAACCGACACCGAAATCATCGATGGCGACGCGGAAACCGGCCTGGCGAATCGCGCGCACCACTTCCATGGTGTTACTGCTCAGTTCGGCAGCGAAGGTCTCGGTGAGCTCGATTTCGATGCTGCTCGGCGCGATGCCGTAGTGCGCGGCGCGCTCGATCAGGCAGCTGCAAATGCGGTCATCGGCCAGCTGCGCCGACGACACGTTGATCGCGAGTATCACGCCCTCGCCGAACAGCCTGACCAGCTCCTGATAGCCGGCCAATGCGTGGTCGATGACCCAGCTATCGATCTTCGGAAACAGGCCGGCGCGCTCGGCAATAGGGATGAACTCGCCTGGCGAGACCGTGCCCAGTACCGGCGAATGCCAGCGCAGCAGTACCTCGCAGCTGACCACCGCACCCTCGCGATCCACTGCCGGCATATAGACCAGGCGAAACTGGTCGTCGCCATTGAGGGCGCGTAACTCTTCCTCGATTACGCGGATGTGCTGGTTGCGCTGCTCGAGCTGCGCCGAGAAGGCCACCGCGGCGTTCTTGCCCTCGGCCTTGGCCTGATACATGGCGGTATCGGCGCGGATCAGCAGTTGGGTGACGGAGTCCGCGTCGGCGGGATAGCGGGCGGTGCCGATGCTGACGCTGACCGGGTTGATGCGATGCTCCAGACGGAAGCCGCTTCGGCACAGGCCGAGCAAGGCTTCGGTGAGCGCCGCCAGGGTGTCGTTGTCGGCATCTGCCATCAGCAAAATCGCGAACTCGTCGCCGGACAGTCGCGCAAACGCCGTTTCGGTGTGCGGATGCTCCCGCTGGTGCCGCTCGAGCGCACCCTGCACGCGCTGGGCGAAGATCCGCAGCAGCGCATCGCCGGCATTGTGGCCATGCTGATCGTTGACCAGCTTGAAGTTGTCCAGATCGAGAAACAACAGCGCCAACTGTCTGCCGCTCTGTGCGCACTGGTCATACATGGCGCTGGCCAGCACGCTGAAATGGGCGCGGTTGCTGATGTGGGTCAGGCTGTCGGTCCAGGATATCTCCTGAATGCGTTGCAGGGCGGCGGTGTTGCGCTCGTGCAGCGTCTTCATGTTGAGGGTCAGGCGGCCGATCTCGCCGCCATCGCTGGGCTCATCGAGGGCGGCGCGCTTGCACAGCAACAGGTCGGTGAGCTGGCTGTCGAGCTGGCTGATGGGATCAGTGACATAGCGGCGGATTAGCAGCAACAACAGGCCAATGGAAATCAGGCAGATCAGCGAACCGCCGATGAGAAAGGCCAATCTCAGCCTCTGCAGGCGCTCGGTGATGTAGTCGGGTGCAGGCGCCAATCGCGCATGCAGCGAGCGCGACAGCTGAATGTCGGCCGACAGGCCCTGCGCGGCTGGCGGCAGCACCGGGGCGATCTGTACTGCGGCGCCGTATTCCCGCTCCAGGCTGTTTTTCAGTGCGATGAATCGCTCCGGTCGCACGGCCAGTTGCAAGGCGAACGCCTCCGGCCGCTGAGTCGGCAATGGCCGGCTGGTCGAAGCCTGCAAAATGAAATCGGTGTCCAGCAGCAGCGGTCCGCCTTCGGCGTTTTCCACATAGGTCATTTCGCCGGTTTCTGACGCCTGCCTGGCCTCGTGGACGATCCGCTGCTGGGTGGCGTTCATGCTGGCGACAGGCGACGGGCTGCTCTCGAAATAGTAGGCGACCTTACCGTTGGGCTCGACGATGGCGAAGGAGGCGAACGATAGCGAGGTGGTGGATAGCGAACGAATGCTCTGCTGAACGCGCCGCCCCAGCGTCTCGTTGCGATAGGCGGTATCCGACTCGTGTAGGAACAGCCGCAGCGCCTCGCTATCGACGATCGAGTAGAACACGCTGCGATTGAATGCCTCGTAGTCCATGAAGGCGGACTTTAGTGCGGATAACTGCTGCGCCAGGCGCGCCTGTTCGAGGCCCACCAGCGAATTTCGCTGGGTCAGGTAGGCGGTCGTGGCGGCAAGCAGCTGGATGATCAGGATGACCGGGAAGATCACCAGCAGCGTGCGTTTACCGAGCGTCATGGGCATCGGCTTCGGCCGCGGGTCGCCGACGGAAACAGCAGGCTGACCGCCGCCAACAGGACGTTGTAGCTACGTCGGGACGATGCAGGTGTTTTCTTGCTGGTCATCGGGTATTCATCCGCTGCTACATTCATCGGTTCGGTCATCGCAGCGACCGGCTGCGCACTTCACGCGGTACTGGAGTCGCCTCGATATCGATGTTTGGCTGCGTTGCCTTGAGGCGATCAGGTCGGCTACGCGCGCCGAGGCGCGTTCAATGGAATTGAGGCTATCGGCACGCAGGGGTGGCACTTTAATGGCGCCGGACGAATGGCGGCAATGTTTTTATCCGACCGCGCCCGTTCCGGTCAGCGGGCAGGCGCCGGTTGTTTGCCGTGACGGGCGCCAGGGCGAGGCGGGATATGCAGCCAGGGCGCCAGCAGGCGCGTAGAGAGCGGAATGAACAAATAGGTCATCAGCGGCGTTAGCGCCAGGGTGCTGAGCAAGATACGCGCGACCAGGCTCAATTCGCTGAGGGCACCGCCGAACAGGACGTTAAACAGTAGCGACACGGGAAAGAACGCCAACCAGATCGCCACGCTCTGCTTCCAGCGCGGCGGTGGAGCGTTTTCGTTGCTGCCGAACCAGGTATCGATGCCGCGCGCGCGATGCTCATAGGGCTGGCCGAACAGTTCGCCGCCGCGTTGCAACCAGGCACGACGCGATGCCGAATGCTCCCAGGTGTCGAGGGTCTGCTCATCGGCGAAGCGGAAGATGATCTGAAATTCGTCGTCACCGGGCGGAGGCGCCAGGACGCCTGAACCGAGATAGCCGGGAAAGTCCGCAGCCAGTTGTTCGCCCTCGTGCAGCCAGGCGAGAAGCTCGTGGTAGCGGCCATCGCGCACGCGGCGGGCCACCATCAAAGTGACGGGTTCGGTAGACATCGTGTATCTCCAGCTTCACGCCGGCCACCCGGATAGGGCATTCGGCAAAACGCAGCGCCGGGATGGTGGGCTGCGAAAGAGGTCAGGCAAGGATCATGCCCTGGTCGTCAGGCCGCGTCAGACCGGGTGAGGTCGATACAGGCGCAGGACGACGGCGCACTATACGGAGATTCGTCGCACTTGGAAGGGGCGTCGGCACCTGAATAGGGTGCAGACGGCTGCGGCGCGTTTGCCGCAGCCGAGACGGCGCGGAGTCTATAAACAAGGATGGCACGGTGCTAGTGTCGTGGTTCGCACTTGGATGGGTTCGGGCTACCACCCGTCGGGCCTGGATAAGGCCGAGTTGCAAGCGGCTACTGGATGGCCCAATCGCCTCGATTTCTGCGAAGGGCACCGACCCCAACAGCGAAACGCGAACCCTCGCCGGCAGTTCAGGTCCGTTGAAGAACGAGTCTGAACCACCGGAGCATCTGCATGCAGCGCCTCACCCTGTTGTCGCTGGGCAGCATCAATGCCGATTTTCAGGTGCGGGTCGATGACCCGCTCGGCAATCGCGAAACGCTGCTGGCCCATGATTTGAGCCGCCTGTCCGGCGGCAAGGCGAGCAATACCGCTTACCTCGCCGCGCGCTTCGGCCATTGCAGTCGCCTGCTCGGGCGCGTGGGGGACGATGAGTTGGCCGAGCAGGCGCTCGCCCCGTTGCGTCAGGCGGGGGTGGAGGTCGATGGGGTCGGGCGTGCCGCGGGCCAGTCCACCGGCGTTTCGATGATCATGGTGCCGCCGGATGCGAAGAAGCACATCGTACTGGCGACCAACGCCAACGACTGTTGGGACGAGGTGGCCGAGCACGCCTTGGTCGTGGCCATCGAGGCGTGTGAAACGCCCGCCTGCCTGGTGCTCGATTACGAAATTCCCGCCAGGGTGGTGCGCCTTGCAATAGAAACCGCCGCACGCAAGCGATTTAGCATCGTGCTCGACCCTTCGTTTCCTGATCGTCTGGAGCGGGATCTGCTGCCTCTGTTGCAGGCGATCACGCCAAACGCGTCCGAGGCCGAGGCGTTGGTTGGTCATCCGGTCGATTCCATCGCAGCGGCCGGGCGTGCTGCGCATCAGCTGCAGCGGGCCGGTACACCGATTATCTGCATCAAGCTGAGTGATGGTGGCTGTGTCCTGGCCAGCGCTGAGGAAACCCTGCACATTCCGCCGGGCGAGGTGGAGCCGGTCGATACCACGGGCGCTGGCGATGCCTTCACCGGCGTCTTCGCCATCGCACTGCTGGAAGGACGCGCGCCCCGCGAGGCCGCGGCCTGGGGCGTGGCTGCGGCCAACCTGGCGGTAACGGGTTATGGCTCGCAGCCGAGCTACCCGACGCGTGAACAAGTGACGCAGATGGCGGGTGATCTGCTGGCCAAGGCGAGGCCCGTCAATGGCTGATCAGGCCCCATGCAGACTGGTTTTCGAACATTACGATCCGGCCGACGAGCGCCGGCGCGAAGCGCTTCTGGCGATGGGCAACGGCGTGCTGTCCTGCCGTGCCTGCGCACCGGAGGCGGCTGCGCTGCATGCCGCTGATGGCGGCAACCACTACGCTGGTTTCTACCGTGCCGGCTGGTACGACGACGCACCCCGCGAGGTGAATGGCAGCTCGGTGCGGATGGCCGCGCTGGTCAACTTGCCCGATCCCTTCGGCCTGAGCTTCGCTCTGGATGACGGCGACTGGTACGGCCTCGATGGCGTCGAGCTGGGCCGCTACCGCCAGTGTCTGACGCTCGATAGCGGGCTTCTCGAGCGTCAGCTGGACTTCTTCATGGCTGGTCATGCGCTGCAGCTGCGCGAAACCCGCTTCGTCAGCATGGCCACGCCGCATCTCGCGGTGCTGCGCTGGGAGCTGCAAGTACCGCCACAAGTCGCTCGGCTTCACTTACGCGCGACCCTCGATGGCGGCGTGACCAATGCCGCGATTCGGCGCAATGGTGCGTACGAAGGGCGGCGTCTCGACGCGGTGGCTTTCCAACATGATGACGTGGGCAGGGCTGCGGTCAGCGCGGTCTTGGATGACGATCGCCGCCGGTTGGCTATGGCGGTGCAGGTCCGTACGCCTGGGCTGCGCCTGCAATGGCACGGCCAGCAAGTCGAGCAAAGGCTGATTCAGCAGACTGAATGCGCCGTTCCGGCAGGCGGTCGGTTGATCATCGAAAAGCGGGTGTTGGTACAGGTCGACGACGAGCGGCCGGCCGAGGATGGCGAGGCTCTGGACCAGTTGCTCAAGCAATTGCCGACCGAGGACTTCGCCCGCTTGCAGCAGGCCCACAGGCATGGCTGGGCTCAGCTCTGGCGGCGCACGCCGATCGAGTCGGATGATCCGCAGCTGCATCTGGCCCTGCGCTTCCATGCGTTTCATCTATTGCAGACGGTGTCTGCGCACAGCGTTGGCCAGGATATTGGCTTCCCGCCGCGCGGCTGGATGGAGGGCTATTACGGGCAAGTGTTCTGGGACGAGGTGTTCGCCTTCCCGTTCCTCGCCACGCACTTCCCCGAACTGGCACGAAGCCTGGTCGACTACCGGTATCGGCGTCTGGACAAGGCGCGTGAACGTGCACGCCGAGCCGGCCTGCGGGGCGCCATGTTCCCCTGGCGCAGCGCCGGCAGCGGCGAGGAGGAAACCCCACCGTGGCAATACAACCCGATGTCGGGTCGCTGGATACCCGACCACACCCGCCTGCAGCGCCATATCGGCTCGGCTGTGGCATTCGATGCCTGGCAACTTTATCTGGCGACGGCGGACGAGGCGCTGCTAGCCGGGCCGGTCGGCGAGCTGATCATCGAAGTAGCACGCTTCTGGGCCAGCCTCGCACGCTTCGACGAGTCCCGGCAGCGCTATCTCATCTGCGGCGTGATCGGCCCGGACGAGTATCACAATGGCTACCCCGGCGCGCCGGAACCCGGCTTGAACAACAACGCCTATACCAACCTCATGGCGGTTTGGACCTTGTGTCGTGCGTTGCAGGTCTTCGAGTTGCTGCCCGAGGGCAAGGCGACCGAGCTGCGTGACAGATTGCAGCTCGAGCCGGGCGAAGCGGAAAACTGGGACCACATCAGCCGGCGCATGTATTTGCCGTTCACCGACGACGATGTGCTCAGCCAGTTCGACGGTTTCGACCAACTCGATCCGCCGCCGCAGGAATGGCTGCACGGCGACCGGCCGCGGCTGGACTGGATGCTCGAAGCGCGGCACGACAGCTGTGATCGCTATCAGCTGAGCAAGCAGGCCGATGTGCTGATGGCGCACCATCTGCTGTCGCGGCAGAGCTTGCAGCAGCTGCTTCAGCGGCTCGGCTATCAGCACGACGAGAAAAGCCTCCGCCGAACCCTGGCCTACCATCTGGCGCGCATCACCCATGAGTCGAGCCTGTCGAAAGTGGTCTGCGCTGGCGCACTGGCCGAAGTGGATCGCGAGGCTTCCTGGGTTTACTTCGGGCAAGTGCTGGATACCGATTTGCATGACCCGAGCAACGACGGCACGCAGGAAGGCGTACACCTGGGCGCCATGTCCGGTTCGCTCGACGTTCTGCAGCGCCACTACCTCGGCGTGCGGCCCGAGCTCGACGGTCTACACATCTTCCCCGCTCCACCGGCGCAGCTGCCAGCTGTGTCGCTGTCGCTGGTTTATCGCCAGGCGCGTCTTCAATTGCGATTGCAGCAGGATTGGTTACAGGTGACGGCCAGCAACGGCAACGATCGATCAGTTCCGGTGCATTACGCTGGCGGTCAAATGCTGCTCGAACCGGGCCAGTCGCTGAACGTGCCTTGCCGGGCGCCTGAGTGACTTACCGAATCCAGACCGTTCGCGGCCGCGCTCGCAATGCGCCGATACAAGCCCATCGCCGCATGCGGCGGAACGCCGTGGCTGAGTCCAGTCCAATACCTTGACTTGCCAGCAAGGAGAACCCGTGATGGAAGAGACCGGTGTGCGTTGCCGCTGGGCCGACGGGCTGGGCTGGATGCTGCTTTACAGCGCGCTCTGGGCGTTGTTCGCCGAGGGTGGCGGTTGGTCGCTGGGCGTGCCGAGCATCCTGCTGGCGGTCGTGCTGTCAGTGTGGCTGGGCGTCCGGCCTTGGCAGCCGTCTCTGCGGGCGCTACCTGGATTTATCGGGTTCTTTCTCGGACGGATGATTGCCGGTGGCTGGGACGTGGCGGTGCGTGCGCTGCATCCGCGGTTGCCGCTGCAGCCGGCCTGGCTCGATTATCCGCTGCGCAGCGAGTCGCCACGGGTGCGGCTGTTGCTCTCGGCACTGGTGGGACTGCTGCCGGGCTCGCTGTCGTCACGGGTCGAGGGCGACCGGATGCGGGTGCATGTGCTCGACGAACGCCAAGCCTGGGAGCCTACCGTGGTCGAATTGGAGCAGCGACTGGCCAAACTGCTCGACACTGAGATTGCGCGCTAATGGCGCTGTACGTGGTGCTTTTACTGCTGACCATCGTCGTCGGCCTCGGGCGTGTGGTTCTCGGTCCGGGGCGGGTGGATCGGCTGTTGGCAATCCAGCTGTTCGGCACGACCGGCACCGCGCTGCTGCTAGTCATGGCGCAATGGCAGGCGCAACCGGCGCTGCGCGATGTAGCGCTGGTGCTGGGATTGTTGGCAGCGGTTGTCAGTGCCGCCCTGGTACAGCTGTTGCGGCGGGGGCGGCATGACTGAATTGCTGCTGACCGGCCTGAGCTGGTTGCTGCTGATCGGTGGGTTGCTGTTCTTCGCTGCCGGCAGCATCGGGCTGCTGCGTTTTCCCGACACCGTCAGCCGTTTGCATGCCCTGACCAAGGCCGACACCCTGGGCCTCGGGCTGGTCGTGGCCGGTTTGTCGATTCGCGCCGGCAGTTTGTGGGAGGTCGGCCAGATGCTGCTGATCTGGCTGTTGCTGCTGGCCTCCAGCGCCACGGCCTGTCAGTTACTGGCGCGGCAGGCTGGCGAGGAGCCTGGAGATGACTGAGTGGTTGTTCGACGGCGTGCTCGGCCTGCTGTTGCTGGGGCTGGCCTTCGGCGCGCTGCACGGTCGCAACCTCTATGCCAGCGTGTTGCTGTTCATCGCCTTCGGGCTGGCATTGGCACTGATCTGGGCACGTCTGGGCGCAGCGGACCTGGCATTGGCCGAAGCGGCCATCGGTGCCGGTCTGACCGGGGTGTTGCTGTTTGCCGCACTGGCCCGCCAGCCGGACCGCGCCGACCTGCCCGAAATATCCGGGTTCCGCCAGCGCCTGGCGGCGGCCGCGGTGGTTTTGCCGTTGCTGATTCTGCTGTTGCAAGGGCTGGCGCCGCTGAGCGAGGGCCAGTCGCAGCTGCCCGCCACGATAGCCCGGAACCTGTCGGAAACCGGCGTTAGCCATCCGGTGACCGCCGTGCTGCTGAACTTCCGCGCCTGGGACACGCTGCTGGAACTGGCCGTGCTGCTGCTGGCCCTGCTCGGCGCACGGCAACTCGGGCCGCGACGACTGGATCTGGCCGAACCCTGGCCGCTGCTGCGGGCCTGGGCGCGGGTGCTGACGCCGCTGCTGGTGTTGGCCGCTGGCTACGTTCTCTGGCGCGGCGCCAGTGCACCGGGTGGGGCCTTTCAGGCGGGTTCGCTGCTGGCGGCCGGCGTCGTGCTGCTGCGCCTGTCCGGCCTGCTGCCGGTGTTGCGCTGGTCGTTTGCGCCGTTGCGGCTGCTGGTATTGGGCGGTTTGCTGGTTTTTGTCGGCGTCGCGATTACCACCGCCTGGCTGGGAGACGGCTGGCTGACTTACCCGAATGAGGCGGCCAAGTTGCTTATCGTGCTGATCGAAGCCGTGGCGACTTTGTCGATCGCTGCCAGCCTGAGCCTGCTGGTCGTCGGCGAAGGCGAATCCACATGACCGGCAGCCTGTTTTGGATGGGCGTCGGTGCCGCGCTCTGGTTGCTCGGATTGCACGGTCTGCTGACGTTGCGTCAGGCGTTACGGCGGATCATCGCCTTCAATCTGATGGGCAGCGGTGTGTTTCTGGTGATGATCGCCCTGGCCACGCGCAGCCAACCGAGCGATCCGCTGCTGGTCGCGTTGGTGGTCACCGGGCTGGTGGTGGCAGTCAGTGCCACGGCGCTGGCGCTGCGGCTTGCCGGGGCCGCGCAGGAACCGCGCCGATGAACGCGGCGCTGCTGAGCCTGTGCCTGCCGCTCGTTGGCGGTTTGCTGCTGGTGCTACTGCAGCCACGCCGCAGCGGGCTGTGGGTGATCGCCATCAGTATCGGCAGCTTGCTGAGCGCCTCTGTGGCTTTGCAGCAGACGATTCAGCTGGGCCCCCAATGGCTGAACATTGGCGGCTGGGAGACGCCGCTAGCGATCCGCTTCCAGCTGACCCCGCTGACGGCACTGTTGCTGGTGTTCACCGCCGGGCTGCATCTGCTGGTCGCCTTGTATGCCGCGCGCAGTCCGCATGCCACCGGCAGCGAGGACTACTGGCCGCTGTCCTGCCTGCTGCATGCGGCGCTGGTGGCGCTTTGGCTGTCGGCGGATCTGTTCAACCTTTACGTCACACTCGAACTGCTGAGCCTGTGTGCTGTGGCGCTGGTCGCGTTGGCCGGGCGCAAGGCCTACCGGCCCGCCTTCAACTATCTGATGTTATCGCTGGCCGGTTCGCTCGCTTACCTGTTCGGCGTCGCGCTGTTCTATGGCCGCTACGGCGTGCTCGACGTATTGCTGCTGGCGGAACTGGCCGAGGCGGATGCCAGCACGCGGCTGGCGCTGCTGCTGATGACCGTTGGCTTGATGCTCAAGGCGGCACTGTGGCCGCTGCACCTGTGGTTGCCGCCGGCACATTCCGGCGCGCCCACGGCGGTCAGCGCGCTGCTTTCGGCGTTGGTTGTGAAAGGCCCGATCTACATTCTCTGGCTGATCTGGAGCCAGATCGCCCCGCCCGAACTGGGGCGTCAGGCCGGCGTGTTGTTTGCTGCCGCTGGCATCCTCGCGTTGCTGTCTGGCGGCTGGTCGGCGTTGCGCGCGCCGCGGCTGAAGATGCTGGTGGCCTACTCGACGGTTGCTCAGCTGGGCTATGCGCTATTGGCGCTGGGGTTGTTGCTGCATTGGCAGAAACCGCGGATGGAGGCGGCGCTGTGGCTGTTTATCCTTGCCCACGGCCTGGCGAAAGTGTCGATGTTTCTCGCCGCCGGTGAGCTGCAACGAGTGCTCGGCACGCGTCGAGTGCGTGCGCTGAAGGGTGCCAGCCAGACCATGCCGGTGGCGATGGCGACCTTCGCTGTGGCTGGCGCCAGTCTGATTGGGTTGCCACCCAGCGGCGGCTTTCTTGCCAAGTGGTTGCTGCTGCAGCCGTTGTTCGAGCAACCACAGCACTGGCCTTGGGCATTCGGCGTGCTGCTCGGCACGCTGATGTCCGCTGCTTATGTCTTCCGCGTCGTGGCGCTGGGCTTCGACCGAGCCAGTCCCAACCCGCCCAGCGTGGTGCCGGACCGCCTCGCACAATGGCTGGCGATGCTGCCAGCACTGCTGGTGTTGAGCCTGGCGCTGATCAGCGAGCCCCTGCTGCTTTGGATTGGTGGGGTGGCACGATGAGTTGGACCAGTTGGCTGCCCCTGGCGATCGTGCTCAGCTCGCTGCTGCCGGGGCTGATCATCTTCACCCTGCGCGAGGATCAGCAACGGCTGCGGGTCGCGCTCAATCTCTGTGGCGTGACGATCAAGCTGCTACTGGTGGCGGCGATGATCTACGGCGTCAGCCGCGGCCTGGAGTTTCGTTTCAGTTTGCCGTTCCTGCCCGGCGCACCGCTGGTGCTGCAGGCCGATGCCTTGTCGCTGCTGTTCGTCGCGCTGTCCTCGGTGCTGTGGATGGCCACCACCGTCTACGCCATTGGCTATCTGGAACACTCGCCGCTGCGTTCGCGCTTCTTCGGTTATTTCAGCCTCTGCGTCAGCGCTACCGTAGGCTTGGCGTTGGCGGGGAATCTGGTCAGCTTTCTGCTGTTCTACGAGATGCTGACGCTGGCGACCTTTCCGCTGGTGGTGCATCGCGGCACGCCCGAAGCGCTGCGTGCCGGGCGGGTCTATCTGGCCTATACGGTAAGCGGCGGTGCGCTGGTATTGATGGGCGTGGCGCTGCTGCACGGCCTGGCCGGCGGGCAGGATTTCCAGCCCGGTGGCTACTTATTGCAAGCGGTGGGCGAGCACGACCTGGCGTTGCGGGTAGCGTTCGTCCTGCTGGTGGCCGGGCTTGGCGTCAAGGCGGCGCTGATTCCGCTGCATGGCTGGCTGCCACAGGCGATGGTGGCGCCAGCGCCGGTCAGCGCGTTGCTGCATGCGGTGGCGGTGGTCAAGGCCGGCGCGTTCGGCATCATCCGCGTGGTCTACGACGTGTTCGGGGCCGAGGCGCTGAATCGGCTGGACATGGCCACGCCACTGCTCTGGCTGGCCGCGGCGACCATTCTCTATGGCTCGCTGCGAGCGCTGCAGCAGCAGGAACTGAAGAAGCGTCTGGCCTATTCGACCATCAGCCAGGTTTCCTACGTGACGCTCGGGGTGGTGATGCTTGGGCCGATCGCGGCGGTCGGCGGCCTGGTGCATCTGGTGCACCAAGGGCTGATGAAGGTGACGCTGTTCTATTGCGCCGGCAACTTCGCCGAAACCCTGGGCATCCATCGCATCCGCGAAATGGACGGCGTGGGCCGGCGCATGCCGCTGACCATGACCGCGTTCAGCATCGGCGCGCTGGGCATGATCGGCATTCCCCCGATTGCTGGTTTCGTCAGCAAATGGGCGCTGGGCATGGGCGCGCTGGAGGTCGGCCAGGATTGGGTGCTGCTGGTGCTGATGGCCTCGGCCGTGCTCAACGCCGGCTACTTCCTGCCATTGCTCTGGCGCGGCTGGTTTGCGCAACCGGCCGACTGGCCTGAAGACAACTGGCGCGAGGAACGCTGGGAAACCCACTGGATGCTGCTGCTCCCGGCGCTGTTCACCGCGGCGCTGGCAGTGCTGGTCGGGTTGTTCGCCGGCACCGCGCTGAGTCCGCTGGGCTGGGCCCAGCTGATCGTCGACCGGGAATTCGAAATATGAGCGGCGCCTGGTTCTGGTTGCTGGTGCCCCTTGCGCCGTTGCTGGCCGGCGCATCGCTGGCGGTCTGGCGCGAAAGGGCAATCGGCTGGCTGTGGCTGGCCTGCGTACCGGCACTGGGGTTGGTTATCTGGCCGATGCCGGCGCTGGATCTGCCAATGCTCTGGGATGGCATCCGCTGGGGCGCGAATGATGATCTGAGCCGCGCATGGCTGGGCTTTACCGCCTTGCTCTGGGGCTGTGCCGGAATATCCGCCAGCAGCAGCCAGGCTGACGACTCCCGACGGATGCGTTTCTGGACATTCTGGCTGCTGGCGTTGGCCGGCAACCTGCTGTTGATCATCGCCACTGAGGCGCTGAGCTTCTATTTCGGCTTCAGTGTGATGAGCCTGGCCGCCTATGGGCTGATCGTGCATCAGAGCGGTCCCGGCCCGCGGCGTGCCGGGCGGCTCTATCTGCAGCTGGCGATCCTCGGCGAGATGTCTCTGCTGGCCGCGCTGATGCTGCGCAGCCATGCCGCCGGCGGCGATTTTACGTTCGCAGCCTGGCAGACCGTGCCGATGGATGGCCTGACCCTGCTGTTGCTGCTGATCGGCCTGGGGCTGAAGGCCGGCTTCTGGCCGCTGCACGTCTGGTTGCCGCTGGCGCACCCGGCAGCTCCGGCGCCGGCCAGTGCGGTGCTGTCCGGAGCGATGCTCAAGGCGGGTCTCCTGGGTATCTGGCGTTGCCTGCCGGAGAGCGATCCGCTGCTGTCGAGCTGGGCCGATGTGCTGCTCGTCATTGGCATCTTCGGTGCCATCTACCCGGCTTTGCTGGGGCTGTGCAGCGACAAGGCCAAGGCGGCATTGGCCTATTCTTCGGTCAGCCAGATGGGTTATCTGGTGATGCTGTTGGCGCTGGTCTGGCGCCATCCGCAGCAATATCAAGCGATGACCGTCGTGCTGATGCTCTACGGTGTTCATCACGGGCTGGCCAAGGGTGCGTTGTTTCTCGCCGCGGGGCTGATCCATGCCGGTCGTCTGCCGCGCATCGGTTGGCTGCTGTTGTCCATGCCGGCGCTGGCGATCATGGGACTGCCGCTCAGCAGTGGAGGAGCGGTCAAGACAGCGTTGAAGGACGTCTGGCACAGCGGGGAATTCGAGGCCTGGCTGGTTTGGCTGAGCCTCAGCAGCCTGACCACCACTTTGCTGCTGATCCGTGCACTGTGGCTGCTGCTTCGCGATGCCAGGGATGCGCCGGCAACACGGCCTCCGTTTCTTCAGCTTTTGCCCTGGGCGTTGCTCAGCAGCCTGGCGCTACTGTTGCCCTGGCTCTGGCCCGCCTTGCGCACGCCCATGCTGCATGGCCTGTACCCGGGCGGCATTTGGGCCGCGCTGTGGCCACCGCTGCTGGCACTTGCCCTGGCCGGGGTGGCGCTGAAATCTCGTTGGAAAGTGCCGGCACGGCTGGCTGCGTTGCCTAACCCGGCGCTTTGGCTATCGCTGCGGCTCAAGCGTCTGGTGCAGCGACCGCCGCTGGCCGTGCCGAACGCCGAACCGGACCAGCCGCGCTGGCGACAGCGAGAGCGACGCTGGAACCGCTTCTGGAATACCGGCGCGCTTGCAATGAGTGCTTGGCTGCTGGCGGCTATGTTGTGGCTGGGTTGGTTATGGTGATTTAGCTGCTGGTGCGACGTTAACAACTAACGAATCGATGCTGGTTATAAGCGATGCCGCTGTACCTCCAGCAACCAGGTGGTCCGAGCATGCGGGCCGATGGATCAGGGCAGCGCTTTTTCCGCGTAGGTACGGATTTGCAGGCCCAGTTGGGCGCGAAAACTTTCCATGTCGAACATGGTGCAGATTTCGCGGACGTGCCCGCTCGGGGTAATCGTCCAGAAGGCCATCGCCGAAATGCTCAGCACCTTGTCGCTGGGCGGATAACCGAGTGCAGCGTTCTCGATGGTGCCGATGAGCGTGCTCCAAGTGACGACCTTGTCGCCTTCGGCAATGCATTCCTCGATCACCACTTCCAGATCCGGCATGGCGGTGCGGATCTGACCGACCATTGCCAGAAACTCGGCGCTGCCAAGCGGGTGACCGACGAAGGAGCTTTTATAAAGGAAGTCCTTGCTGTGCAGCTGATCGGCCAGCGCCATGTGGCCGCGGTTCCAGGTCAGGTCGATGTGTTTGCGGACCAGTTTCTTGCCGTCGTCCGATGACATGAGTGATCTTCCGGTTGTGGGATGGCGCGATGCAGAACTGTAGCAGCAGACAGTTTCGAGCGCAGCTTCCGAGCTGCCTGTTCGTCGGCGCGTTTGGAATGCATCGACACCAGCCGCAGGGCTGCTTCGTCGCTGCCGCTGTGTGTCGAGCGGACTTCAGCGGCGACGCCGCCCGAGCAGTGCAAAAACAGCCACCGCACCCATTGCCACGGCTGCCGTGGCCGCTACCGGATGCTGCGATGCACGCGTATAGAGACTGCGCGTCAGCACCATGCCGGGATAATTGCCGGAGGCCTCGCCATCACCGGCTTGGCCAACGTCCCGGCTATACAACGCGCCGTCGCGGTGGCGGTCCTGGCGGCCGCTCTGGATGGCATCGTAAACGAAGGTGCGGTTGACCCAGTCGGCCAGCCGCGGGGCGTTCTGGGCCAGCCGCGACAGCAGCTTGGCATTGCCGATATAGACGTCGCGCTGTGGATGTTCAGCGGCATGGAGAATCGCCTGTGCGACGACTTCCGGTGCGTAGACCGGCGGCGGAAACACCGGCGCGCTGGGCAGGTAATTCTTCGAATGGTCCATGAACAGGGTATCGGTAGAGGACGGTCGCACCAGCGTTACCGATATCGGTGTGCCGGATTTCTGCAGCTCGACCCGCAGCACGTCGGTCATCGCTTTGATCGCATGCTTGCTGGCGCTGTAGCTGGCATGAAAGGGCAGAGCGTTGGTCGACTCCACGCTGCCGATGTTGATCAGCGCACCGCCCTTATCGCGCAGATGCTTCACCGCGATCGAGGAGCCGTAGTGGGTGCCCCAGAAGTTGGTCTGCATGACCTGGTAGTGATCTTCGTCGCTGACCTCGTCGAAGCGGCCCCAGACCGAGTTACCTGCATTGTTGATCCAGGTATCGAAGCCGCCGAAGCGCTCGATGGTCTGGCTGGCGACGCGTTCGAGCTGCTCGCGCTCACCGACGTCGGCCATCACATGCAGGACCCGTTCGCCAGCGTTCAGGTCGCGTTCGATATCGGCCAAGGCCAAGTCATTGCGTGCAACCAGTACCACGCGGGCGCCTCGTTCGACGGCTAGGCGAGCGGTGGCCAGGCCGATGCCGCTCGAAGCGCCGGTGATGACGATGACCTGTTCATGCAGGGGTTTAAGGGAAATTCGCATCGGACCTCCTGTTGCCACCGGCCGCGCCGGCATGGTGGATTGGCTCGGTAGAAGCCACAGGCCCGCTTGCGGTTCCGGAGAGGCGATGGATGGCTGTCGGTCGCTATTTGCGTCTGACCGCTCTGAAATAGTTTGAAATAAATACCGGAACTCTTTGATGGCAGATTGCTCTCAATATCGCCCGAGAGGTTGTCCCGCGGATCACCCTTTGGCTAGGAGCGCTGCTCGATCAATCGATGCGGCGGGCGTACTTGGATGTCGAGCAAGGTGCATGAATGAAACGCTTTGTCGTGCTGGATAGTTTTCGCGGTATTTGTGCGGTTGCGGTGGTGTTGTTTCATACCCAGATTCTGCTGAGCTTTTCCGAACTCAGCTTCTTTCGGCATGCCGACCTCTTCGTCGAATTCTTTTTCGTGCTCAGTGGCTTCGTCATGTTTCACGCCTACGGTACGCGCCAGTTTGGCCTGCAGGTCCTGAAGCGCTTCATCATCAGCCGAACCTTTCGCCTATACCCGCTGCATCTGGTGATGCTGCTGGTGTTCATTGGCCTGGAGTTCGGCAAGTTGTGGGCCGAACATCACGGGTTCTCATTCAACGATCCGGCATTTACCGGCAAGACGGCGCCTAGCGAGATACTGCCCAATGCGTTGCTACTGCAGAGCTGGATCGGCGATTTCAACAGCCTGTCGTTCAACACGCCGGCTTGGAGCATCAGCATCGAGTACTACCTGTACATGCTGCTGGGGTTGGTGTTGCTGGTCGCCCCAGGTTACTGCGGGCGCATCCTGGCGCTGATGACGCTGATTTCCTTCGTCGCCCTGTATGTCGATCTGGATGTGATCAAACCGTTTATCTGGCGCGGTGCCTCATGCTTTTTCGCCGGAGCGTTGACCTATCGGCTTTACCAATCGCTTGAGCCCGCGATCAAACGTATGGACGACCGGCTGTTTTTCAGCGCGCTCGAGCTGCTGTGTCTGTTGCTGGTGTACCGGACGTTGACGCACGAGACGCCGCACCAGGGCATCATCGCCAGCCTGCTGTTCTGCGTCGTGGTGCTGGTATTCGCGAGCGAACGCGGTGCCGTGTCGCAGTTGCTGCAGCGACGGGGCTTCGCCCGCCTGGGTGAATTATCGTTCTCGATCTACCTGACCCACGCGGCGGTGATCTTCGCCTTCACCAGCGCCGCGGTGGTGGTATCCAAGCTCACGGGCAGCGAATACACGATGATTCTTCAGCACCCTGGCAGCGTGCAGATCATGCGCTACATCAGCACCGGCAGCGTGCTGGTGGATGACCTGCTGACCCTGCTGGAGTTGGGCATGGTGCTGGCGGTGTCCAGCCTGACGTATCACTACGTCGAGCTGAAGGGTATCGAGCTGGGGCGCCGACTGACGCGAAGCGAGCCGCTGCGGCTATCGCAGATCTGAGTTGCTCGAACGGCTATTGACGCACTTGCGCGACCAGCCCTTCGCCTTCATGTAGCTGCTCGCCGGGGGACGGCGGTGGTTGCGGCGCCGGGCTGGCCGGCTGCGTGGCTGGATAGCTTTGATTTAGGGTTGGCTGCGTCTGGCCATCGATCGACCAGTCCAGTGTCGCCTCGACGCGACCGTCGGCCGACAGCCCGAGGCGGTTATTGATCGGACATTGGCTAGCGCTGCTGCTGACCAGTTCGCCGGACTGGCGCGTACGGTTGGTGCCGGCGGCACCGGTGGATTTCACTTCCAGCCGATACGTCAACTGGTGCGGCTGTTGGCTGCTGAAACAGAGCCGCAACGCCAGCCGACCATCACTCTCGGGGCTGAGTTCGAGCTGCGCCTCGACCGGAGTCGGTGCGGCTGCCAAAAGCCATGACGCCAGCGTGACCGTAAGCATCTCGAATGCCTATGTAGGTTGTGTTGCGAGGCCGATCTTCCTTGATTTACTGCTGGTTGACCGTCGCCGTGTTGCCCGTGCCGGATTGTTGGATTACCGCGTTCATCCCAGCGGCGCTCTGCAGGATGAAGGCCTGGTTGGCCGAACCCATCTGGCTGACGCGGGCTTCGTTGTATTCAGCCAGTTGGCGAATGTCGGCCAGGTTGCCGTCGCCATTCTGAACGACGCTGGCCTGGTTGCCATCGAACCATTGCACCAGTTCGACGCTGTTGTCATTCCCAGCCGATGAGCCGCTGAAAACGTTGCTCCGCCCGCTCTGCTCGACCGTGAGCAGGTTGCTATCGCCAACCTGATTGAACGTGACCTCACCGAACAGCGTGTTCTGCATAATCTGCGCGCTGTTCAGGTTGCCGTTCTGCGCGAGCGTTATCTGACCGGCGTCGCCCTGATCGATGGTGGCCAGGTTCTCGTCACCGACCTGGTAAACGGCCATCCGCGTACCGTGGTAGATGCCGTCCTGGGTGAGGGTCACCGAATTGTCGTTACCGATCTGATACGCCTCGGCTTGGGCTAAACCCTGCTGCGTGGCGGAAATGAGGTTGCCGTCACCGATGCTGCTGATCTGCAGCTCATTGGCATACCAGCTCTGCTCGACCTCGGCGCGGTTACCGGTGCCTTGCTGGTAGACGCTCGCGGTGGAAAAGTAGCTTTCAGGCCCCTGATAGACGGAAGCATCGTTGTCGCTGCCGACTTGAACGATATTGGCCGCATTCGACTCGGCAATTGCGCCCTGAAAGATCGAGCCCTCGTTGCCGGTGCCGTTCTGCCTGATCACAGCCTCGTTGAGCAGGCCGGTCTGGTCGACGGTGGCATTGTTGTCGTCACCGGCCTGATTGATAAGTGAGCTGTTGTCGGCATGGAGATCGCTGGCGGCGGCCAGCAGAACGGCGAAGGCGGCGAGTGGTAGGCAGCTGCGCATGGCAAATTCCTTTTTTATAGTTCTATTGATGTTGGACGATCTGAATGCGCTGGCCGCTTCCGTATTGGATGACGCTGCTGCTCATGCCGCTGCCGAGCTGTTCAATGCTGGCGTTGTTATTGGCGCCGATCTGGGCGATAGCCGCTTGGTTGTCGCTGCCCATCTGAGTGATATCCGCCAGGTTGCCCTGACCGATTTGAAGAATGCTGGCGAGCTGATTTTCGCCCTGCTGGAGGATGAAGGCCTGCTGATCGCTGCCCTGCTGAATGATGCTGGCCAGCTGGTTCTCGCCGATCTGGCTGAGGTCGGACAGGTTGTCGCTGCCTTGTTGCAGCACCTGCGCCGTTTGGCCGTCGGGTATCTGAGTGGCGAGCGCTGCCGTGTCACCGAGGCTGAACGAGCTGCCGACGAGGTCGGCGTTGTCCAGCAAGTCAGCGGCTTGGAGCGGAACGTTGGCGAGCAGTAGAAGGGCGGCGAACAAGCCGCGGCGAAACAGCGCTAGACGATCCATGCAGGCACCTCGAAATAGTGCTCGGATTCTTGATTGGCAACGCTGCGATGAACATCCATCGAACGGTGCAAAACACACGTTTACCGACAAATGGAACGGCTTAATCCTGGCGGCTTGTTAGAGCTCACCGCGATCCATGTCGAAGGTGTCCTGGAGCAGGTTCTGCAGCTTGCTGCGGCTGATTTCATCGAGAATCAGCCGTGCGGCTTCGTCAGCGATTGCCTCGATCTCCGCCACGTTGGGTTGCAGGAACCGGCGGTACACAGTGCGCTGACCATATTCCACCCAGACCAGACTGCCCCAGCGCGCCGAAGGACGTTCCCGGACCACCAGATCGCCTTCGAGGTCGCTGGCGTCCTGCAGGTTGAAGCTCAGATAGCGGTGAAAATCGTGGCCGAAGCGGGTGATGGTGTTGTCGATGATCAGCCCGCTCAGTTCCGCTTCGCTCTGCGCCTGCTCCTGCGCCTGTAGCGGGCTGAACAGAAGCAGCAGGAGCAGACCGAGCGTCAGGCGTGACACGGCTCGGACCAGTCCAGCCGGCCGCGCAGCAGGAACGCCGCCTCGGCACGGTTGGAGGCGCCGATTTTGCGCAACAGATTATGGATGTGGCTCTTGATCGTATGCGGGCTCAGGCACAGCTGCTCGGCGATCTCGGCGTTGGACAGCCCCTTGCCGGCCAGGCTGAGAATCTCGCGTTCGCGCAGGGTCAGCGACGGCTTGCTGCCGGCGAGCTGGCGCATGCGGCGCCATTGGCTGAGCAGCCGCTCGGTCAGTACTCGCGGCAGCCAGTCGCCGCCATCGAGCAATACCTGGATGCCTTCGAGCAGATGCTCGCGGGTCGCGTGGCTGTAGAACACGCCGCGAATGCCGGGGTGCTTGTCCACCAACCGTTCAGCTTGCTCTGGCGCGATATTGACCAGCGCCACGGGCGTTTGCTCGTCGAGGCGATCGAGCAGTGTGGAAAGCTGTTCGGTCTGGCTGTTGCCGGCGTCGACCAGATAGAGATCGGCGGCGTCTCTGGAGACCTCGTCGAGCCGGGTCAGACATACGTCCAGTTGGGCCTGTTCACCGAGAAAATGTCTGAAGAACAATCCCAGGAGTTCATTGCCGGTGAGCAGCGTCACGGTAGGGTGGTTACGTTCCCGGTGGGTAAGATCCGCTTCGTCCATGTTCGATCCTTGGTTTGGGTACCGTTATGTCGCGTAGAAAAGTTACTAAACGACCGGCGCTAAATGACTAAGTTCAGCGTTCAGGTAGCGATTGAGACGGCATCTGCGCCCGGGTGGTGACAAACCGACGGACGGTTGAGGAAACGGCCGGGTGGCCTTATTGGGCTAAGGTGAGTCAATCACCCATAGGATGGAGCCGGCATGAGCGGACCCTCACGCGAACTCACGCTGCGCGCATTGATCACTGGCTTGCTGCTGGGCGCCGTGCTGACACCTTCGAATATCTATTCCGGTTTGAAGATCGGCTGGTCCTTCAATATGTCGATCATCGCGCTGCTGGTCGGCTTCGCCTTCTGGCAGAGCTTGGCTCGGGTTTTTCATCGACCGGCCTGGTCGCTGCACGAAAGCAATATCAACCAGACCGCTGCCTCGTCCGCCGCCTCGATCATTTCCAGCGGCCTGGTGGCGCCAATCCCTGCCTATACGCTGATCACCGGACAGCAGCTGGACACCCTGCCGCTGATGGCCTGGGTGTTCTCGGTGAGCTTTCTCGGTATCTGGGTGGCCTGGTATTTACGCCCGTCGCTGATCGTCGAGGCGCAGCTGCGCTTTCCCGAGGGCATGGCCACGTTGGCAACCATGCAGCAGATTTACAGCCATGGCGCGGAGGCGACCCGGCGACTGCTGGTGCTGGGGTCGGCGGCGTTGTTGGCCGCGGCGAGCAAGCTGATCGACAGCCTGCTCTGGGCGTTGCCGCGCTGGGCGCCGAGTGCTCAGCTGGAGCGGCTCACGTTCAGCCTCGAGCCTTCGTTGCTGCTGGTCGGGTTCGGCGGGATCATCGGCCTGCGTGTCGGTCTGTCGCTGTTGCTCGGCGCGGTCCTCGCCTGGGGGCTGTTGGCGCCCTGGTTGGTTACCGAGGGGCTGGTGAGGCTGCCGGCAGACGCCAGCGGACCGCAATTCGCGCTGCTGATCGAGTGGCTGCTGTGGCCGGGCGTAAGCCTGATGGTCTGCGCCACCCTCACCTCGCTGGGCTTGCGCGTTCTGCGTGCGCGCCGGGACGACTCGAAGCGCCGCCTGCAACTGCGGCGACCGGCTGTGCTACCGGCGCTCGGGCTGGCACTGGCGGCGGTGCTGGTGATCATCCTGCAGATTGTGCTGTTCGGTATCCATCCGCTGATGGCAGCGCTGTCGATTCCCCTGGCGTTGCTGCTGGCAATGGTGGCGGCGCGGGTTGTCGGTGCCACCGGCATCCCGCCGATCGGCGCCATCGGGCAGCTGTCGCAACTGAGCTTCGGCGTCGTCGCACCCGGCCAGGTGGCGATCAACCTGATGAGCGCCAACACTGCCGGTGGTGCGGCGGGGCAATGCACGGATCTGCTCAATGACTTCAAGGTGGGGCATGCCATCGGTGCTGCGCCGTCCCGGCAGGTGGTCGCGCAGTGCCTGGGTATTCTGGTAGGCAGCATGGTCGGGGTGCTGGTCTATCAACTGCTGATTCCCGATCCGCAGACGATGCTGATTACCGCCGAATGGCCGGCACCGGCAGTGGCTACCTGGAAGGCGGTAGCCGAGGCATTGACGGCAGGCCTGGGTTCGATCGGTAGCGATATCCGCTGGGCCATGCTCGCCGGGGCGCTGAGCGGCGTGCTGCTGGGTACGCTCGAGGGGCTGCTGCCGGCACATCGTCTGCGCTGGCTGCCGAGTTCCGCGGCGCTCGGTCTGGCTTTCATCATCCCGGCCTCGATCTCGCTGATGATGACTTTCGGCGCGCTGCTGGCCTGGCTGTTCTCCGCGCGTTGGGGCAGCCTCGCTGAGCGCTTCGTCATTGTCGCCGCTGCCGGGCTGGTGGCCGGTGAGAGCATGGCCGGGATCGGCATTTCCCTCTGGCAGCTGCTGCGCTGAGTCGCCGCCATGAATTTCTCATACCCCTCCGGTCGTAAGCTTGAATGCGTTGACCACGAGGAACGAATGACAGACGACGCTGAAGCAGGCGCTAGCAAAGGCGTGGCGCGCCGCACCATGGTCAGGGTCAGCGTGCTCGCGGCAGTGGTGTTGCTGGGGCTGATCGGCTGGCTGGCGTTCGATTTCCTCCTGCTGCTATTCGCAGCGATTCTTTTCGGCGTGCTGATTGAGGACGAACGGTCACGACTGGCATATGACGACGAACGGTAGACCCCTCGCCGGTGCTGTCTTGGCACCTCGCGGCGACCGGGAAAGAATTTGTAATGCGCCTGATGCAACCCCTGCGCCTGCCTGCTGCCGGAATAAAGGTAACCCTTGAAAAACAGGAGAGCCCACATGCAAACCAAAAAATTAGCTGCCTTGGCGCTGGCCGGTCTGATGTCCGCGGGGGTCTTCGCCGCAGGTACGACTGACATGGACAGCGACACCATGCACGATTCGATGGATGGCAAAACCACCGATGACACTGACCGTTCGGGCATGTCTACCGATCGTAGCTCGGGCATGGGCACAGACATGGGAACTGAAACAGGCTCGGGAGTTGGTACCACCACGGGCACTGGAACTGGTGTCGGCAATACCACTGGCAGCGGTAATAGCGCACCTGGTGCGGGCGGTGGAGACAGTGGCGGAGCTGGAAGCGGCGCTGGTGCAGGCGGCTCCGGCGGTGCAGGTAACTGATCCGGTCAGCCGGTAGCGAGGCCCGGAGGTACAGCAGGCTGTGTGAAAACCTGCGCTTATGCGGCGTTTAAACAGACTCAAGTGTTAGTTCACTTTCTGCCTGTTTCGCCTTGCAGATTCTGCTGGTGTTGCGTTTTTGCACGGCCTGGCTGGTTGGGTTTCAAGCAGCGGGAACGTCTGCTAAACGGTTTTTGCTTGAAGTTGCCGAGCTGTTACCACTTCCTGGAGTGAGCCATGAATCTGCGCCTCCTGATCTTCGCTGCAACGTGCGCAGCCGCCTCCGCTGCGCTGGCGACGGGTACTGGCCCGACGTTGCCGGAGAAAAGCCGCGAGCATCCGCTGGATAACCGCGAACCTCGACAGGATGTCATCGACCAGCAGAACGATACCCAGCGCCAGCCCCGACCACCCACGCTGGAGGCGCCGCCCGAGGTGCCGCCGGTCGAACCGAGTGAGCGTCCTTCGCAGCCGGAGTTACCCGAGCGTCGCGGTACCGACGCCAGCGGTAATCGCGCTCCGGCCAGTTGAACGCTCGGTTAACCGGCAGTAACGAAAAAGGGAGGCCGAGGCCTCCCTTTCGTACACTTGCGTTCTGCTTTAGAACAAGACGCGGCTGCGGATGGTGCCGTTGACGTGCTGGAGCTTCTCCAGGGCCAAATCGGAGTATTCCGCGTCGACGTCGATCACCACATAACCGACCTTCTCGTTGGTTTGCAGGAACTGACCGGCAATATTGATGCCGTTCTCGGCGAACACACGGTTGATCTCGCTCATCACGCCAGGGATGTTCTGGTGGATGTGCAGCAGGCGGTGCTTGCCTGGATGCGATGGCAACGCCACTTCAGGGAAGTTGACCGAGGAAACCGAAGTGCCGTTGTCGCTGTATTTGACCAGCTTCTCGGCCACTTCCAGGCCGATATTGGCCTGGGCTTCGGCAGTCGAGCCACCGATATGGGGCGTGAGGATCACGCGATCCAGGCCCCGTAGCGGGCTCTCGAACTCTTCGTCGTTGGACTTGGGCTCGACCGGGAAAACGTCGATGGCGGCACCGATCAGGTGCTCGTCCTTGATGGCCGCGGCCAAGTGATCCAGCTCGACCACAGTGCCGCGCGCGGCGTTGATCAGAATGCTGCCCTTCTTCATCGCCCGTATTTCCTTCTCGCCGATCATCCACTGTGTGGATGGCAGCTCCGGCACATGCAGCGAGACGATGTCGCACATGCCCAGCAGTTCATACAGCGAGCCGATCTGAGTGGCGTTGCCCAGCGGCAGCTTGGTCACCACGTCATAGAAGAACACCTGCATGCCCAGCGCTTCGGCCAGAACCGACAGTTGGGTGCCGATGGAGCCGTAACCAATGATGCCGAGCTTCTTGCCGCGTATCTCGAAGGAGTTGGCCGCCGACTTGATCCAGCCACCGCGTTGGCAGGAGGCGTTCTTTTCGGGAATGCCGCGCAGTAGCAGGATGGCTTCGGCCAGCACCAGCTCAGCCACCGAGCGGGTGTTCGAGTAGGGCGCGTTGAACACCGCGATGCCGCGCTCGCGGGCGGCATTGAGGTTGACCTGATTGGTGCCGATGCAGAAGCAGCCGACCGCGATCAGCTTCTTGGCGCAGTCGAAAACCTCTTCGGTGAGCTGGGTGCGTGAGCGGATGCCGATGAAATGGGCGTCGGCGATCTTTTCCTTCAAATCGTCCTCGGTCAGCGCGGTTTTGAGGTACTCGATGTTGGAGTAGCCGGCCGCCTTGAGAGTGTCGACGGCGTTCTGATGCACGCCTTCGAGAAGAAGGAACTTGATCTTGCTCTTGTCGAGAGAGGTCTGGCTCATCTGCGTTTAAACCTTAAGGCCGAAGGGTAGGGCTGAAGTGTCCAGCGAGGGCTGGCCGAACCGGGTAAAAGCGGTGTCGGGAAGTCTGCCGAGGCACGTTTCAAAGGGGCTCGTATGCTAGCATACGAGCCCCTCGAAGCACCCATCCCTGAGCTGAAGCGTACTCAGGGTGACTATGAATCGTATGAGAGTTCCCGCCATGACCGACTCCGCCTTGATCGATGAGCTGAAGACCCTGGTCGAGCCCGGCAAAGTGCTCACCGACGCCAGTTCCCTGGAAACCTATGGCAAGGATTGGACCAAGCATTTTGCCCCGGCACCCTCGGCCATCGTATTTCCCAAGAACATCGAGCAAGTACAAGCCATTGTTCGTTGGGCCAATGAGCGCAAGGTTGCGCTGGTGCCTTCCGGTGGTCGCACCGGCTTGTCTGCCGCCGCGGTGGCGGCAAATGGCGAGGTCGTCGTTTCCTTCGACTACATGAATCAGATCCTCGATTTCAACGAGATGGACCGCACCGTGGTTTGCCAGCCCGGTGTGGTCACCGCGCAGCTGCAGCAGTTCGCCGAGGACAAGAACCTGTATTACCCGGTGGACTTCGCCTCTGCCGGTTCCAGCCAGATCGGCGGCAACATCGGCACCAACGCTGGCGGCATCAAGGTGATCCGCTACGGCATGACCCGAAACTGGGTGGCGGGTCTGAAGGTCGTGACCGGCAAGGGCGATCTGCTCGAACTGAACAAGGACCTGATCAAGAACGCCACCGGCTACGATCTGCGCCAGCTGTTCATCGGTGCCGAGGGCACCCTGGGCTTCGTCGTCGAGGCCACGATGCGCCTGGAGCGTCAGCCGACTAACCTTACCGCGATGGTGTTGGGTACGCCGGACTTCGACTCGATCATGCCGGTGCTGCATGCCTTCCAGGACAAGCTGGACCTGACCGCCTTCGAGTTCTTCTCCGACAAGTGCCTGGACAAGCTCCTCGGTCGCGGCGACATTCCGGCCCCCTTCGAAACCCGTGCGCCTTTCTATGCGCTGCTCGAGTTCGAGGCAACGACCGAAGAGCGTGCCGAACAGGCGCTGGCCACCTTCGAACATTGCGTGAACGAGGGCTGGGTGATCGATGGCGTCATGAGTCAGAGTGATCAGCAGCTGCAAAACTTGTGGAAGCTGCGCGAGTACATTTCCGAAACCATCTCGCACTGGACACCATACAAGAACGACATCTCGGTCACCGTTTCCAAAGTGCCGGCTTTCCTGGCCGACATCGACGCCATCGTCAGCCAGAACTACCCGGACTTCGAAGTGCTCTGGTACGGCCACATCGGCGACGGCAACCTGCACCTGAACATTCTCAAGCCGGAGGCATTGTCCAAGGACGAATTCTTCGACAAGTGCGCCGCGGTCAACAAGTGGGTGTTCGAGACGGTCGAGAAATACAACGGTTCGATCTCCGCCGAGCACGGCGTCGGCATGACCAAGTGCGACTACCTGACCTACAGCCGCTCGGAGGCGGAGATCGCCTATATGAAGGCGATCAAGGCTGCGTTCGACCCCAATGGCATCATGAATCCGGGCAAAATTTTCAGCCTGAAGCCTGAAGCCTGAAGCCTGAAGCCTGAAGCCTGCGCATAGCCTTTGCTTCCAGCTTGCTGCTCTCTCTGAGGATTTTGCAATGAACTACAAGCACCAATACACCGATGGCACGCCGATTCATTACCCGCTGGGCAAGGTCGTGTGCATCGGCCGCAACTATGCCGAGCATGCCAAGGAACTGAACAATCCGGTGCCGACCGAACCGCTGCTGTTCATCAAGGCGGGCAGCTGCACGGTACCGCTGGACGGTGGCTTCAATATTCCGACCGACCGTGGCGCGGTGCATTACGAAGCGGAGATCGCCGTGTTGATCGGCAAGCCGCTGTCGCGAAAGCCGAACGAAGAAGAGGTTCGCGACGCCATTTCCGGCTTTGCCCCAGCGCTCGACCTGACCTTGCGCGACGTGCAGGCTAGGCTGAAGGAAAAGGGCCATCCTTGGGAAACCGCCAAGAGCTTCGATGGTGCCTGCGTGCTGGCGCCCTTCGTGCCGGGTGACGCAGTGCAGGACCTTACCGATATCGGCATTCGCCTGACCATCAACGGCGAAGTTCGCCAGGACGGCAATAGCAGCCAGATGCTCAACGCCATCCTGCCGCTGCTGCAACACATTGCCGGTCATTTCAACCTGCAACCAGGCGACGTGGTGCTGACCGGTACGCCGGCCGGCGTCGGCCCGCTGAATCAGGGCGATCAGATGGTGCTGGAGCTGGTCGGGTTGTCCCGCTTCGAGAGCCGCGTGCTCTGATTGGATATGGCCGGATGCTGGTGCGCATCCGGCCGCTGTTTCTCGTCGCCGCTGATCATGCTGTAATCCGGGCCCCGCCCTGGGTCCGTCCGCCATGCCAGCCATCGTTACTCGTACTTCCCGCCTGCGTCTTTTTTTCTACGCCCTGCTGGTGTTTGCCGTTTCCGCGGCGATCATTGCCGGCGCGTTGCTGCATTGGGACGACCAACTCAAGCTGTATTGGCAGGAGCAATCCGTCGACGCTCAGCAGCGCATCGATAGCATCTGGCTGCCCGATTACCAACTGTCATTGCAGACGACGCTGGTTGGGCTGGAGGATGACGAAACCTCCGGTCTGACCTGGAATCCACTCACCGGCACACTGTTCACCGTGACCGGGCAAAATCCACAGCTCATCGAATTCACGCCCGGTGGATTGGTGTTGCGACGCATCAGGCTGACCGGCTTTTCCGATCCCGAAGCGGTCGAGGCGCTGAGTGACGGGCGACTGGCCATCGTCGATGAGCGCCGCCGGCTGGTCGCGGTTTTTCGCTTGGAACCCACTGTGCAAAGCCTCGATCTCGATGAGATGGCCCGTTACGACCTGGGATTCGCCGAAGCGGGCAACAAGGGTTTCGAGGGGCTAGCCTGGAATCCGCGCACACAGCGGATGCTGCTGGCCAAGGAGCGCGACCCGCAGGGGTTGTTCGAGTTGCCATTTCCCGGCGAGGACGGCAGCGCCGGGTTGCTGGAAGCATTGCCCAGTCAGCCGCTGCTGGTGCGCGACATTTCCTCGGTGGCCATCGATCCGAGAACCGGCCATACCCTGATGCTTTCCGATGAGTCGAGATTGCTGGTGGAACTCGATTTGCAGGGCCGCCCATGCAGCTTCATCAGCCTGTTTGGCGGGCTCAACGGTTTGGTGCAGGGAATCGATCAGGCCGAAGGCGTGGCAATGGATGGTCAGGGCAATATCTACGTGGTTGGCGAGCCGAATCGATTTTATGTGTTCAAGCGGAAAAGGCGGTAGAAGCCGATAAGGCGCTGGAGGCTGGAAGGCTGGACGAGCGAGTAGGCGTAGGGTGGGTTAGCGACGCATGCGCCTCGAAGCAAATTACCTCACGAAGCCGGTGCGTCGCGTAAACCACCAAGCGATGTATCGGCTCACTCCGATGATGGGTTACGCAGCGGCTGGTTGTATGGTTCGTTGCCACAATTGTTTGCGCTGCTAACCCATCCTATTGTCTGTGCGGCGTCGTAGATGGGTGTCGCTTCTACACCACCGCTTTGCCACGACCTTGGTGGAACGCGTCGCGCTTTTTGCTGTACGAAGCTGCGTCGCACGGACGCGGAGCATCCTTTGGAGCGTAGAGGCCATCATCTGCTTGTGGCTGCGGCTTGCTTCAGCGCTTGAGCGTCTGCACTCCGTCTTTGGTGCCCAGTAGCAAAACATCGGCCGGGCGAGCCGCGAACAGGCCGTTGGTGACGACACCGACGATGTTATTGATCTGCGCTTCGACATCCGGCGCGAAGCCGATCATTAGGTTGTGTACGTCGAGAATGACGTTGCCGTTGTCGGTCACCACGCCGTCACGATAGACCGGATCGCTGCCCAGCTTGACCAGCTCCCGCGCAACATGGCTGCGGGCCATGGGTATGACTTCGACCGGTAGCGGGAAGGCACCGAGTCGCTCGACCAGCTTGCTGCCGTCGGCGATGCAGATGAAAGTCTTCGCCACCGAGGCGACGATTTTTTCGCGGGTCAGGGCTGCGCCGCCGCCCTTGATCAGTTCCAGGTGGCTGTTGGCTTCGTCGGCACCATCGACGTAGAACTCCAGCTCGGATACAGAATTCAGGTCGTAGACCGGGATGCCGTGGCCCTTCAGGCGCTCGGCCGTGGCATCGGAGCTGGCCACCGCGCCATCGAAGACCCCCTTGTGCTTGGCCAGCAGATCGATGAAAAAGTTGGCAGTGGAGCCGGTGCCGACACCGACGATGCTGCGATCGTTGAGCTGCGGGACGATAAGGTCGACGGCGGCCTGGGCGACGGCCTGCTTGAGTTGGTCCTGGGTCATGAAAGGGTCCGGGCGGGGAGAAAGACGAGTTGCCGATTATAGCCCTCCGTCTCCGGCGGGTCTTGTCTGCCGGGCAATCGCGCTAGGCGCTAAAAGAGCCGAAAAAGACGCTGGAAGGCTGGAGGCTGGACGACAAGCGGTCCGAGCCTGGGCGAAACTGGCATTTGTAATCTGCCATCCTTGGCGACTGGCCTTCGGGCCGTCGCTGCGCGACGTCTCCCGGATTTTTTCGGCCAGCCTTCGGGACTCAAACGCTTTTATCGAATGGCCGTTGCGCCATAGCGTGATTGCTCCGGACTGAACCGGCGTTTTCGGTCGCCGATTGTCGGTGGTCGAGGGGTTTTTCGCGGAGTAGACTCGTTGACCCCGCAATTCCCGCCAAGATAGCCACGATGCTCGAACAATACGTCAAAAACATCCTCACCTCGCGCGTCTATGACGTCGCCGTGGAAACTCCACTACAGCCTGCACGTCAGCTCTCCGAGCGGCTCGGCAATCAGATTCTGCTCAAACGCGAGGATCTGCAGCCGGTGTTTTCCTTCAAGATTCGCGGCGCCTATAACAAGTTGGCGCAGCTGTCCGCCGAGGAGCTGGCGCGTGGCGTGGTCACTGCATCCGCCGGCAACCATGCTCAGGGCTTGGCACTGGCCGCGCGTGAGTTGGGGATCAAGGCGACCATCGTAATGCCGCGTACCACGCCGGAGCTGAAGGTGCAGGGCGTGCGTGCCCGTGGTGGCAAGGTGGTGCTGCACGGCGATGCCTTTCCCGAGGCGCTGGCCTATTCGCTGAAGTTGGTTGAGGAAAAGGGCTACGCCTATATCCACCCTTACGATGATCCGCATGTGATCGCCGGGCAGGGCACCGTGGCGATGGAGATCCTGCGCCAGCACCAAGGTCCGCTGGATGCCGTATTTGTACCGGTGGGCGGCGGTGGGCTGATCGCCGGCGTGGCGGCCTACATCAAGTACTTGCGGCCAGAAACCAAAGTCATTGGTGTCGAGCCGGATGATTCCAACTGCCTGCAGCAGGCTATGGCCGCAGGCGAGCGCGTGGTGCTGTCACAGGTGGGGCTGTTCGCCGATGGCGTGGCGGTGGCGCAGATCGGCCAGCACACCTTCGATATCTGCAAGCATTACGTGGATGAAGTAATCACGGTCAGCACCGACGAAATCTGTGCGGCGATCAAGGACATCTACGACGACACCCGCTCGATCACCGAACCAGCCGGTGCGCTGGCAGTGGCCGGTATCAAGAAATATGTCGAGCGTGATGGCGTGTCCGGGCAAGTGCTGGTGGGCATCGACTCGGGCGCCAATGTCAACTTCGACCGTCTGCGCCATGTCGCCGAGCGTGCCGAGCTGGGCGAGAAGCGCGAGGCGATCATCGCCGTGACCATCCCTGAGCAGCCGGGCAGTTTCAAGGCGTTCTGCGAGGCCATCGGCAAGCGCCAGATTACCGAGTTCAACTACCGCTATCACCAGGACCGCGAGGCACACATCTTTGTCGGCGTGCAGACCCATCCCGAAAACGATCCGCGCGCGGCGCTGGTCGAAGGGCTGCAAGCCAAAGGTTTTCCGGTGCTCGATCTCACTGACAATGAGCTGGCCAAGCTGCACACCCGTCACATGGTCGGCGGGCATGCTTCCGGCGTGAGCGATGAGGTGGTGTTCCGCTTCGAATTCCCGGAGCGTCCCGGTGCGCTGTTCAACTTCCTCAACAACCTAGGCGGGCGCTGGAATATCTCGATGTTCCATTACCGCAACCATGGGGCGGCGGATGGCCGGGTGGTTGCCGGCTTGCAGGTTCCAGCCGAGGAGCGCCATCTGCTACCGGCGGCACTGAACAAGATTGGCTATCGCTACTGGGACGAAACGGATAACCCTGCCTATCAACTGTTTCTCGGCTGACAGCCGTACCGCGAGGATCAATGGAACATTATCAATTGCTGAACATCGTCCATGCCGCGCTGGCGATTCTGCTCACGCTCGGGCTGATCGCCCACATCGTCATGCTGTGGAAGGCCTGGCGCCGCGCCGATGCCGCTGTATTGCAGCAGAAGTTGCGCCGCACTCGGTTGATGTCGCTGCCATTGCTCGCCGTGCTGGCGTTACTGCTGCCGCTCAGTGGCTGGTGGCTGGCGCATCTGGCGGGCTTTCCGCTCGGTCAGCTGTGGCTTCTGGCGAGTTCGATACTGTTCCTGATTCTGGTACCGCTTGGGCTGTTGCTCGGCGGCCGTCTGCGCGCCTGGCAGGGGTTGGGCGAAACACCGGCGCCGGCGAGTCTGCCGCGTTTGGCGCTGGTTTATGCGGGACTGATCCTGCTGATTTTGATCGCCATCATGGGGCTGATGGGCGCCAAACCGGTCTGACGTCCACGGCACCTTGGTCTCAGCGCAGGCTGATGATGTCCCATCCGCGTTGTTGGGCGATTTCGCGCAGGGTCGGATCGGGGTCTACCGCCACCGGATGGCTGACGCGCTCCAGCAACGGCAAGTCGTTGCGTGAGTCGCTATAGAAATAGCTGTCGTCCAGGCTTTGCCCGGTCTCTTTCAGCCAGCGCTCGATACGCGTGACCTTGCCTTCTTGGAAGCAAGGAACATCGGTGAGGCGGCCGGTATAGCGACCGTCGAGCATTTCGCACTCGGTGGCCAGCAGCGTGTCGACGCCCAGCCGCGCGGCGATCGGGCCGGTAATGAAGCGGTTGGTGGCCGTGATGATCACCACTCGGTCGCCTGCCTCATGATGCTGACGTACCAGCGCCTCGCCCTTGGCCAGCACGATGGGTTCGATGTGCTCACGCATGAATTCGCCATGCCATTGCTGTAGCTGCGCCATCTCGCTGCGGCCGAGCAGCTCCTGGCAGAAGTTCTGATATTCCAGCACGTCCAACTCGCCAGCCAGGTAGTCCTGGTAAAAGGCGTCGTTGCGGGCTCGATATGCCGCGGCGTCGACCAGTCCACGCTGGCAGAGAAATTCGCCCCAGGCGTGATCGCTGTCACCGGCCAACAGGGTATTGTCGAGATCGAATAGAGCCAGGCGCACGCTGCTTCCTCGCAATGGATGAGTGGAGGCGAAGCATAGCGGTATTGCCCTTCGGGTGGCAGCCGAAAGGCGTCGGTCCAAGGCCGCGAGCCTCTCGATCACTGGCCGCTCAGCGTGCTTTCTGCTTCGCGTCTTTTTGTGGAACAATGCCGCGACATGCGTTTGCGAGGTTGTAGCCGTGATCGACTCCGATGGTTTTCGCCCTAATGTCGGCATCATCCTGACCAATGATGTCGGGCAGGTGCTGTGGGCCCGACGGATTAATCAGGACGCCTGGCAATTCCCACAAGGCGGTATCAATCCGCGCGAGACGCCGGAAGAGGCGCTTTATCGCGAGCTCAACGAAGAGGTCGGTCTCGAACAGCAGGACGTGAAAATTCTCGCCTGTACCCGTGGCTGGTTGCGTTATCGCCTGCCTCAGCGGTTGGTGCGTACCCATAGCCAGCCGCTGTGTATTGGTCAGAAACAAAAGTGGTTTCTCTTGCGACTAACCGGCGCGGAGGATCGGGTGCGCATGGACCTTACCGGCAAGCCCGAATTCGATGGCTGGCGCTGGGTCAGCTACTGGTACCCGTTGGGCCAGGTGGTCACCTTCAAGCGCGAGGTTTACCGTCGCGCCTTAAAAGAACTCGCCCCGCGCCTTCTGGCGCGGGATTGACGGGAGAAAGCCCCTGAGCATGCTCGGCACGCTGCGCAAGATCGTCCAGGAAGTGAATGCCGCCAAGGACCTCAAGGCGGCCTTGGGCATTATCGTGCTGAGAGTCCGGGAGGCCATGGCCAGCCAGGTCTGTTCGGTCTACCTGCTCGATCCCGAATCCGGTCGCTTCGTCCTGATGGCTACCGAGGGCTTGAATAAGAAAGCCATCGGCAAGGTCAGCATGGCTCCCAATGAGGGTCTGGTCGGCCTGGTCGGTACCCGCGAGGAACCGCTCAACCTCGAGCACGCCTCCGAACATCCGCGCTATCGCTACTTCGCCGAAACTGGTGAAGAACGTTATGCCTCCTTCCTTGGCGCGCCGATCATCCACCACCGGCGGGTGATGGGCGTGCTGGTCATCCAGCAGAAAGAGCAGCGCTTGTTCGACGAGGGTGAAGAAGCCTTCCTCGTCACCATGAGCGCGCAGCTCGCCGGCGTTATTGCCCATGCCGAGGCGACCGGTTCGATCCGCGGCCTCGGTCGGCAGGGCAAGGGCATTCAGGAAACGCGCTTCATCGGCATTCCCGGTGCGCCCGGTGCGGCGGTCGGGACGGCTTTGGTGGTACTGCCGCCTGCCGATCTCGATGTAGTGCCGGATAAGACGATCAGCGACATTGCCGCCGAGCTGATGCTGTTCGAGACCGCTCTGGAGGCCGTGCGTGCCGATATGCGCGCGCTGTCCGAGAAGCTCGCCACGCAAATGCGCAAGGAAGAGCGCGCGCTGTTCGACGTCTACCTGATGATGCTCGACGACTCCGCACTCGGCGGCGAAGTGTCCAAGGTCATCCGCACCGGACAATGGGCACAAGGCGCGTTGCGCCAGGTGGTCAGCGATCATGTAGCCCGTTTCGAGATGATGGACGATGCCTATCTGCGTGAGCGCGCCTCGGACGTCAAAGACATCGGCCGACGCCTGCTCGGTTACTTGCAGCAGGCGCGGCAGCAAACCCTCACCTACCCGGACAAGACCATTCTGGTCAGCGAGGAATTATCTCCGGCGATGCTCGGCGAGGTGCCCGTAGGCAAACTGGTGGGCATGGTCTCGGTGCTCGGTTCGAGCAACTCGCACGTGGCGATCCTGGCCCGCGCCATGGGTATCCCGACGGTGATGGGCGCGGTCGATCTGCCGTATTCCAAGGTCGATGGCATCGAAATGATCATCGACGGCACGCGTGGCGAGATCATCACCAACCCGGCGAAAGTACTGCGCGATCAATATCTGGTCCTGGCCGAGCAGGAACGGCAGCTTTCCGAGGGGCTGGATGTTCTACGCGAATTGCCCTGCGAGACCACCGACGGCGTGCGTATTCCGCTGTGGGTAAACACCGGCCTGCTCGCCGATGTGGTGCGCGCGCAGGAGCGCGGCGCCGAAGGGGTCGGCCTGTATCGCACCGAAGTACCCTTCATGATGAAGGAGCGCTTCCCCAGCGAAAAGGAGCAGATGGCGATCTATCGCGAGCAGCTCCAGGCCTTCCATCCGTTGCCGGTGACCATGCGCAGCCTCGACATCGGCGGCGACAAGAGCCTGCCGTACTTTCCGATCAAGGAAGAGAACCCCTTCCTCGGCTGGCGTGGTATCCGCGTCACGCTGGATCATCCGGAAATCTTTCTGCTGCAGGCACGCGCCATGCTCAAGGCCAGCGCCGGCCTGAATAATCTGCGCATTCTGCTGCCAATGATCTCCGGCACGCGCGAGCTAGAAGAAGCGCTCCACCTCATTCACCGCGCTTGGGGTGAGGTTCGCGACGAGGGCACCGATGTGGAAATGCCGCCCGTCGGCGTGATGATCGAGGTGCCAGCGGCGGTCTATCTGACCCGTGAACTGGCGCGTCAGGTGGATTTCATTTCGGTGGGTTCCAACGATCTGACCCAATATCTGCTGGCGGTCGATCGCAACAATCCGCGTGTCGCCGATCTTTACGACTACCTGCACCCGGCTGTACTCGAGGCATTGCAGCGAGTCGTGCGTGAAGCCCATGAAGAAGGCAAACCGGTGAGTATCTGTGGCGAGATGGCCGGCGACCCTGGTGCTGCCATCCTGCTATTGGCGATGGGTTTCGACAGCCTGTCGATGAACGCCACAAACCTGCCGAAGGTGAAATGGATGCTGCGTCAGATCAGCTCGGTCACCGCGCGCGAGTTGTTGGCCAAGATAATGGTCATGGACAGCCCGCAGGTGATTCACGCCACCGTACAGCTGACCCTGCGCAATCTCGGCCTGGATCGGATGGTCAATCCGTCAGCGGCTCTCTAGTCCGATCCCGACTCGCTGGCCTGGATGAACAGCGCCTTGCTGATGCAATTCTCGCCCAACGGGCCGTCCGGCCCGAAGCAGCGCTCGGTGATGCTCGTTGAGCCATCCGCAAGGCGGATCAGCACGGTGCTGGCTCGGGTGCCGTAATCGGGACTGGCGATGAACACGCTCGACAGCATCTTTTCCACTTCATGCGAGACGCCTGTGCTGGGCAGCTCTGCATTGGCGGCCGGTTGCGGGTCGCTCAACAGCTGCAGCAGGGTTTCTGCTTCTGGTGCGTCGAGGCATTCATGCAACGCTGCCCGCGCTCGCAGGAGTTTTGGCCATGGTGTGTTCAGCGCTGCGTTGGACAACCCGTAAACGCCAGGCGAAAGCTGTTCCGGTATGCCGGTGTGCGAGTTGAGGTACCACAGCTCGCGTTTATCGCCGACCAGCAGATTGAAACCCGAATAGTGCTCAAGATGGCCCGTCAGCTCGGTCAGATAAGCCTCTGGAGGCAGCTGGCCACGCAGGAAGCGCTCCGGCAATTCGCCGCGCGAGAGCGCTCCGGTCGGTGCGCCGGGGTCACGGATGTTGGTCAGCGCGGCGAAGCGACCATCAGGCCCCACTCCCAGCCAAGTGCCGCCGGCTTGCAGGTCTCGTCCCGCAATGATCTGTGGCGCATCCTTCCAAGGACCCAATGGCAAGCTGGGGCGAGCATGGAACTCGTCGCGGTTAGCGGCGACTATGAGCGGTAGCGCATGAGTCGGGCGCCAGGCGAATACGATCAGGCACATAGGAAACCAGAAAAGACGCAGAAGGCTGGAGGCTAGACGAAAAAGCAGCAGATATGCCAGCCCAAGAAATGGCGGAGGGGCTCGGAATGCTTTCTCGCAAAGCCTGCAGCCTCCAGCCTCAAGCCCGTTTTTCAGCTACCATGCCGCTTTTGTTTTTCAGGATGGTCCGATGGAGTTCGCGCTTTATCTGCTTCTTGGCGGATTCGCTGGAGTGCTGGCCGGACTGTTCGGTGTTGGCGGTGGAATGATCATCGTCCCGGTACTGGTATTCAGCTTCACTGCGCAGGGTTTCGACCCGCTTGTGCTGACCCACCTGGCTGTCGGCACGTCGCTGGCGACTATCGTCTTTACCTCGCTCAATTCGATCCGGGCTCACCATCGCAGACGTGCGGTGCAATGGCCCGTGGTGCTGTGGATGACCGTCGGCATCCTGCTTGGTGCCGCGCTGGGTAGTCTCACAGCGGCCAGGATCCAAGGGCCGGCGCTGCAGCAAATCATCGGGGTGTTCGCTATCGCTATGTCGATTCAGATGGCTTTTTCGCTGCAGCCCAAGGCCAGTGGTGGCGTACCTGGCAAGCCTGGGCTCACGTTGGCGGGCGTGGTGGTCGGCTGGGCTTCGGCGATCTTCGGCATCGGCGGTGGCTCGCTGACGGTGCCCTTTCTCAGCTGGCGCAGCGTGCCTATTCAGCAGGCGGTCGCTACGTCCGCGGCCTGTGGTCTGCCTATCGCTATCGTAGGCGCGCTGAGTTTCGCCATGGTCGGCTGGCAGGATGCGCATTTGCCGGAATGGAGTCTGGGCTACGTTTATTTGCCGGCGCTGGTCGGCATTGCCGTTACCAGCATGTTCTTTGCCCGTATCGGTGCCAATCTGGCGCATCGCCTGTCAGCGCTGTTGCTCAGGCGCCTGTTCGCGTTGCTGCTGCTGGGCGTTGGAATCAACTTCTTGATCTGAGGAAACCTGGATGCTGCCTTACCCGCAGATAGACCCTGTGGCCGTCTCGCTAGGCCCGCTGCAAATTCACTGGTACGGCCTGATGTATCTGATTGGGATCGGCGGTGCCTGGCTGCTCGCCTCACGCAGGTTGCACCGCTTCGACCCGAGCTGGGACAAGGACAAGCTCTCCGATCTGGTGTTCTGGGTAGCGATGGGCGTGATCGTCGGCGGACGGCTGGGCTACGTGCTGTTCTACGATCTCGCGTCCTACCTCAACGATCCGACGCTGATTTTCCAGGTATGGAAGGGCGGTATGTCCTTCCATGGCGGCCTGATCGGCGTGCTGCTGTGTACTTGGATTTTCGCTCGACGCAACGACAAGAAATTTTTCGAGCTGATGGACTTCATTGCACCCTTCGTACCCATCGGCCTGGGCGCCGGCCGCATCGGCAATTTCATCAATGCCGAACTCTGGGGCAAGGCGAGCGATGTGCCTTGGGCGATGGTGTTCCCCACCGACCCGCAGCAGTTGGCGCGGCATCCTTCGCAGCTCTATCAATTTGCTCTGGAGGGCGTGGCGCTGTTCATCATTCTCTGGGTTTATTCCAGCAAGCCTAGGCCGACCATGGCGGTGTCCGGCCTATTCGCCGTGTGCTACGGCATCTTCCGTTTCATTGTCGAATTCGTGCGGGTGCCGGATGCCCAGCTCGGCTACCTGGCCTTCGGCTGGTTGACCATGGGGCAGGTGCTCTGCGTACCCATGGTATTGATCGGCCTCGGCATGATCGCCTGGGGCTATCGTCACGAACCGGCCAAGGCCTCGGCTTGAGTTGAAACCGTCCGGCTTGTCGCTTCCAGCGAGACATTCCGGGCGGTGACTCTTACTATTCCCAGAGTTTCCTTTTACTGCGCCTTCGCGCCCGCTTCGAGTTCATCGATGAAACAGTACCTCGACCTGATGCGCCACGTGCGCGAGAACGGCACCTTCAAGAGCGATCGCACCGGCACCGGCACCTACAGTGTGTTCGGCCATCAGATGCGCTTCGACCTGGCTGACGGGTTCCCGTTGGTGACGACCAAGAAGTGCCACTTGAAATCCATCATTCACGAGCTGCTGTGGTTCCTCCAGGGCGATACCAATATCAAGTACCTGCAGGAAAACGGCGTACGTATTTGGGACGAGTGGGCCGACGAAAATGGCGAGCTGGGGCCGGTCTACGGCTATCAGTGGCGCAACTGGCCGGCACCCAACGGCGAGTCGGTGGACCAGATCAGCAAGCTGGTGGAAATGATTAAGAAGAATCCGGATTCGCGCCGCCTGATCGTATCGGCCTGGAACCCGGCGCTGGTCGACCAGATGGCGCTGCCGCCCTGTCATGCCCTGTTCCAGTTTTACGTCGCCGACGGCAAGCTCAGTTGCCAGCTGTACCAGCGCTCCGCCGATATTTTCCTTTTACGCCCCCTCAGAAAAAACGCACAGTACGTGATGGTTGCTTAAAAAAATTTCCTTTCTCTGGTTGGTTATTGTGCTACTCAATAAATGCACATTCTGTATAGTGCAGCCGCGCAAGCTTAGGGGAAGTGAACATGAAGGTTCTAGCAGTACGGTCGAAGCGTATCGATCTCAATGAGTCTCCGACCCTTGAGGAGGGTTGGGCTGGTGAGTCCTTGGATGCGAGGAGTCAGGTGCTAACGGGGGCAGCTGTCTTCGACGACGATGAGCGTTTACTCCCCCTGGTGTCTGGCTTCCTATCGCACGGGCTCGCGAACGGCCATATGTCCTATCAGTCCGCGCTGACGTATGGGAAGAACCTAGGGTACTTCCACCAATACCAGATGGGGCGCCGGGAGTTTGCCGACTGTGAGCGGGACTCGGCCTATTTGGAAGTTCGTACGCATGTCATTGAGGAGTACTTTGCTCATCTGCGCGAAGAAGAGGAGCTATCCACCAAGACGGTACGCAACCGGGATTCGTCTCTGATGGCGTTCTTCAATAAGTACCTCTGCCGTGGGATTGATGACGCCCCCGCTCCCCGCCAAGCCTCCAATCCCTATGCCACTGGCCTGCTTTCGCGAAGCCCGAACAGAGCGCTCGTTCAGTCGTGCACCCTGGCAGACCTGAAGCAACTGCTGCTGGCGACCGAAAGCGAGCGCGAACGCTGCGTGCTCCAGTTCATTTACGACACAGGGGTAAGGCGTTCTGAGCTGCCGCGTGTGACGCTGGCAGCCATTGAGGACGCTATGAAATTCCAGAGCACACTCTTCATTTCAGTGGATGTAGAGGCGGCCACGAACGCGGACTACTGCCCTCTCTTGATCAGCGGGAGCAAGGGGCTCGCTGACCAAGCCAAACCCCGAATGACGCTGGTAAGCCGAGCCACCTTGCAGCGAGTGAAGAAGTATCACGCCTCTCCGCTCTACCGGATGTACAAGAGCCAGTTCGGTACGGCGTTGGAGACGCCTGCATTTCTGAATGCTGAAGGTACTTCGTACACGCCTAACTCCATCACGAAGCTTCTGGATCGAGTTTCCACACGTGCTCTGGCAAAGCGGCGGATCGCCAAGAAAATCTCTCCGCACAAACTGCGTCATGGAAACGCCTACTCCCTGCTTCGTAGTCCAGATATTGGCAAAGACCATCTGGATCGCCTGGTTGCTGTTCAGAAAACGTTAGGTCATTCGAAGCTTTCGACATCTGAGATTTACACCCAAATCCCGTACGACCTTTATCAGAGGCTGCTTAGTCCTGGCTCGGAAACAAAGACCAAAGCGGGAGAGATGGAGGAGCTGGTCAACCAAACCCGCCTGAAAATCGATGCGGGGGCAATGAAATGATTAGCAAGGAAAAGGCCACAGAAATTGATTCTGCTATCGAAGCATGGGTGGCGCGAGCAACAGCCAATCGAGAATCTCTACTGAAAGTACGACTGGGGAAAGGTAACGAGGCCGCTCTCTCATGGTCTCCTCTGATGGATGAGCTCAGCCTATCTGCCGCGTCGATAAATTGGCGAATCCGCGAGTTTGACCCTGTCTTGGATGCTATGCGTGAGCAGGGAATTATTGTTCCCGGACACTGCTCTGCTGCCTGCGAGTGGAGGCGTCGGCTACTTGCTTGGTACGAAGGGTTAAGCGACCAGGAAAAAATGCAAATCCCTGTTCGTGCCAACACTATTAAGTTTCGTGACTACCTCAGCGATATTGAAGGTCTTTCTGGGTTAAATGCTGCTCGAAATCAATACGAACTCGTCCGTGAAACCTTCGTTCAGATCCTTGGCGACTTAAGGGCGCGTGGGGTGCTTGATCTTGAGTACAAGACCTCAAAGCAACGCGCAGCCTTAAAGTTTCCAGCAGAAAAAACAGAGTCGCTATTCGATAAGTTCAGGGGGCTAAGGAAGATCCCCATCAATAAGCTTGAAGACATTGCAGTTGCCACTGCGGATGAGCCGTTCAGGTCGTTGCTGCACGTCTACAGCGCGTCTTCTATGAAAAGTAGTAGTAAGTCCGGACAGTCTAATTTCTCAGATGCATTCAGGTATATGAGCAATTGCTTGCAGTCGGCGGGGTTCGTGGGCACCGAGGACATCCGGGAATTTATTACCACATATACGCTGCCTCGGTTCAGGAGCTTTCTTCAAGAGCAGATTGTTGAGCGAGCGGTATCAACCAGCCACGCGAGTACGCTTATGAGTGTTACTCGCTCAATGATGAAGCGGGTGCTCCAGATTGATGGCTTCGGTCTGGAAAACTACATGGCCGCTGAGGGCTTCGATACTGAGCGCGAAACCGATCTCTACAGGCCGTATCCCATTGCGGTACGTAACAAGATTTCGGAAGTAGTTTTGCGCGAGATCGAGGAAACCAATAACTGCGCGCGGATGTATGTGCGTAGTGGAGTTGGTGAGGATCCATTGGATGAATATGGAAATGCACGCCGTGGTTGTTCGACCCTGGATCATGCTCGTTGGATATTTGAGAATAAGCTGGGTGGCGTGCCAATTAACACTAAAGAGATCGGCACAAATAATAAATACCATAAAGTGTTTTTCCGTATCATTTATGCGGTTGGTAAGCCACTAGAAGACGTATATAAAAGCTGGGGCGTCCTTTACCGCATTGATGCGAGAGTATTGGCACCGTATGTGGCGCGACTGGCCCAAGTTACAGGTCTGAATGCCGACTCGCTTAACACACTTGAGTTGGATGACTTTGTCGAACGCCACGATCTCACCGGCAGGCCCTGCTTACTTTATTGGAAGGAAAGGTCGACCGGCGGGAAGATGTACCATCTTGATCTGTTTCATGCGGAGATTTCTTGGCTGACAAGCTCACAAGGTCGTGCAGTCAAAAAAGTCTTTGATGATGTTAGATTTTTGACAAGAAACATTCGAGATTTAGCGCCAGAAAGTGAAAGGAATAAGTTATTTATCTATCAGTCCAGCTCGCCCAGGAAGTTTGGCGTTGTCGACTCAGTCGATGCGTCGGGCCGAAGCTTGATAAATAAGATGTTTGCCGAATTCGCTTCTGACCATAAATTAGTAGACGAAGACGGAAAGCCTATTAGTTTGTCATCCTCTCGGTTCAGGCCAAGCTTTATCAGTGAGCTCATTGAGAAGGGTGTTTCCATTCGTGAGATTCAAGTATTACTGGGCCATAAATACTTACAGACCACGCTGGCCTATTTGGATCGCATGGATTTTAATTTTACTGCCCGGAAATTGCTTAACAAGTTTCTGCATGAGCTGCATCAGGAAACCTTGCATGAACAGCCGGTTATCATACCGACTAAAACGATTGAGACTCCGAGAGACGCCATTCCAGTTAGAACTGGTCTCGTCACTTGCGTGAATGCATTTGATCCGCCCGACTTTATCAAGGGCATGAAGAATTATGATCCTAGTAAGCCCTGCACGCTTTTGAATAAGTGCTTGTCATGCAGCAATAGCATCATAACGGTCTCTCATTTGCCTGAGCTTTTTGCAATGCGCAGGGATTATCAGCACATGATTGAGGTGAGTCGGGTGCTGGACACCCCATACGGAGAAGTGATTCTGGATAATTTGGATGTCCTTAACTCCATTCTGAATGAGGAAACCTCCGATTTTTCGGCAGAAGAATTGTCACAAGCCGAGCGGCTATCAGAGAACGTTAATACGAGCATTTTGGTTGAGGGGGTAGTCCTATGACTGAGAGTATTTTTCTCCAGGTCAAGGAGTTCAAGCAATGGCGCTATGCTATTCACCGCCATCTGGGTGGAGTTACTGAGGGAGTCATTCCAGACGGCGCTGACCCTCTTAAGATGCTTGCCTGGTATAACGGTTTGCTGGCTTTGCCGGTGAGTAAGATGTCAGCTCTTGGAGATCAAGTCTGGGATTTTAATGCCGATGAGCCAAATGCATCTCGCAACGTTCGAGGGGCCAAGCTACGCATTGATTTTGGGGAGTTCCCCAAGCTCAATCAGCTGGCAATTCTCGAAGTAAAAGTGGCGATGTATTGCTACCTAAAGTTTCCATCAGCCCTAAAAATTTTTTCGTCTAAGGGGAAGTTCCTTAAACCTATCACGGTAATTGATTACTTTAAGTCCGGCTTAAGGTTTATTAATACTATGTCAGTTGAGGCGCGTAAGCTATTAACAGACGAATTCTTCGAAAATGGCTACCATGGCTTGACTTATTTTGATGCTGAAATTTATCGTGCGGCTGCTTCCGCGCACCCCTATGTTTTTACTTCAGATACGCAAAGGTTTTTTAATGCCCTGAGATCGCCGTTTCTAGTGGAACAGATTTTCGATGAGCCTCTGCCATATGTAGAGCTAGACTCCCTGAGCTGGGCAAAAAGGGCGAAGAATAACAGTGGCTCTGAAAAGAACTATCGGATTTTGCCAAACCAAGTTTTCGAGAAGGCATCGCGAGAAGCATCGTTTGCGGTTGTTGACTTTCTGGACTCTATAGGCGAGCCCGTTCGAGATTTGGATGCCTTGGCTCGTCGCAATACAAGAGAATACGCTTTGGGTGCGGTCAACGGGCTCACGCGATACAAATACAATCTGTACGTGGCTTTGCGTTTGCGCCGAAAAGGTTATGACACTAAGCAGTTAGAAACACAGCTTGATGATGTCTGGCCTGAGTTTTACTCAGATAAGTTTGAGGATCGTTTCAAATCTGAGAAATATCTAATAGGTCTTAGTGTTTCGGATATTGACGCTAGCTTCCACGAGTACGTTAATTACGTTTCATATTCTGCTTGTTATCTTGTTGCTCAATATACTGGGATGCGTCCGTCTGAGCTATCAGAAATCTTGGTCGATACTTGCCTTGAAGAAGAAAATGGGTATTGGCTTATCGTCAGCAATGTCACCAAGCATCGCCAAAACCTCGCAAAGCTGTTTGACGACAAATGGGTCGCTATCCCGATTGTGCGAGATGCTATTCGAGTCGCTCAATTTATTGCCAAGGTGAAACAGAACCCTTATCTATTTTGCAGCTCGCACACTGTGGCGCCAGGAGCGAAGCCTGACTCCTCGACCTCGACCAGAATTGCAGCGCAATTCGACTCGTTCTTCCAAGAGATTCTGTCGAGCGAAGAGTACGAGTCCTTGGACTTCTCGGCATACTCGCTTCGTCACACGCTTGCATACCAGATGGCGAGGGCCGAGGTGGGCCTGCCGTTCATCTCCCATCAGCTCAAGCATTTCGGGGATCTGGTCGGCGGATTTGGCCAGAACAAGGCCTTTAGTGAGGCCACCCTCGGGTACGGTGCGATCTGTGACATTCTCTCCAAAGGTGGTCGATCAGGAGGGGTGTCCCCTCGTGGACTGGCAGAGCGTGAGTACGTTGAGAATTTTTGCGACCCAGACGGGAGCTACGCAGGGCCTAGTGCGAGGGAGCACAAGGCCCGACTCAAGAAGGTGTTTGAAGGCTACATTGTTGCCGCTGACCGAAAACTGACCCAGTAGAGGCTGTTCTGCCGACTGAAAAC
>NZ_CEXBBO010000003.1:0-90566 GCF_982611455.1 Stutzerimonas sp.
GGCAGGGGCTGAAGTCAGCCAGAAATACACAACTACTTCAGACCATCCTTAGCTACGGATAAGTTCGGGGCATAACTACAACGATACCCAGAAGCCCATGCACATTGTCTGTTCTTCACCGATTAGCCATTCCCTGATTTGCCCGGCCGAGGCCGTTCATGTTGCCCATTGAGCCCGCACGCAATACCACCGCAAACGAAGCAACAACACCCTGGCAGGACGCCTCTCGCCTGCTGTCGGTGCTCGACGGTGCAGGGTTGGGCATCTGGTCCTGGGACCTGCGGCGCGGCGTCGTGCAGTGGTCACTCGGCACCAGCAGGCTTTTTGGCCTCGCCGAGCCGCTCGTCGAAGTGACACAGGCAGCGTATCTGACGCTCGTCGCCGAGCAAGACCGATCCCGTATCGAATCTTTCCTTCGCTCCGCACTAAAAGGCAACGAGCCACGCTTCAGCTTTCGCCATCGGGTGCTTTGGGCAGATGGGAGCGTGCACTGGTTGGAAATCGACGGTCAGCAACAGGCTGGCAGCACGGATCAGTCAACGCTGGTGGGCATCGTCCGCGACATCACCGACCAGCACATCCAGGCCCAAGCCCTCGAAGACAGTCAGGAACGTCTGGAGTTGGCGTTGGCATCGGCAGAGCTTGGCAACTGGGAATGGCACATCCCGAGCGACAGGCTTTATGCCTCGGCTCGGGCATCTGAATTGCAGGGCACCGTTGAGGGCCCTTTCGATGGATCGTTTCGGGAGTTTTTCCGCAGCGTCGCGGCAAAAGACCGGCAAGCCATGCGCGAGGCCTACAACGATCTGCTCGCCGGGCGGCGCCAGACCTACCAGGCCGTCTACCAAGCGGAACATGCGGATGGCACGGTCCGCCACCTGGAAAGCACCGCCAAACTCTATCGTGATGAGCACGGCGCCCCACTGCAAATGGCCGGAATTATTATCGATGCCACCGAGCGTGTTCTGCGCGAGCAGCATCTAGCCGCGTCCGAAGCCAAGTTTTCCGCGCTGTTCCAGGGCAGTCCAGATCCGATTTCCCTGTCGCGCATTCGCGACGGTAAGTTCATTGCGATCAACCCGAGATTCAGCGCCGTATTCGGTTGGGAGAGCAGCGAGATCGTAGGACGTTCGGCCCCGGAACTACGCTTCTGGCGCGATGAGAATCAGCGACAGGAACTCTATCAGCAGCTGACTCACCACCAGCGCTTGGAAAATGCCGAAGCGCAATTTCGCACCAAAGCAGATCAATACATCACTTGTGTGGTCTCCAGTCGCTTCATTCGTATCGACCGGCGGCTGTGCATCGTCACCACTTTCAGGGACGTCACCAAGCGACAGCAGGCCGAAGCGGCACTGAAGGCCAGCGAGGCCAAGTTCGCTACTGCATTTCACTCGAGCCCCGACGCAATCATCATCAGCGAGCGCAGCACCGGGCGCTTCATCGAAGTCAACGAGGGCTTCTACCGTCTCTCCGGTTACCGCCCGGAAGAAGCCATCGGCCGCACTCCTGCCGAATTTGGCATCTGGGCTGTCACGCAACGCAACGAAATTCTCGAACTGCTGGAACGTGACGGCCGCGTGACCAACCGGGAGATGATCGGCCAGGATCGTTACGGCAGCCCGCTGAGCATCGAAGTGTCGGTAGAGCCGATCGAGCTCAACGACACCGAATGCCTACTGATGTCGGCGCGCGACATCAGCCAACTGAAGGCCGCCCATGCACAGATCCATCATCTGGCCTACCACGACCCGCTGACCAACCTGCCCAACCGCGCCCTGCTCATGGATCGCCTGACCCAGCAGGCCGCGCTGCATAAACGGCACAACCTGCGCGGCGCGCTGCTATTTCTCGATCTCGACCACTTCAAACACATTAACGACTCGCTCGGACATCCAGTCGGCGATGGCGTACTGAAAATGATCACGGCACGCCTTGAGGCCAGCATCCGCCAGGAAGATACCGTTGCCCGCCTTGGTGGCGATGAGTTCGTCGTGCTTCTGACCGGGCTTACCGGCAAGCGCTCGGAGGTGGCCCGCCACGTTCGCCAGGTCGCGGAAAAGCTGCGCACTCTACTCGCCGAGCCGATGGTCTTCGAAGGCAATCGCTTGCAAGTGACCCCGAGTATCGGCATTGCCCTGATGCCAGATCACGGCGACACCCCTGCCGACCTGCTGAAGCGCGCCGACATCGCCCTCTACCGAGCCAAGGATGCTGGGCGCAATGCCATACAGATGTTTCGAGCGACCATGCAGGAAGCCGCGAGTGCCCGCCTGCAGCTGGAAAACGAGTTGCGATTGGCACTGCAGCGCAACGAATTCGAGCTATACCTGCAGCCTCAAGTAGACGCACGATCCGGCGTGGTGGTCGGTGCTGAGGTGCTGTTGCGATGGCATCACCCGGAGCATGGCGTTCGCTCGCCCGCCCAGTTCATTGACGTATTGGAAGAATGTGGACTGATCATCGACGTCGGCGGCTGGGTAATAAAGGAAGCCAGCCGAATCGGTGCTTTATTACTGGCCAACGATCTGGTCCGGCCCGACGAATTCAGCCTCTGCGTCAACATCAGCCCGCGCCAGTTCCGCCAGAACGAATTCGTCGAACGCGTCGTCGAAGCGCTGAAAGCCACCGGGCTGCCACACCAAATGATCAAGCTGGAAATCACCGAAGGCATCGTGATTCAGAACCTGGACGACACCATTGCGAAGATGCGTCGCCTGCGCCGACATGGGGTGAGCTTCGCGATGGATGATTTTGGCACCGGCTACTCCTCGCTCACCTATCTCAAACGCTTGCCAGTAGATCTGCTGAAGATCGATCAGTCATTCGTCCGCGACGCGCTGGATGACGGCAATGACGCCGAAATTATTCGCGCTATCGTCGCAATGGCCAGAAGCCTGGGGCTGGAAGTCATCGCCGAAGGGGTCGAACAACAGGCGCAGCTCGAGCTGCTGCAGCTGCAGGGCTGTCATCTGTATCAGGGCTATCTGTTCAGCCGTCCGCTGCCGCTTGCCGAGTTCAGCGAGCTGTTGGCAACGAATTTGACAGCCTGATCTACAAGCAAAAAAGGGCGCCTTGCGACGCCCTTCTCAAGGTCAGACCTCTTCCAGCACCAGACGCTCACCGTTGATCGGGATGCGCTTGGGCTTGGCCTCTTCCGGCACGACGCGTTCGAGCTCTATGCTCAATAGACCGTTGTTGAGTGCCGCGCCTTTGACCTCTATATGGTCGGCCAGGCGGAACGACAGTTTGAATGCACGCTGAGCGATGCCCTGGTGCAGGTAGGTGACGTTATCGCCGCCATTTTCACGCTTGCCGCCACTGACGGTCAGTACGCTGCGTTCGACCTGCAAATCCAGATCGGACTCTTGAAAACCTGCGGCTGCTACGATGATTCGGTACTGATCATCACCATGTTTTTCCACGTTGTACGGTGGAAACGAGCTGCTCGCGTCGTTGCGCAAGGCAGACTCGAACAGATCATTGAAACGATCGAAGCCAATGGATTGGCGGAACAGCGGAGCCATAGAAAAACTACTCATTTGCTATCTCCTGAAATTCAGCGAGTGGTTATGACAGGACCCGAATTCGGCATCCTGTGACCCCCTAAATAGGAATCGCCCGCTGCTTTTCAAGACCGTTCGTCGGAGTTAATTTATGTCCAAAGTTATGCTGATTACAGGAGCCAGCCGAGGAATAGGCGCCGCCACTGCCAGACTTGCTGCCGCCGAAGGCTATGCGCTGTGCCTTAACTTTAATCACCGCCAGGATGCCGCGCAAAGCCTGCTGGAAGAGCTTAAAAGCACCGGTGTCCGGGCAATCGCCGTGGCAGCCGATGTGTCCGACGAGACCCAAGTGGCCGGGTTGTTCGCTGCGATCGACGATGAGTTCGGCAGGCTCGATGTGCTGGTCAACAACGCGGGCATGCTGGAGCACCAGATGCGCCTGGACGAGATGGATGCGGCGCGGCTGGCGCGGGTGTTTGCGGTCAATGTGACGGGTAGTTTTCTTTGCGCGCGCCAAGCAGTAAAACGCATGTCGACGCTCTACGGAGGTAATGGCGGCGTCATCGTCAATGTCTCCTCGATCGCAGCGAAGCTCGGCGCGCCCAATGAATACATCGATTACGCAGCCGCCAAGGGCGCGATCGACAGCATGACCCTGGGCTTGGCCAAGGAAGTCGCGGCAGAAGGTATTCGCGTCAATGCCGTGCGGCCGGGTGTGATCGACACCGAGATTCATGCCAGCGGCGGCGAGCCTGGGCGAGTCGAGCGCGTCAAGGCCAGCGTGCCCATGGGCCGTGGCGGTCATGCTGAAGAAGTGGCCGAAGCGATTGTCTGGCTGGCCAGCGATAAAGCTAGCTATACCAGCGGCGCTTTGCTGGATGTCAGCGGCGGACGCTAAACGGCTGCTTCGAAACTCGGCGCGTTGCTGTCGATACCCAGTAGAACGTCGAGTCGCTCGCAATCGTTTTCCCGCCGCAATTGGGCGAATAGCGAAACCGCTTCCGGGTAGCTACGGGTCAGCATGGATATCCATTGCTTGAGCCGACCCGGTGCATAGCGCGGTGAAATTTTGCGCCGCGCCTGTAGCCAGAAGTCAGCGAGCAATGGCTGCAGGTTTTCCCACGTCATCGGCTCGACCGCTGCGCCATTCTTCGCAGCACTAATCTGGCGAGCCAGATCCGGCCGACAGACCAACCCGCGACCGAGCATGATGTCGTCCACGCCGCTGATTTCGCGGCAGCGGCGCCAGTCCTCCAGCGACCAGATATCGCCATTGGCGAAAACCGGCACGCCGACTACGTCTTGAACCTTGGCGACCCACTCCCAATGCGCAGGTGGCTTGTAGCCGTCGAGTTTGGTTCGCGCATGCACCACCAACTGTTCGGCGCCGCCATCGACCAACGCTCTGGCGCAATCGAGTGCACCGTCTGGGCTGTCGAAGCCCAGCCGCATCTTGGCTGTAACGGGGATATGCGCCGGCACTGCCTTGCGCACTTGGTACAGGATCGAATGAAGCAGCTCGGGTTCTTTGAGCAGCACGGCACCGCCCCGAGACTTGTTCACTGTCTTGGCCGGGCAGCCAAAATTGAGGTCGATCGCGGGAGCACCTAGGCTGCAGGCTAGAGCTGCGTTGTCGGCCAAGCAAAGCGGATCGGAGCCCAGCAATTGCACTCGCAACGGCGTGCCCGCCCGCGTCACCGCACCATCATCGAGCTCTGGGGCGAGCTTGCGAAAACTGGACGGCGACAACAAACGGTCCGATACGCGGATGAATTCGGTAACGCACCAGTCCACACCACCGACGCGTGTGAGCACATCACGAAGAATTTCGTCGACCAAACCCTCCATGGGCGCCAAGGCGATCTGCATGTTGTACGGCCCACTCGAAAAAGGACCGCATTGTACGGAGCGGATCACTGGTTAGGAACGTGCCCGCCTGCATCGACTGGATGAATCAATCGTCCTCGCGATCATCTAGAGTCCGGCGCGGGTGATGTTCCATATCGGTATTGTTGTCGCCGTGGCCCGATTCGTCGTAAATCTTTCGTGTGCGTCGCTCATCATCCCCATCGTTATCCGTTTCGGATCGTTCGGGTAGGCGTTCGATTCCTTCGCCAACGCCCATGGAACTGTTGCCGAGGGTGCGGTCGACGGCGCCGGTGTTTTGCGCCAATTGAATAGTGCTGGGCGCTGAGCGCTCAAGCGAGGCGGCGGCTGCAGGTGTTGTTGCAGCAAGCCCAAGCACGGATCCAAGCGCAATTATCAGATAGGTCCGCATAAATCCTCCTTACCAAGTCACGACAACGTTTTAGGCAGCTTAGTGAACCAGCCGTGCATCACCTGCGAGGATCACCGACCGACGGCAGGTGGAACCGTCCATATCGATCCGGGGTCCATGTTCAGAGAGCAGTTGATGGCAGCTTAGAAAGGAATCCAACAATGATCACACCCGCACTGGTAATTCTGTTGATGATCATCGGCTGGAGCGGCGCCGCATTCGCCATGCTCTGGGGCATGTTGCGAATCGCTCGCTACCACCACAAACCTGGCCCTGAAGCACCGCAGGACCGGCCAGCCATAACCACGCGGCACGGTATTACTGTTTCGCTAAGCGCTTAGAAGAAACGAGCTTATCTTCGATAAAAGCCGTGACAGAACGACCGAAAGCTGTAGAATGCCGGCCCACAGACGCGGGATGGAGCAGTCTGGTAGCTCGTCGGGCTCATAACCCGAAGGTCGTCGGTTCAAATCCGGCTCCCGCAACCAAATACGAAAAAGGCCACTCTTGAGAGTGGCCTTTTTCGTTGGCAGAGAAAAAAGCCGAGCGCAGCAGTAAGCTGCCGCCCGCCAGCACCGATGGCGGGCGAATCGGCTAAACAATTGAAAAGAAAACTCTTTTTTTTGCGCGAGCGGTTGACAGAGACACGGCAGTCTGTAGAATGCCGCCCACAGACGCGGGATGGAGCAGTCTGGTAGCTCGTCGGGCTCATAACCCGAAGGTCGTCGGTTCAAATCCGGCTCCCGCAACCAAATACGAAAAAGGTCACTCATGCGAGTGGCCTTTTTTCGTTGCGCTACGAAAATCGCCCTTCCCTCTCAGCGCTGCAATCGTCCCAAAACCTTTTTTAGTCATTAATCCTTTTTGGCATTAGTGCATTCTGGCTATGCGTCGTTTTCTTCTCCGCACAAAGTTCAATAGATCGAATGGCTTAGTTTGAAAGACTGACTGTTGTTTTATTGAAAAATACTGCCGATCTGTAAACGCGCCATGAACAGCCAGAAAGGACACCTATTTATCAACGACTTACGATGACAAAACGCACACCACGCGATTTTTTAACGAAAAATTTGGCTCTTCGATCTTGACTGTCGCCCGGTTCTAGATGATAACTACGTCACATAAAACAGAGACAGGATGCTCAACGAAACGGCAAGCCAGCCAACAAGATAGTCAAGTTTTGCTACCACGAGCAATTCAGAGACGGCATCGTTTTACAGCGCACCTTTATATCTGAGCGCTGAATATTTTTTCTTATCGCTAATGCTTATCTCGTATCCCAGCCGAGTGCGGTAGCTTTGCCTGATGGCCATAGCACGACGAACCGCAATATGCAGCAAGCGCGTACAAAACGGCCATGATCGCCGGTGGCGGTAGCATTGCCTGATGAAAAACAATTGCGGCAAAAACAAGGCTAAGCCCAGGGAACGGCCTCTGATCTTCGAACCCATAAAATAAAAAAGCCAATAGCCAACCGCTCAACTTTCGGTTTTGCTTCGCTGCGTGCATCTGGGTACTCGCTATTTGCACACCCGCAACTTGCGTTATTCCAACTCGGAGTGAATCGTGAGCACTTTATTTCGTAGCGTAGATACAGAAACGCATCAACTAATTGTTCGCGAGATGAACAACACAGGCTATTCCTGCGTTGCCAACTTTCTAACTCAAGATCAATTAACGTCATTGCAAGAGCAGGTTCGGATCGACGCCGAAAAACATAAGGGCCATTACTTCGCGCACCATGGCGGAGACGCAATCGCGAACTCTTTATTGGGCATCCTAGGCGCTGCGCCGGAGTTTCGTGAAATGCTTGCAGGCATTCATCAGACCGGTACGGGAAAAGCCTCTTTTAACGACGCGATATTTCAGGTGCTGCGCTGCGTACAGGGTGATTCAGGACGCCGAGAGTCCAACTGCTTTCACTACGACGCGAGCCTTCTGACAGTACTGCTGCCCATTGAAATTCCAAAGAATGGCGTCGATTGCGGTGACCTGATCATTTTTCCAAACCTTCGCCGTGTACGTTCGAACGTTCTGTTCAATGTGCTGGAAAAAGCCTTGTTGCAGAACGCGCTGAGCCGAAAGCTGATCAGCGCCGCCATTCGCCGCAATTTGCTGCAGCCAAAGAAGCTGCAGTTGGTTCCCGGCAATCTCTATCTGTTCTGGGGCTACCGCACGCTGCATGCAAACGAGCCTTGCGATCCTGCCAACCGCCGCGCGACTGCCATCTTTCATTATGGCGATCCGCATGCAGGCAGTCTCGCGACCCGATTGATTCTCAAGCTGAACCAGCGCCGCGCCCGCCGCGCGACCGCTGCCGGGGCCCACCCGGCCGCCTGAACCGACGTGGCACCAACCGTGTTTTTCCGCTTCGCACTTTCGCCATGGCTAGCGATAAGGACGTCGAGATGATCAATGTCACCAAATCGTATCTGGGCAACAAGACCAAGTTTCTCAATTACGTGGACAGCATCTATGCGTCCGGCTGGTTGACCAATCACGGGCCGCTTGTCACGGAGTTGGAGGAGCGCCTGCGCGATTACCTGGGGGTCAGGAACATCATCCTCACCAACAACGGAACCCTGGCGTTGCAGATTGCTTATCGGGCGTTGGATCTGTCCGGCAGCGCCATCACCACCCCGTTCAGCTTCGTCGCCACCACCAGCTCGCTGCAATGGGAAGGCATTCGGCCAATATTCGCCGATATCGACAAGGCGACCTGGAACCTCGATCCGCACGCCATCGAGGCGAGGATCGACAGCGATACCCGAGCAATCGTTGCCACCCACGTCTTCGGCAACGCCTGTGATGTCGAGAACATCGCGCAGATCGCCGACCGTCATCGTTTGAAGGTGATCTACGACGGAGCCCATGCGTTCAGTGTGCGCTACAAGGATCAGTCAATATTCAACTGGGGCGATGTCAGCACGCTCAGCTTCCATGCCACCAAGCTCTTCCACACCATCGAAGGGGGCGCCATCGTTACCAACGATGATGCGCTGGCAGCCAGGATTCGTTTGCTGTGCAACTTCGGCATCGTCGATACCGACACCATCAACGGTATCGGCATCAACGCCAAACTCAACGAGTTCGCCGCCGCCATGGGCCTGTGCATCCTCGACGACATGGCGCTGATTCTGGAACAGCGGGCAGAGATTGCCCGGCGCTATGAACAACAACTGGGCGATCACTTCGACCTGCAGCACCAGCAGCTTCACTCCGCGCGCAACCATAGCTATTTCCCGATAGCCCTGGCCAATGAAGACCAACTGCTGCGCAGTCGCAGCGCACTGAATGCGCAAGGTATCAACCCCAGGCGCTACTTCTACCCCTCGCTGGATACCCTTGGCCACCTGCAGCCACAGGTGCCGCAGATACAGTCGCGGAGCTTGAGCCGCCGCGTGCTTTGCCTGCCGATCTATCCGGGCCTGCCGCGACACATCCAGAACACCGTAATTCAGACGCTGACCGAATCGCTGCGGCGCACCCAAGCGCGCGCGGAGCAATACTGGCCGCAGGCCGGCTCCGTCGGATTGCTGAACGAACACCGACTCAGCCTGCTCGATCCCAAGTGCAAGCGTATTTCCTGACTCATTCGCGGCGGTCTGATTTGATGTCCGATTCTCGAAAGCTTTCCATGATTCGCAACACCGGCCTGAGCTACGCAGGTCAGGCGTACGCTTTGCTGATCGGTATTCTCATCCTGCCCTTCTATCTCGGCCATCTGGGAGCGGAAGCCTATGGTTTGATCGGGTTCTTCGCAGTGCTACAGGCCTGGCTGCAATTGCTAGACGCAGGTTTGTCACCGTCGCTGGTTCGCCAGATCGCGCATTTCCGTGGCCGCCCGGACGTTGCGGCGCAACGCTACGAGCCCGGGCGGTTGCTGCGCTCGTTCGAAATCATCTTTTTGCCGCTGGCGGCGCTGACGGTTTTGGCCATCCATTTCTCCAGCGGCTGGATTGCTCATCAGTGGCTGCAAGTGCAGGAATTGAGTACTGCGACCATCGTCCACTGCATCAGCCTCATGGGCTTGATGATCGGCCTGAAGCTGTACGCAACCCTGTACAAGAGCGGCCTGCAGGGACTCGAACTGCATGCCTGGCTGAACGGCGCAAACATCCTCGTCGCCACGCTGCGCTATTTCGGCGGCCTGTTTCTGGTGGCTTATGTGAGTCAGGACCCGCTGGACTTTTTCCTGTTCCAGGCAGCGGTAGCCCTGATCGAGATGCTGATTTTCGCCGCCAAGGCTTACGCATTGATGCCCAATCCGAAGCTGTTGACCGGCTTCGACTGGGCAGTGGTCAGGCCGGTGCTGCCTTTTGCGGCAGGTATGTCGCTCACCTCGGTGCTGTGGATCATTCTGACGCAGCTGGACAAGGTGCTGCTGTCCAACGTGCTGCTACTCAAGGAGTACGGCTACTTCTCGCTGGTGGCGCTGATTTCGACCGGCATCATGACGCTTACCAATCCGTTGGTGCAGACGCTGCTGCCCCGCATGACCATGCTCGTCGCCGAAGACCGGATCGACGAGATGCAGGCGCTTTACCTGAACGCCACCCGCTTCGTCTGCAGCCTGCTGTTTCCCCTTGCCGGGGTGATCGCCTTTCACTCCGCCGAGCTGATATTCGCCTGGACCGGTGATTTGGAAGCCGCGCAATGGAGCCGGTCGGTGCTGCCCTGGTATGTGCTGGGTAGCGCGATCATGGCCGCCACCGCCTTCCAGTTTTACCTGCAATACGCCCATGGGCAGCTGCGCCTGCATGTCTGGTTCAGCCTGATCTCTGCCACGGTGAGCATTCCACTGGTGATCTATGCGGCGCTGGAACATGGCGTCTACGGCGCAGCGTTGGCCTGGTTCGGGCTGCGCATGCTGACCTTCTTTATCTGGCCGTCGATGGTTCACAAACGCTTCGCTCCCGGCCTGCATCGGCAATGGCTGCAGGACTTGCTGCGTATCACCGCCATGACCGGCGTGGGCCTGTTGATCGGTGAGCCCGTGTTCGCCGCCATCGCCAGCGACAACCGCTTCGACACACTTCTGGGACTGGCGGTCAGCGGGTTGATCTGCGTGACGCTGGTCACCTTTACCTCCAAACCCGTCGTACTCCGCCTTTATGTATTGATGACCAAGTCGAGCATCTGAATGAACACGCAACCGAAGAACGAACAAGCCTTGATGGCAACCTGGGGCGACAGGCGTGAACCCTTGCTGAGCATCGTCTGCCTGGCCTACAACCATGCATCCTTCATAAGGGAAACGCTGGATGGGTTCCTCCGGCAGGAAACGGACTTCCCCTTCGAGGTGATCGTTCATGACGACGCCTCGACCGATTCAACTGCGGCGATCATTTGCGAATATGCCGCGCGCTATCCAAGCGTCATCAAGCCGATCTATCAGCGCGAAAACCAGTACCGCCAGGGCGTACCGTTCAGCACACGGCTGTTCGCCAGGGCGCGCGGCAAGTACATCGCCTATTGCGAAGGGGACGACTACTGGACGGACCCGCGCAAGCTGCAGATACAGGTCGACTTTCTCGAGCAAAACCGCGACTACGTGATCACCTATCACGACGCATTCATGTTCAACAGCCAGGGCGTTGTCCGCAGTCCGGACATGCAGGGCGTTGTCCGCAGTCCGGACATGCAGGGCAAGTACCGGCAGGACGCCAGTGCTCGCCAGTTGATGCAGGCACGCCCGGTATCGACGCTGACGGTCTGTTTTCGCAATCTGCTGCAGGAGCTGCCGCCGGAACTGCACGGCGTCGAAGTGCTGGATATCTGCTGGTGGTCGCTGCTGGGTGCTTACGGCAAAGGCAAGTTCATCGAAGAAATCAAGCCCGCCGCCTACCGCGTACATGAGGGCGGGATCTTCTCCATGCGCAGCAGCAAACAGCGCATCCAGATGAGCATGCACGCCTATTACAGCCTCGCCCGCTATTACCAGCGGATCGGCGATCAGGCGCTCTATGAGTATTTCCTGATTCAGGTGTTCTCCCATGCGCTGGCATTGATTTCCCCGCTCAGCAAATTGCAGGCGCTGGGCCAGGTATTCCAGAACATCAGCATCAACCTGTTACGCAGGCTGAACCCAGGCGCTTGACCGGCGAATGGCAACGCTGCCGTATCGATAGCGCAACACTCAAGGAAGGATCCGTATGACTGCCATGAACCGCTCTTCGCTGGAATATGACGCGGACAATCGCATCGACCTGGCGCGTATTCTGCGCGTAGCTTTTGATCACAAGGCACTGATTTTCACCATCACAACCTTCTTCGCCCTGCTCGGCGTCGCCTATGCGATTGTCGCGACGCCGATCTACCAGGCCAGCGCGATGATCCAGATCGAGCCGAAGAAGACCGGTATCGCCGGCGTTCCAGAGATCGCAAAATCCAGCTCGGTTTCCCAGGCCGTGACCGAGATAGAACTGATCAAGTCACGCTCGGTTCTCGGGCGTACGGTCAACGCCCTGAAGCTCTACATTTCCGCTCGCCCCAAGTACCTGCCGCTTCTCGGCGGTTATCTGGCGCGCCTGCACGATCCGGCTGAGGACGGCGAATTGGCCGCGCCCCTGCTGGGCATGGATAGCTATGCCTGGGGCGGCGAGAAGCTGGATGTGTTTCAGCTGGATGTGCCCGAAGCCTACCTGGGCGAGAAGCTGACATTGCGTGCGGGCAGTGCGGGCGCCTTCAGCCTGTATGACAAGGACGAGCATCTGCTGCTGCGCGGCAAGACCAATGAAGCGGTGCAGCACGAAGGCTTCCGAGTTCAGATCGCCGAACTAAAGGCCCGCCCCGGTACGGAGTTTTCACTCGTACGAAGCCGCCCGCAAACCACCGCGCTGAGCTACCAGAAGCGCCTCAAAGTGGGCGAAGCCGGCAAAGACTCGGGAATCATCTACCTCACTCTGGAAGACCCGGACCCGGACAAGGCCAACCACGTACTCGACCAAATCAGTCGCCTCTATGTGCGTCAGAACATCGAACGCAGCTCCGCCGAGGCCGCACAGCGCCTGGAATTCCTGCGTTCGCAGGTGCCGTTGGTACGCAAGGAACTGGAAAAGGCCGAGGCGGCACTCAACGACTATCAAACCAGCGCGCAGTCGGTGGACATCAGCATCGAGACCAAGGGCGTACTGGATCAGATCGTCGCGCTGGAATCACAGATTTCCGAGCACAATCTCAAGCGCACCGAATACAACCAGCTATATACGCCGGAGCACCCGACCTACCAGACACTGATGAAGAAGATCGATCAGTTGGAGGCGCGAAAGGCCGCTTTGATGAGCGAGATCGATACGCTGCCGATGACCCAGCAGGAGCTGCTGCGCCTGAACCGTGACATGGAAGTCACGACCCGCACTTATACCCTGCTGTTGGACAAGGCTCAGGAACAGGACATCCTGCGCGCCGGTACTATCGGCAACGTGCGCATCATCGACAGCGCCTATTCGGTGGTGGAGAGGCCGGCTAAACCGATCAAGCCACTGGTGGTGCTGGTCGCGATTTTCGTCGGACTACTGGTTTCGGCAATGGTGATCCTGCTGCGCCAGGTGTTCTATCGCGGCGTCGAAAACCCGGAGGCGATCGAGCACTTGGGTATTCCGGTGTATGCCGCACTGCCCTTCTCGCCGAAACAGGAACAGCTTTATCGGCTGCGCAAAATACGCGACGGCAGGAGCAAGTTGCTGGGCGGTGCCGACCCGGCGGATTTGGCCATCGAGTCCCTGCGCAGCCTGCGCACCAGCCTGAAATTCGCCATGCTCGAAGCACGTAATCAGGTGTTGGTGATCACCAGCCCAACGCCCTCGGTGGGCAAGTCCTTCGTCGCAAGCAATCTGGCGTCGGTCATCGCTCAAGCCGGCCAACGCGTGCTGCTGATCGATGCCGACATGCGTCGCGGTTATATCGCCAGCATGTTTGGCATGGCGCCGCGCAGTGGCCTGTCCGATGCGCTGGCCAGTGGTCTGCATCTCGCTGCGGTAATCAACAAAACCGACCAGGCCAACCTGCATTTCATTGCCCGCGGTTTTTCCGCGCCGAACCCGTCCGAGCTGCTGATGCACGACAACTTCGCCAAGCTGCTCAAGGAGGCGGAGCGAGCATACGACTTCATCATCATCGACACGCCACCGGTTCTCGCCGTCACCGATGCGGTGCTGGTCGCGCAACTGGCTGGCACCAGCCTGCTGGTGGCCCGTTATGGCCTGAGCACCGCAAGCCAGATCGAGGCATCCAAGCGGCGGCTAGCGCAGAACGGCGTGCTGCTCAAGGGCACCATTCTCAACGGTGTCAAACGCAAAGCATCAAGCACCGCCTATGAAACCGGTGCATACGGTTATTACAGCTATTCTCAGAAAGCCTGACACCTGCGAGGGAAATGCCGTGCTCAGAACCGCTGCCATGATGCAACCCTACCTGTTCCCCTACCTCGGCTACTTTCAGCTGATCGCCCGCAGTGATGCCTTCGTGCTGGGCGATGATCTCCAGTACATCAAGAGTTCCTGGATAAACCGCAACCGGATACTGATGGGCGGGCAGCCGACGCTGATCACTTTTCCGCTGCGCAAGGGCAATCAGTGCGACCAGATCAACCAACGTTGGCTGTGCGATGACTTTTCGCGGGACGCGGAAAGGCTTCTGAAGACGCTGGAACGCGCCTATTCCCGCGCCCCGTACAAAGCCGCGGTGATCGATCTGGTACGCCAGATCCTGACGTATCCGGAGCGCAACCTGGCGCGGTTCACCGAGCACTCCATTCGCCGAATCTGCGCGTATTTGCAGATTCAGACACCGATACGCATCGGGTCTGAACTGGGACTGCCGGCACGTATGGACAAGCAGGAGCGGGTCATCAGCATCGCGCGGAAGCTGGACGCCGAGCTGTATATCAACCCCATTGGCGGCATGGAGCTCTATTGCCCTGCTTTTTTCAAAGCGCACGGCTTGATGCTGCGCTTTATGCGTATGGACGACCTGAGCTACCCGCAACTCAACCAGCCCTTCGTGCCGTCGCTTTCGATCATCGACGTACTGATGTTCAACAGCCAAAGCGACGCGCAAGCCCTGCTCAAGCGCTTTTCCCTGGTGGAAGGCATCGAGCAGCAGGCCACGCTTCAACGGGCATAGCCGCTACTTTCGCGAAAACGGACATCAGCATCACTCACTACGGAAGGCAATCACATGGCAGCGCTTAGCAGCAACCCACGCTGGTACCTGATCCAGACCAAACCACGCCAGGAAGCCCGCGCCGAAGAGAATCTTCGACGTCAGCATTTCGAGTGCTACCGCCCGCAAAAGCAGCGCGGATCATCCAACCGCAAGGCAGAAGAGCCACTGTTTCCGGGTTATCTGTTCATCCGTCTCGACCGGCAGATGGACAACTGGTATCCGATCCGCTCGACCCGTGGCGTCGCTCGTGTGGTCTCCTTCGGCGGAGAACCGACTCCGGTCAAGGACGAATTGATCGAACAGCTACGCCAGCGCCTTGCGGTCGAACAGCCACAACCCGAAGCGCCACGGTTCAAACCCGGCGAACGGGTACAGCTCAATGGCGGCAGTTTTCAGGATATCGAGGCGATTTTCATCAGCACCGACGGTGAAGCGCGCTCGGTGATCCTGCTGAACCTGTTGCAGCGCGAGCAGAAGGTCCGCGTACCCACGCGCTATCTCAACGGTTACGCATCGCAAGCCATGCTCGCCACAGCCTGGCCCGCCGATTGATCGAACTGGAGGGATGCCAGATGAAGATTCTTCTGCTGCATAGCCTGTATGCGCCCCATATCGGCGGTGGTGCAGAAATCGTCGTACGCCAGCTGGCCGAAGGGCTGCAGGGACGGGGTTGCGAGGTCGCGGTACTGGTCACCGGGCCCGAGTCCGGGCTGCATGAGGAAACGCACGGTGACGTGCGGATCTACCGCGCCGGCCTGCACAACTTCTACTGGCACTTCACCCAGACCCGACCCAATCGGCTGCTGCGCCTCGGCTGGCATTACCGGGATCGCTACAACCGCAGCATGCGCCAGCATGTTCGCGAGGTGATTGCCCGCGAACGACCCGATCTGGTGGTCTGCAACAACCTGACCGGCTGGTCGGTGTCGGCATGGGACGAAATCAGTGCGGCTGGCCTGCCAATCATTCAGGTGCTACACGACCTGTACCTGCTGTGCCCCAAGGACACGATGTTCAGTAAGGGCCGCAGCTGCGAGCGCCAGTGCGGCACGTGCTCGGCCTTCCGCCAGCACCATGCCGCGGCGTCGGCCCAGGTCGCGGCGGTGATTGGCGTCAGCCGCTTCGTCCTGAATCGCGTGACTGGCCACGGTTACTTCGGCCAGGCCAGCCGCCACGTGGTACACAACAGCACCACGCTGAGCGCCAGTGCGCCGTCTGCGCCGCGCCCGAGCCACAGCGGCCTGCTGCGTTTCGGCTACATCGGTACGCTTTCGGAAAACAAGGGCGTGGGCTGGCTGATCGAGCAATTCCAGGCGCTCTCCATCGACGCGACGCTGGAAATCGCCGGCCGCGGCAAGCTGGACTACGAAGCGAAGATCAAGGCGATGGCCGATCCGGGCAAAGTCAGGTTCGTCGGCTATCAGGACCCGGGAGCCTTCATGCGCAACATCGACGTGCTGGTGGTGCCGTCGATTTGGGCCGAGCCCTTCGGACTGGTTGCCATCGAAGCTTGCGCCGACCATCTGCCCGTCATCGCGACGAACATGGGCGGGCTGCCGGAAATCATTCAGGACGGCGTCAATGGGTTGCTCTGCTCGCCGCATGATCCCGACTCGCTCGGCCGGACGATGCTAAGGCTGTACCTGGACAGCGGCCTGCGTCAGCGACTGTCCAAGCAGGCGCGCATCAGCGTCGCCCCTTTTCTGAATATGGAACGGATGCTCGATCAGTACCAGTCGATCCTGCATGCCACGCTGCACGGCCGGAGAGCCCACGATGATTCCGAGTTCGCTGATTATTGCGCAACACAGGTCGAGCCCGCTGGCGATTGACAAGCCGACGGTGCTGACGCTGATTGCAGCCTCGCTGCTTATCGGCGAAACCTTTGCCGGGGCGCTGCGTTACTACCTGGATATAGCCGGTATCTCCGCCCTGCTCTACCTGCCGAAACTGGCCTGCGTGGCGGCAGTGGCGCTGGAGCTGCCACGCGCCCGAATCAAGCCCGGCGCCTGGTTGGTCCTGTTCGCATTAGTGGTTTCGAGCCTGCTGGCGTTGCTTCACGGGGCCTCGCCTAGCAACATTGCCTTCAGCGTATTCATCTACATTCCGTTGTTGTTCGGGCTGGTCTGCGGCAGTTATGTGGAACGCAGGGTCGAGCTGCTCGGATGGGTCATCGGGCTATGCCTGGTCGCCTCGCTGATTGGCATCGCGCTCGACATGTTCACCAGCGTCCCATGGAAGGGCTACAGCTACATGATGGGTGACGTCGAGTTGAGCGGGAACAGATCCTGGGCCTTCGGCAGCATCGATCGTCTCGCCGGATTCGCCCGCATGTCGACCAGCCTGGCCGTGATGATCGCGCTGTACAGCCTGTTTCTCGCGGCATTTCTGCAGTCGCGATTGCTGCGAATGATGCTTTACCCACTGGCCTTCGGCGCGATCTTCCTCACCACCAATAAATCCACCGCGGCGGCCTATCTGCTGACACTGATGATGCTGTTTCTCGCCGGCTATCGCATGCCCAGCGCCACGGCATTCTTCATTGCGGTGATGGTGGGGCTGGCGTTGCCGGTCATCAGCCTGCTGTTGAACATTCCGCAGAGCGAAGCCTACAGCGAGAGCCTGTTGTCATCATTCAACGACCGCTTGATCAATAGCTGGCCCAACTTCATCGAGGTAATCGTCAACGAGGGCTGGGGATGGTGGGGTGCAGGCTTCGGCGCGGTGGGAGGAGCGGCCGCTACCTTTCCACTGGCCTGGCTGGAACTGCTGAGCGTCGCTGACAACACGGCGTTGTATCTCTGGGGAATGCTCGGGGTGTTCGGCGTGCTGCTGTATCTGCTGTTGTTCCCGTTGCTGCTGCGCCTGCACGACCGCGGCTCGCGCATTCGCGACGCACTGCTGGGCATCGTCTTCTGTATATGCCTGATCGGCTGGGCCACCGACGTGCTGGAGGTAGCCACCGCCACCCTATTCATCGGCATGGCCATCGCCCATGTCCTTACGCCACGGGACGCCCCACAAGGCACGCGCTACAGCCAGATCGAAACTGGACCAGCCATTCGGCCCTGAACAACCTTCGCCCCTAGCAACGGAAGCTGCCATGAGCACCCGCCTCAATTTTCGCCATCTGACGCTGATCGCCGTCATGTCCGGCCTGGCGCTGCATGCGCCGGCACAGCAACAAGAAGACCCATTCATCATCGGGGTCTGCTCGCACGATCTGCACTATCGCGATAGCCGCAGCCAGGGCAACCAGCTCATGCGGGATGCGGGTATCGAGTCGGTACGAACCGATGCGCATTGGGCATTCCTCGAACGCAACCGCAATCAATTGAAGGTGGAACCGCATTGGCGCACCTACCTGGCCGGTACTGAAGCGCAGGGTCTGGATAGCCTGTTCATTCTCGGTTATGGCAACAGGTTTCATGGGGACGGTGAAAAGCCGCGCAGCGAACCGGTACGCACCGCGTTCAATCGCTATGTCGCCTTCGTCGCGCAGCAGTTTCGCGGTCGAATCAAACACTACGAAGTCTGGAACGAGTGGGACGTCGAAAATCCGACCGACCCGCAGTTCACCGAAGACTATGCCCGCCTGATCACCGATGCGGCGGGCATCATTCGCCAGCATGATCCGGCCGCCAAGGTTCTAGCGGGCGCGGTGACGACCAAAGGAATCGAGTCCGGTTTCGCCCTGCGCCTGATCGAGGCCGGGGTCATGCAATCGATCGACGGCATTTCGCTGCATCCATACGTGCATTGCCGTGGCCGTGGAAAGAACACGCCCGAAGCCTGGATCGAATGGCTCGCCGAGGTGGATATGGAACTGTCCCGCGCCGCCGGTCAGCCAGTGCCGTTGTATCTCACGGAGATGGCTTGGCCCGCTCACGAGGGGGCCTGCGGAATCGACGAAAGCCTGCAGGCAGCCTATCTGGCACGCAGTTTCTTTCTCGCCAGAACACTGCCCAACGTTAAGGGGTACTGGTGGTACGACTTTAGAAACGACGGCACAGACAAGCGCGAGCGAGAGCACAATTTCGGCTTGTTGCGCCAGAATTACGTCGCAAAGCCGGCGTATCAGGTGCTCACAGCGATCAGCCCAATCGTCCACGACTATCCATTCCTTGAGCATGCCAGCGAATCCGGGAACGACACCGTTCTGTTGCGTTTCGGCAACGCTGAAGAACAGCTTCTGATCGCGTGGAGCACCGACAAACCTCGCTCGGTCAGCATCGAATCCATAGGCAAAACACCCGGCAAGCTGGAACTGATCGACACCGCGCGCCCTGACCAAGGACGTATCGCGGGTGGTACGGCATGGGAATGCCCGGCGACCGCGGATAACTGTACCGCCCGCGTCGAGCTCGACGGCTTCCCAAAGATCATCAGCCTCGGCAGGCCAACTCGTTCCAGCCCACTCACGGATCGCAGTTTATGAACAGATTTTTGCAGGGAGGATTTTTAGATGATCGTGATCAACGCCCGCTTTCTTACCCAGGAGATACGTGGAGTGCAGCGTTTCGCGGAGCAGATCTGTCTGCAACTCAAAGGGCTGCGCGACGACTTGGTGTTCGTCGCGCCGCACGACATTCACCTGCACGACAGCGCCGAGCAGCTACAGGTGCAGCGGATAGGTCGACGCAAAGGGCACCTCTGGGAACAGCTTGACCTCCCGTTGTGGCTGGCTAGAAATGGCAGCCCGCCGCTGGTCTCGCTGTGCAATACCGCGCCGCTGGCGTACAGCAACCAAATCGCGACCCATCACGACATTACCTATGTCAGACATCCGGAAAGCTACTCGAAAGCCTTCCGAACCACCTATCGCCGCCTGACGCCGGTATTGCTAAAGCGAATCAAGGCCTTGATTACCGTGAGTGAATTTTCCCGCAAAGAGATAGCTCGCTTCTACGGCTATCCGGCGCGCCAGATCTGTGTGGTGCCCAACGCCGTGGATTCGCGTTTTCAACCGTTCTGCGCAGCGCAGTGCGACGATAGATCGACGCCCTATCTGCTAGCGGTTTCATCGCCTAGCGCACACAAAAACTTCGCCCGGATGGTGGCGGCCTTTCTAAGGATGGAGGGCCTCGACGACGTCGAGCTGCGCATCATCGGCGACTCGAATCGGATCTTCTCAGGCAGCCTTCACGATGTCGGCGGCAGCCGACGCATCCGCATGCTTGGCCGGCTTACCGACGAGGAGTTGGTAAAAGCCTATCAGGGCGCCACGGCCTTCGTGTTTCCTTCCGTCTATGAAGGGTTCGGCATTCCGCCGCTCGAGGCGCAGGCATGTGGCTGTCCGGTGATCGCCGCACGTGCCGCCTCGATTCCAGAGGTGCTGGGCGATAGCGCGCTGTACTTTGATCCGCTGGACGTACGGGATATCGCTGACTGCATGAAACGAGTCCTGCAGGACGAGTCGCTACGCAATGACCTGCGTCGCCGCGGCAGGGCGAACGTCGCCCGCTTCTGCTGGATTTCATCGGCCCGGCAGGTTTCTCGCCTGATCGATCAGGCCTTCACCGGGGTGCCGTACATCGGTGATAGCGACCTTCGCCAGCTGCCGTTCAGCCCGCCAGAAAGCTAGTCCTTCGCCAGTAGCCGCCCCATCAGCCGAACTACGCGGAGTGTGAGCACACCGCGATGGCCGCCGTACCCATTTTTTCAGTCGCCATTTCTGCCGGCTGATTCCGCTGCCATGCCACAACCTACAAAAGGTCTTCGTATGAAAATTGCCATTGTTCATGATTGGCTAGTGACCTACGCCGGAGCCGAGCGGGTACTTGCCGGGCTACTCGAGACTTGGCCGGACGCCGATCTGTATGCAGTGATCGATTTCCTCTCCGACGAAGATCGCGCCAGCCTCGGCGGGAAACGCGCTACCACGACCTTCATTCAGCAATTGCCGAAGGCTAAGACTCACTATCAGAAATATCTGCCCTTGATGCCGCTGGCCATCGAGCAGCTCGACATGTCCGCCTACGACCTGGTGATATCCAGCAGCCACGCCGTGGCCAAAGGTGTGCTCACCGGGCCCAACCAGCTGCATATCAGCTACGTGCATTCACCGATCCGCTACGCCTGGGATTTGCAGCATCAGTACTTGCACGAGGCCAGCCTGGACCGGGGCTTCAAGGCCAAGCTGGCGCGCATGCTGTTGCATTACATGCGCATGTGGGATCAGCGCACGGCCAGCGGCGTGGACGATTTCGTCGCCAATTCGCACTTCATCGGCCGGCGCATCAACAAGAGTTATCGGCGCGAGTCGACGGTGATCTATCCGCCGGTCGATACCCGCCAGTTCACGCTGCACACGGAAAAGGAGGACTTCTATCTGACGGCGTCGCGCATGGTGCCTTACAAGCGCATTCCAATGATCGTCGAAGCATTTTCCAGGATGCCCGACAAGAAGCTCATCGTCATCGGCGCCGGCCCCGAAATGGACAAGGCGAAGGAACTCGCAACGCCGAACGTGACGCTGATGGGTTATCAGAGCTTCGCGGTGCTGCTGCACCACATGCAACGCGCCCGCGCGTTCGTGTTTGCAGCGGAGGAAGATTTCGGCATCGCGCCCATCGAAGCCCAAGCCTGCGGGACGCCGGTCATCGCTTATGGAAGGGGTGGCGTGCTGGAAACCGTACGCGGCCTCGATCATCCCGAACCCACGGGCGTGTTCTACACCGAGCAGACGCCGGAGTCGCTGATCGCCGCGGTCAGCGAGTTCGAATCGGCAGCGCATCACATCCGATCTGAGACATGCCGCGCAAGTGCGGAGCGCTTTTCAACCGAACGGTTCAGGCAGGAGATTAAGTCTTTTGTCGATACTAGAGTTCGCGAAGTTACTTTGCTTCAAGGACAGGAGGCGCTGCTGCATCGACCAACCGTAACGCCGGTGAGCGTCGCACCGGTCTATCCAGCGGCGGTTCCAATGAAGCACGCCTAAATCAGGACTCTATTCAATTGCGAGGTTTCAAGGATGAACACAGCCGTCACAACTCAACATTTCCAAACCACCTGCGCGCTGAGCATCGCCCTGCTGATCAGCGGGACCACGAGTGCCAACCAAGGATCCGAGCAACCCGGCGGCGAGGTGTATCGCCAGGGTTATGAAAGCTTTGCGGTGGACATACCCAGCTGTGCCAACAACCGGGACCCCCGAATCATCATCTTCGATAGCATTCGCCAGGCTGCAACGCCCTGCGGCGACGCCAGCAAGTCCATGACGATCACACCGCCCGTGCGCTTGGCGCGACCGCTTTCGGGCCGCCAGTACATTCGGTCTGGCGACAGCATCCGTTACTCGTTCTGAACCTAGCGATCTTCGGAGGCACCATGAACAATGCAGACAAAGACAGGCAATCGCTGGTTTTTGCCGATGGCTATTCCTACACCGAAATATTCCAGGCGTCCGAGACGCCGGAAATGCCGAGCAGCGATCAACTGATCCGCGTGTTCCACGCCTTTTTCACCAACGATCGCAACACCGACATTCTCGAAACCACCCCGACCGAAGCGGTGCCCGCCGAAGCGATCGAGCTAGCCGCCAAGAACGTCTGACCGCCCAGCAAACCCGCAATACGCCCCACGTTTCCTCCTGCAGCCCGGCAAACGCTTCGTCAGATGAGTTCCTACTGACGCGGCGACCATGCCCACGATTACACCGAGACAATTCATGACTCCGAAAACCACCGTGGTGACCGTGACCTATGGCGATCGGCTGGCCTACCTGCAGCTACTGATCGAGCGCGCATTGGCTTTTACCGAAATCAGCGAGGTGATTGTGGTGAGCAATGCCGCACTCGCGCCGCTGGAGCAACTGCTGGAGCGTTGGCCGGAGCAGGTGAAGCTGATTCAGCTGCAGCACAATACCGGCTCGGCCAATGGTTACGCCGTGGCGATCGAGGCAGCGCTGGCAGACGGGGCCGATTACATCTGGATGATGGACGACGACAACGCTCCTACTGCAGCAGCGGTGTCGATCCTGCATCGTGAACTCGAGCGCCTCAGTGGTTTGCTTGGTTTAGATCGCGTAGCGGTGCTGGGCTATCGCGCGACGCAGCAGGCGGACATCGCCCAGGGTGTGCCGACCCGCTACATTCTCCAGCCGCGCTCCAGCTACTTCGGTTTTCATATCGCCCAATTGCCTTACAAACTCTGGCGCCGCCTGCCCTGGATCAAGCGACCCGGTAAGCGGCCGGCGAGTATCAGCCTGCCTTTCGCCCCCTATGGCGGCATGCTGGCGCACCGCAGCCTGTACCAGCGCATCGGCGTGCCTTTGAAGGAACTGGTGCTTTACGTCGATGACACCGAATACACGCGCCGCATCACCGCCGGCGGTGGTCGGTTGTTCCTGTTCACCGACGCGGTGATCGACGAACTCGAGCAATCCTGGAATATCAAGGAACACACGCGGAACATCTACGAGACCTTCCTGCTCGGCAATTCGGATTTTCGCGCCTACTACGCTGCGCGCAATCAGGCCTGGTTCGACAAGAACATCTGGGCCGCTTCGCCCCGGCTGCATCGCCTCAACCGCGCGATATTTCTCACCCTGCTGCGCCTGGTCGCGAGACTTCGCAATACCCGTGAGCGCCTGACGCTCATTGAGCAGGCCATCCATGACGGCGAAAACGGTGCCTTAGGCATGAGCAAGACCTTCCCGTTGCGTTGACCAGCCGTAGCGTTGGCACAGAGGACATTGTTATGGGCATCACAGCGGTTCAGCGAGAAGGAAACAACTTCGACTTCTTGCGTTTTTTTGCCGCATCGGCCGTGGTCATCGGTCACTGCTACTGGCTGTCTGGAATTGGCCATGCCGAGCCGGTGCGGCTGTTCACCGGATCGATGGATACCGCGGATGTCGCCGTGAACCTGTTTTTCGTAATGAGCGGCTTTCTGATCGCCGCATCATGGATCAACAGCCGCAGCGCGCTGGATTTCGCCGTCAAACGGGCACTGCGGATCTTTCCGGCGCTATGCGTATCGGTACTGCTCACCGTGCTGGTTGTCGGCCCGTTGGCGACCGGATTGTCACTGACGGAATATCTGCTCAACAGCCAAACGATGCGCTATCTGTCGAACATGGCACTGGTGACGCAATTTCATCTGCCGGGCGTGTTTGCCGACAATCCGTTCCCGAACACGGTCAACGGATCGGTCTGGACATTGCCCTACGAAGTGCTGATGTACGCCTCGTTGATGCTGATGGGCTTGCTCAAGCTGTTCGGACGAATTGCCGTATTGGCGGTGCCCATAGCGCTCATATTGGTCCATTTCCATCTGGCGCCGAACTTGGGGCTGGAAAATGACATCCTGCGCAAATCCACCCGGCTGGGCATGTTCTTTTTCTTCGGATCGGCGCTGTATCTGTATCGCAAAATCCTTCCCTGGAACTGGAAGGTCGCGCTGACGTTGCTGGTGTTGTCGCTGCTCAGTGCTAAAACTGAGCTATGGCTGTATTTCCATGTGCTGACGCTGCCCTACCTCACTATCTATCTGGCACACCTGAAAATTCCGCGGCTCTCTGGGTTCGGCAAATACGGCGATTTTTCTTACGGCATCTATATCTTCAGCTTTCCGATTCAACAGCTGTTGATGCACTGGTTCAGCCCGCACCTATCGCTACCCGCGTTCATGGCGATCAGCTTGTCGGCCAGCATCGCCATCGCAGCGCTGTCCTGGCATTTGATCGAGTCGCCGGCATTGCGCCTTAAGCGTTATCTACCCGGTAGTCGCGAGCGTGTTAGAGGCGAGGACCTCAGCCCTGCTCCCTGACAAGCCGTTCGGCATGACAGCTCGCCCTATTTGTCGTGAGAGCCCGAGGCGGCATCGCCATCAACAAGACGTCGAATGGTTGTCACCAGCACATCGAGCCCCGTGCCTTTGGGCAGAAACTGATCGACGAGGTCGCGTCCGGGGATTTGCTGAGGCAGCGCGGCGCTCATCATTAGAATGGGAACGTCGTCGAAAGTCGGGTTTCTGCGGATCGTTCGAACCATTTCGAAACCGTTGAGCTCCGGCATCATGTAATCGGTAATGATCAAAGCTGGCTTCTCCTGCTCAAGCTTAGCCAGACCCTGCGACCCATTCGCCGCCTCGGTAACCCGGTAGCCTTCGCCTTCCAGGATCATCACCATCAGTTTGCTAAGCCCGAGCTCATCCTCGACTAGCAGCACAAGCGGCGCCAGCCCGTCCCGGCCTTCTTCAGACATCCTTGCCCCCCGACGTAGGCTGACGGTGCGGTCGCCCCGCCACTACTCCCTCCGTACGTTTCATACGTTCACCGAGCATGAATCCTTCCGCACCCAGGGTGAACTCATAGACATAGGGATCAAAATCGCTCTCACGCATCTTCAGAATCGCCAGGGTCCGATAGAGCCGCGATTCGAGTTCGGCGTATCTCAACAGCACAATATTTTCTGCAATCGCCGACACCGCGGCGAACCGCAAGCCATTTTCCCCTCCGACGATTTCTGCCAATTCTGCGGTGAATACCGTGGTGACACCCTCGCAACGAAGGATGGCAGTCAGCGTGCTGAAGAATCGACCAAGCTGCTGAGTATTGATGGCCGTCTGCTTGAACGCATCGACGCCATCTATGAACAAGCGCCTGACGCCCCGACGCCGGACCGCGTTGAGCATTTCTTCTGCCAGTTGGTCCTGCAACAACTCGGTCGGCGTGTGGTGAATAACCTCCACAACGCCGCTGTCGATCATCGCCCCCAAGTTCAGGCCCAGCGCGCTGGCGCGACGTCGCAGACGATGCGCATCTTCATAGAAACCGAAGATCAAGCCTGGCTCCGCTTCACTGCTCTGGCAGATGAAGCTAAGGCCCAACGTGGTTTTACCTACGCCCGTCGGGCCGACCAGCAGTGTTGTCGACGAGAAAGGAATACCGCCTTGGATAATGTGGTTCAGGCCACTGACACCGGTGCTGAGCCGCTGATCACGCATCGGCGCGGATTCCAGCTCGCCGGTAACCGCCTCGAGTCGCGGAAATACCCGGAAGCCCGCGCCGGTAATAGAGGTCATGTGCCGGCCGGAAATGAAATCGCTCCCGCGGAACTTGCGCACCTGCAGATAGCGAAAGGTCCGAAACTGGTCCTCGTCGCTGCCCAGGTGCAACCAGCCGTCGACCATGGTGAATTCCGGGCAGCCAGAATCACGCTTACTATTGGTCAGCAGCAATATCGTGCAGCCGACGACATCGGCGTAAATCGACAAATCGTTGATGAATTCTCGAAACACCCGTTCCGACTCGGCGTTTTCTTCCAGCGCGAACAAACCATCGATGACGATGAGCGATGCCTGTTGGCGCTTCCCGTTGCGCGTCAGGTATCGAAGGATGCCTTCCAGGCCATCCGTGCGAAGGATATCGAAGGCGCTCTCGTAGACCACGGATGTGCCCGCATACTGGTTATCCATGAACGCCATATTCTGCAAATGGCGCAGCAAGCGATGGTGAGTCTCAGCCAGCAGCGTCACATACAGCGAGCGCTCTCCACGAGCCGCCCAGCTGTAGCAGATCTGGTTGGCCAGAATCGTCTTGCCCTCGCCTGGCCCGCCCTGAACGATGTACACCGCCCGCGGCAACAGACCGCCCTTGAGCACAGCATCCAGTCCCGGTACGCCGGTAGGAACATGGGCCGGTCCCGTTTGCGAGGAGGTATAGGTATCGGTCACAGCGGCCATCCGTTCAAGTCAGTGCGCGCATACTAGCAAAAGGGTCTGCGCTATTCGTTGCTTTGCCTATACGTTGGTCACCGTCCGCGGAAGGGCGTTCAGGGCACATGCAGCGGAGGGTTCAGCTCACCGATTCCAGGCCTTTTGCCTGTTTCCCTTTCGTCGCGCCAGGCTAAAACTAGCCCTTGCTAGAGCGTCCCGTTGCACCAACTATCGTTTGAACTGGAGCCAGGCGGTTAAACGACCTACCATGCGCGGCGAATTCATGCCTAAATAACAACCAGAATTTATGCCATTTGCTCCTCTGCTTCGCGTGGACCTGCGGCGGCTGATTGTGCTGCTGGCGATACTCAGCGGGTTGATCACGCTGGGCATCAGCTTTTATGCAAGCTATCAGGTACAGCGCGAATCGCTGATCGACAGCACGCTCCAGGCCAATCGTGCCTACGCGGCGAAGCTCGCTGACATTACTGATCGATTCTTCCGGTCGGCTCAACAACAACTGGCCTTCAGCGCAGCGGTTATCGCTGAACGATTCGACAACGATGCCGCGTTGCGCGCCGAGACCAGACGCCTGCGATTGCAGACGGATAGTTTCAACTCGATCGTTATAACCAGCGCACAAGGCGTTGTACGGGCAACCTCGCCCAATGCAAGTCAATTGCTCGGCCAGAAGCTCGATACGCCAGGAGCACTCGAAGCACTTCACGAGCGTCGGGCAGCGATCAGCAAGCCCTATATTGCAGCGACCGGCAAGCTGGTAGTGGTGATATCGCAGCCGATCTTCAACGAGAACGGCAGTTACTTGGGTTATGTCGGCGGTACCATTTACCTTACGGAAGAAAGCATTCTCAACAGCCTGCTCGGTGCGCACTACTACCAGGATGGTTCCTACCTGTACGCGGTAGACCAGAACCGGAGGCTGCTCTATCACCCGGACCCCAAACGGCTCGGCACCGTGGTGGCCGACAACGAAGTCATTGACCGTGTAATCGACGGCGAGTCGGGCAGCCAACGCGTGATCAACAGCCAGGGCCGCGACATGTTGGCCGGTTTCGCAGCCCTGCCAACAGCCGGTTGGGGCATCATTGCGCAACGTCCCACGGCAGCGACCCTGCACCCACTCGACGGCCTGATGCTAAAGGTCCTGCGCCAGACCGCTCCTCTCGCGCTGCTGACATTTCTTGGCGTATGGTGGCTTTCAGGATTGGTCTCTCGACCACTCTGGCAGCTGGCAAAAAGCGCAAGCGAGATGGACGCAGCCAACAGCGCCGAACGAATCCAGCACATCCGCTCCTGGTATTTCGAGGCCGCGCAACTCAAACGTGCCATGCAGCTGGGCATCAGCCTGTTGCACCAGCGCATAGGCAAACTCAATCTCGATGCTCAGACCGATCCATTGACCGGCCTGCATAACCGGCGCGGCCTCACGCTTGCCCTGGATACCCTGCGCGCCGAAGGCCGTTCATTCGCCGTCGTCGCCCTGGATATCGATCACTTCAAACGCATCAACGACAGTCACGGCCACGACGCGGGGGATCAGGTCATTCGACACCTGGCACAGCTTATGAGCGCCTGCTCGCGGGGGGCCGATACACTATGCCGAAGTGGCGGCGAGGAGTTTTTGATGCTATTGCCGGACACCAATCTCGAATCGGCGGTGCTGGTTGCCGAGCGGCTGCGTCAGTGCGTCGAACAGGATGAAATTTCGCAGGTGGGCCGCCTCACCATTTCACTGGGTATCGCGCTCTGGCCAATGCACGCCGACAGCATCGAGGGCGTCCTCAAGCTTGCCGATAGCGCTCTGTACAAAGCCAAGCAGCAGGGCCGCAATCGCTCGCAAATCGCTGATTTGGATCAGTACATGTCGGAGGATTCCCCGCACAGCGGCTAAACCACTTTGCCCTCGTCCATGTTGAGTACCGCCTGGCATCCGAAATCCGAAAGAAACATAAATAGCTGTATACTCGCGCGCCTTTTTACGTGGTGTCCTGAGGTTACGCGATGAGCAAAGCACCTACCGTCGGATTTGTTTCACTAGGATGTCCCAAGGCAACGGTGGACTCCGAACGCATCCTGACTCAGCTGCGCATGGAGGGCTATCAGATCGTGCCCACCTATCAGGATGCCGATGTGGTGGTGGTCAACACCTGTGGCTTCATCGATAGCGCCAAAGCCGAGTCGCTGGATGCCATCGGTGAAGCCATCGCCGAGAACGGCAAGGTGATCGTCACCGGCTGCATGGGCGTGGCCGAGGACAGCATTCGCAATGTGCACCCCAGCGTGCTGGCGGTCACCGGTCCACAGCAGTACGAACAGGTGGTCAATGCGGTACATGAAGTGGTGCCACCGAACATCGATCACGATCCCTTCGTCGATCTGGTTCCGCCGCAAGGCATCAAGCTGACCCCACGCCATTACGCATACCTGAAGATTTCCGAAGGCTGCAACCACACCTGCAGTTTCTGCATCATCCCGTCCATGCGCGGCAAGCTGGTCAGCCGTCCGGTGGGCGACGTGCTCAGCGAAGCCGAGCGTCTGGTCAAGGCTGGCGTCAAGGAAATCCTGGTGATATCCCAGGACACCAGCGCGTATGGCGTCGACGTGAAGTACAAGACCGATTTCTGGAACGGCCAGCCGGTCAAAACGCGCATGCTGGAGCTTTGCCAGGCGCTGTCGAGCATGGGCGTGTGGGTGCGCCTGCACTACGTCTACCCGTACCCAAATGTCGATGACGTGATTCCGCTCATGGCGGAGGGCAAGCTGCTGCCCTATCTCGATATCCCGTTCCAGCATGCCAGCCCGAAAGTGCTCAAGGCCATGAAGCGCCCTGCCTTCGAGGACAAGACCTTGGCGCGCATTAAAAAGTGGCGCGAAATCTGTCCGCAGTTGACCATCCGTTCGACCTTTATCGTGGGCTTCCCAGGCGAGACGGAAGATGACTTCCAATATCTATTGGACTGGCTCACCGAAGCGCAGCTGGACCGCGTTGGCTGCTTTCAGTATTCCCCCGTCGAAGGTGCGCCGGCCGAAGAGTTGGATCTGGAGCCAGTACCCGACGATATCAAGCAGGACCGCTGGGATCGTTTCATGGCGCATCAGCAAGCCATCAGCGCTGCTCGTCTGGAGCGCAAAATCGGCCAGGAAATCGAAGTACTGATCGATGAGGTCGATGAAGACGGCGCGATCGGACGCTCCTACGCCGATGCGCCGGAAATCGACGGCATGGTCTACATCGACAGCGACCGTTCACTGCAGCCGGGTGACAAGGTCCGCGTTCGGGTAACCAATGCCGACGAGTACGATCTCTGGGCCGAGACGATTTGATCCAAGCCGTCTGACAACCATCAAAGGCCTGCACAGCTAGCGGGCCCTGTTGCTGACGGCACGCGGCCATGCTGTCGGCGCGGCTGGATTGACCTGCCATGCCTCGCCGGTCGGGCTTCGACTTTCGCCGGGGTGACGCCGGGCCAGTTTCAGCCCAGACCGATTTGCTGCGCTCGTACTGCGCATTCACTGACGCGCGTTGCGATGGGTCCAAAACGTACCGCCACCGCAACAGGTAAGATGGCCACCCCAGCTCTTTCCTAGCAGCCAATAGCATGTCTTATTCCGTTTCACCCATTGGCTTCGTCCACTCCTGTTTCAAGGAAAAATTCGCGATTCCGCGACAACCCCAACTAGCGCCCGCAGCACGTGGTGTGCTCGAACTGGTTCCGCCCTTCGATCAGGCCCACGCGTTGGAGGGCCTTGAGCAGGTCAGCCATGTCTGGCTGCTGTTTCTCTTCCATCAGTCGCTGGAAGCCGAGCCACGCTTGCGGGTACGCCCGCCGCGGCTGGGTGGCAACCGTATGGTTGGCGTATTCGCGACGCGCGCGACTCACCGGCCCAACGGCATTGGGCAATCAGTGGTCAGACTCGAGCGGATCGAGCCTGGCCGTTTGCATCTGTCGGGGATAGATCTGCTGGACGGCACGCCAGTGCTGGATATCAAGCCTTACGTTCCTTATGCCGACGCCATCGCAGGGGCGCGCAATGATCTGGCTACCGCCGCGCCAGCACCAATCGCCGTGCATTGGACCGCGGCAAGCCTGGAACAGGCCTCCAGCGAAGCGCTGCGGCTTGGCGAGCCGCTGGTAGAACTGATCGAACAATGTCTGGCGCAGGATCCACGTCCGGCCTATCAGTTACCGACGCCGGAACGGCGTTACGGCACTCGGTTATGGGATGTCGAGGTACGCTGGCACTATCCTGACCTACACTCCATCACGATACTGGAAGTGCTGCGAACGGCAAGCTAGCCTACCTGGGCCGGTTATCGAGCGACCTTCCGGCCCAGCACGCGAACCGCTGGCTCGCCATACACCGCAACAGGAGCACTGGTAGCTGCATGCCCACATCCGTCGGTATCTACCTTTACCCCGACGTCGAGGTCCTCGACTTCGCCGGCCCCTACGAGGTATTTACCACCGCCACGCGGGTTGCCCTGCGTGAGGGCAACCCGCCGCCCTTTTCCAGCTTCACCATCGCCGCACGCAAGGGATTGGTCCGCGCCAGGGCCGGTCTGGTCGTGCAACCCAACTTCAACTTCGCCAATCACCCACCGATTGACCTGCTGATTATTCCCGGCGGTGTGGTTACAGCCGAACTGGAGAACCTGGAGGTGGTGCGCTGGATCGAGAAGATTGCCGCTCAGGCCGGGCTAACCGCTTCGGTATGCACCGGCGCGTTCCTTCTCGCCAAAGCCAATGTGCTGTACGCCCATAAGGCGACTACACACTGGGAAGACATCGCCGAGCTGAAGGCGATGTTCCCGCTGCTTAAGGTGGTCGAGAACTGCCGCTGGGTGGATACCGGACGCTACGTGACCTCTGCCGGCATCTCGGCCGGCATTGACATGAGCCTGCACTTGGTCGAGCGAATCGCCGGCCGCGAACTGGCCGAGGCCACTGCCCGGCAGCTGGATTTCGACTGGCGCGAGAATCACTGACAGTAAGCCGGCCTGGCATTGGCCGGCTTGGTGCGACTTACTGGCGCGCCGGAGTGAGCAGCAACCGCTGGTTACCGTAGACCTTGTCCAGATTTTCCGGCTTGAACGGAAAACTCATGTACTGCCCCTTCAGCCAAGCCTCGATGCCATCGGCGTAGTGTGGGCTGGCCGGGTTGCCGGACTGACCGGAGCTGTTGAGCCCGATCATCGGCTCGTCGCGACCGAAATCTACGATGATGCGCATGGCTGGGATCAGCCAGGTATCGAAACTGTCACCCCAACGGTAGGCAGAGACGTTCAGCGTGCTGTGATCACCACCCGCTGCGAACGGTCCGCGGTCCAGATAGCCGCTGATGGCATTGATTCCGCTACGCTGGCTGGCGGGCATGTAAGGGGCCAACTGGGTAGTACCCGTCCGCCAGGTATAGGTGTGCAGCTTGCCCCAGCGCCAGGCGTTGCGATCCGGCCCCTGCGCCGTCTCCATGCGACTGATCGCCGCCGCCAGGGAGCGCGCCAGGATGGCGGGTTTGTCTTCCTGCTGAGGCGTGCTCAGGTCGTTCCAATAAGGACTGTCCTCGCGTCCGAGCAGATGATCCGCCTGCGCCGAGTAGGACGCGTTTGCTGTCTCTACCAGCGCTTCCCACGCGGAGCTGGTTTCCGGTCCCAACTCGTCGAGGAAGATCTGCCGTGCCGACTCCATCAAGAAAGTCTCGTATAGCGCAGCGTCAGCGGAATCTGCGGCGAGCTTGCCATCGAAGCTCAACAGACGAGACAACGCCTCGCGCGCCTTGCTTCGTGCAGGTTCGGCGAGCGCATCGATGGCGACCTTGAGCGGCTCCGCCATTCCCGGTGCGCGAAACATATTTTGCAGCTTGGCAGCGAATGTTGTCGTCTGATCGTATTGCATTGCGATCACGCTGCGGCTGTCCTGTTTGCCCTGCCCGAGCAGCTCGGCAATGCGCTCGGCGCGCTCAGGGTAATACCAGGAGTTGGACAGCTGCATGCCGTAGCCTTTGGGCACGGTGCGATGATTGGCCGTCGCGAGCCAGCCTTGCTGCGGATCCTGGTCATAGGGATGCAGCATCGGATCGGCGAAACCATCCCAGTCGTAACGACCATCCCAGCCGGGCGACGGAATCAGGCCGAGCCCTTCGCGACGATTGGGATAGCGTCCGGTTACCTGCCAGCCGGTACCCTGGGCATCGGCGAAAACGATATTGAGTGCCGCAGCGCGGATCTCACGAGTCGCCTCGAAGGCCTTGTCCAGCGACTGCGCGCGAATCAGGTCGAAAAACGCATCCAGCGACCGGTCGCCCTCGAATTGCGTCGTCTTCAGTGCGAGCCCATAACCGCTGCTCAGTTGCAGCGGCTGCAAGGGATGCTTGCGTTCGCCCAGCACACTGTTCAGCAGCGGGCCGTTGCGGGTCTCGTAGACCGTCTCGCGAATTGGGCGCTGACCCTTGATGAAAAACGTCTCGTGACGCTCGCGAGCCGGCACCCACTTGCCATCTGCAAGGTACAACAAGCGTCCGCCTTCGCGTCTTACCTGTTCCAGAAATAAGTCCTGGGTGTCGCCCATGACCATGGTCATGCCCCAGCCCAGCTTGCCATTGAAGCCAGCGATCACAGCGGGCACCCCTGCGATAGTCACACCGGCGGCCTGGAATTTCGGCGAGCGGATCTGCACGAAGTTCCAGTACGAGGGCATCGACAGCGGCAGATGCGTGTCGTTAGCCATCAGCGGCTTGCCGCTGCGGGTGTTGCTGCCCGATATAGCCCAGTTGTTCGACGCAGCGACACCAAGCATATTCAGCGAAGCAACCTCAGACGCGGCGTTGTCAAGGGCAGCAAGCCCTGGTATCTCACCACTCAACTTCAAGCCCGCGAGCTTGTCGGCCTCATCGAAGGGTAACGGCTCGTCAGGATAGGTCGGCAGTAGCCAAGCAAGCTTATCGCTACCCACTTTCTGCGCCATGACCAGCGATGCGATCTCTTCCTGCAGATTGACCGCAAGTCCGAAGTTCAGCAGGCAGAACACCAGCACTGAGTCTTCGGCTTTCCAGTATTCGGGGGTGTAATCCGCGGCGGCCAAATCCATCGGCAGCTTGTCGCGATGCCGGAACAAATAGGCATTGACGCCACGGGAGTAGACTTCGAAAAAACGCTTCATCCGCGGCGAGCTTTCCCGGTACAGCACCGCCGCACTCTGTCGAAGATTCACCGCACGCATGAAGCGATCGATCTCCAGCACACCGGGCCCGACCATCTCCGCCAGACGCCCTTCGGCCATGAGGCGCAATCCGACCATCTGGCTTAGACGGTCAGTAGCATGCACGTAACCTAGACCGAACAGCGCATCGTGAAAAGTGGCCGTCTCGATCAACGGCATTCCCAGCGGATTGCGCCGGATACTCACACTCTTGTCCAAACCGGTAATCGCCTGGACACCTTGCGCGGGCGGCAGGCTGTCGCTGTAACGATTATCCAGGTAGGCCTGACAGCCACTGAGGCCGCCAGCCGCCAATGCAGCGCCCAGAGTCAGACGAACCAGAACAAACGGCAGACGCAGAGACATCAACGGCTCCTTCGCGGGCGGGCAATAACAGAAATAGACAGGATAGAGGGTGCTGCGGTACGACGTTGCGCTCAGGCGGCTTCGCGATTTTTCGGCAAGGCCTCGTCGAGCAGCCAGCGAGCGGACCGGCGCGCCTCCGCTTTGTGTTGCAACTCAAGTGCACTGAAGCTGGCTTCGTGTCGGCGGCGCTCGGTCTTGTCCAATGCCTTCCAGGCGGAATGCCTCGGCACTTGTTCGGTCGCTTCGAAAAGCACCTGGAACACCTGGCAGCGAGGATCCTGCCCCAGGTTCGAGTCGTAGTTATCCAGCAGTACCTTGATCCGGATCGCGCCTTCGATCAGCGGCACCTGCTCATCGAGCAGGCTCCCGGCGAGCATCCGCAGGTCCCCCGCAAGCGCCGCATGCTGCTGCGCCTGCATTTCTGCAAGTTGTTGCTCCCTGCGCCAAACCTTGCGCCAGAGATTCACGGCGTATACGGCCAACGCCGCAATCAGCAGCAGGCCAACAAAAAGGAGCGCCATAGCGACGGACGTCATGAGCGGGTCAGGCTCCGTGGCACTTCTTGAATTTCTTTTGGCTGCCGCACGGGCAAGGGTCGTTGCGGCCGACATCCTTCAGCGGATTGCGAACCGGGTCATGGCTATGGTTGCAATGCGGGCCATGGACGTGGTGGTCGTGGTCGTGGTCGTGATTGCAATCGGGACCGTGTACGTGGGTTTCCTGGTTCATCTAGGTTGCTACTCTGGGATAAAGTTGCCGGGGATTATCTCGCCATTGGTGGAGATGTGCACGCCCCGACCGAGCAGCAAGCCCGTTTTCAGCTCACCATCCAGACGATAGGCAATTGGCCGGTCAGGCTTCTCCAAGAGTCGCACGATGTATTTCATGTGCCGCCAGAGGTTCGTATATACCGGCACTTCATAGTATTCGAAGCCATGACCGGGAACAGTCGCCCAGCCGCTGGATTCGCCGCTGGCCAGTTCGATATCGTTGAGGTGGACGGTGTAAATCAGCCCGCGAACCGGCAGGCTTTGCTCATTGGGATTGTCGATGCGAAAGCGCAGCATGAATTGCTGCTCGAGCAACCTGGCCTTAATGATTTCGACCTTAGTGAGCTGGACACGAGGATCCTGGAAATCGCCGCTGAACCAGGTCGAACAACCGGCAAGGCTGGACAGCAGGCCCAGCAAAACCACTGCTCTCGATATTCTTCTTATAGGTGCGTGGCAAAGCATTCCGGTACTCCATAGGACGGCCAAGTGTAGCAAGCGGCGGATTGGCTGCAATGGGTTGTTTTGGCGAAGCTAGCATGTCTCCGCTACGTCTTTGCTACCACCATTGCGGCGTACGGAACCATTGCGGCACTTGCCGACGCAGCCGTTCGCTCTTCTAGGAAGCCAACTGCCCGCCGGGCTAACCAGCGAGCGCGCGGGCTAGCACTGCCCGGGTCTTGAAGATCCCCTCCGCCAGTGCCGCCTCGATTTCCGCCATGGTAATGACGCCGGTGGTTTTGCCGGCAGCAGGATTGACGACTAGCGCCAGGCAGGCATAAGGCAGCTCTAGCTCTCGGGCGAGGACCGCCTCGGGCATCCCCGTCATACCCACGATATCGCAGCCATCTCGCTCCATCCTGGCGACTTCGGCAACCGTTTCCAACCTTGGTCCTTGGGTACAGCCGTAGATGCCATGACTGCTGAACAGATAGCCTTCGGCAGACAAACCAGCGATAAGGCGCTGACGTAGGGTTTCGTCGTAGGGGTAGCTGAAATCGACATGGGTGACATGCTCGATGTCGCCCTCGAAGAAGGTGTGCTCGCGCCCGTAGGTATAGTCGATGAGCTGATGCGGTACGCACAGATGGCCAGAACCCATCGCCGAATGAATGCCGCCGACCGCGTTCACCGCGATGATCGCCTGCGCTCCGGCCTTCTTCAGTGCCCATAAATTGGCGCGGTAGTTCACCTGATGCGGCGGGATGCGGTGCGGGTGTCCGTGACGGGCCAGAAACAACACATCTTTGCCGGCATACTCGCCGCGCAGGATGTCGGCCGACGGCGGACCGTATGGGGTTTCCATGTAAATGGCTTCACGCAGGGTAAAACCGGGCAACTCGGTCAGGCCGGTGCCGCCAATAATGGCGTGGACAGTCATCATGCTTCCTTGGTCAAACGATCAGTTCGGCTGCTTTGAGCGTGGCGATCGATGCGCGCCAGCGCGGATCCTGTTTGTATTCCAGCGAGCCTGCCGCACGGCTGCGCATCTTCGCCAGTGCCGGCGACGGTTGCACACCGAGACGCTGCAGCGCCGACAGGGCCAGCTCGGCAGCGCCACGGTCGTTGCACACCAACCCCATGTCGCAGCCTGCCGTCAGTGCCGCTTCGATGCGACTCGCGGCATCCCCTGCCACATGCGCACCGGCCATCGACAAGTCATCGCTGAAGATCACCCCGCGGAAGCCCAGCTCGTTGCGCAATATGTCCTGCAGCCAGCGTCGTGAAAAGCCGGCCGGCTTGTCGTCCACCTGCGGATAGATCACATGCGCAGGCATCACCGCGTCTAGCTCGCCCGCCAACTGCCGGAATGGGATCAGATCATGCGCGCGCAGCGCGTCCAGACCACGTTCGTCGACCGGAATCGCAACGTGAGAATCAGCCTCGGCCCAGCCATGACCAGGGAAGTGCTTGCCTGTGGTCGCCATCCCGGCGCTACGCATGCCCTTGATGAACGCCCCGGCAAGTTCGGTGGCCCGCTGCGGGTCGGCCTCGAACGCGCGGGTCCCGACTACTGCGCTGCGCTGATGATCCAGGTCGAGTACCGGCGCGAAGCTGAAATCCAGCCCGACCGCCAGCACTTCGGTCGCCATTACCCAGCCACAAGCTTCTGCCAACGCCAACGCATCGGCGTGCGAAGCGAAGTCGCGCATCGCTGGCAAGCGAACAAAATCGCGCCGCAGCCGTTGAACGCGCCCGCCTTCCTGATCGACAGCCAACAGAACATCGGGCCGCACGGCACGAATCGCGCAACACAACTCCTGCACCTGACGAGGATTTTCGATATTGCGAGCGAACAGAATCAGTCCGCCTACCTCCGGCTGGCGTAGCAACTGGCGATCCTCGGCAGTCAGCCAGGTGCCGGCGATGTCCAGCATCAATGAGCCTTGCATGATATTGAGCAAATCCTTAGTTCAGCGTTGCGCTCGACCAATCCGGACACGCTGCTTCGCCTATCTGAACGGCACAACCAGCCGGAACCAGCGGGAAAAGATCGAGCAAATCGGCATTGCGCAGCCTGATGCAACCGTGAGAAAGCGGTACGCCCATGGGTTCTACGTCAGGCGTGCCATGCAAATAGATGTAACGACGAAAGGTATCTACCTCGCCCATCCGGTTGTGTCCGGGCTCGCATCCGCTGAGCCAGAGGATTCGGGAAAGAATCCAGTCGCGCCCGGGAAACTGCTCGTCCAGGCCCGAATTCCAGACTTCACCGGTCCAGCGCCGGCCGCGCAAAACGGCCCCGGAGGGCAGCCCTTCACCAATGCGCGCACGGACTTGGTGGCGACCACGAGGCGTGCAGCCGGAACCGTTGCGCTCGCCAGCACCGTTAAGAGCGGTAGACACAGGCAGCCGAACGCGCAGCCTGCCATCGGAAAATCCGTAGAGCATCTGGTCGGCAATCGAGATATGAAGAAAATCGAGATCAGACATGGGCGGCTAGCTTAGCCGATCGATCCGCAGTCGTGCACCTCAACCCTTAGCGGGCATCGCCAGGGCGTTGCGCCGGGCGATGGGGTGGGCGTGGGCCAGACTCGAATCCACAACGCCGGAATCGGCGCGCATACCGGCAGCAAGAAATGGAATCATCATGCGCATGACCTGTTCGATGGAAGTCCTGGCACCGAAATCGTTCTCGGCAATGGCCCGCAGCGCCTTGATGCCCGACATGCTGAACGCCGCTGCACCGAGCATGAAATGCACGCGCCAGAACAACTCGATTGGCGGTATCGAAGGCGCCGCCTCGTGCACTCGGTGCATGTACCGGCGAAACACTTTGCCGTACATGTCCTCAAGATAACGGCGCAGGTGACCCTGGCTCTGACTGAATGACAAACCCAGCAGGCGCATGAAAATCGACAGATCGTCGCCACTGCGTGGCTTCACCGCAAGCGCCTGCTCGACCAGAATCTCCAGCAACTCTTCGAGACTGTCCTTCTTGTCGGGCTTAGCTTCCCGCTTGTCCAGCTCTCGCTCAAGGCTCACGCAGAACGGCCCGAGGAAACGAGAGAACACTGCCTGGATAAGCGCCTTTTTCGAACCGAAGTGGTAGTTCACTGCCGCCAGGTTGACCCCGGCCTTGCTGGTGATCAGGCGAAGCGAAGTTTCGGCGAAGCCTTTTTCAGCAAACAGCTGTTCCGCTGCATCAAGAATACGCTCCACTGTTTCCGACTGCGCCATGCCCCCTCCCCACTGACGAACACTTGTTTGAAACTTACGTTTCACTCACAGCCAAGTCAACCATGAAAGCGCCCGAGCGCCTAGCCGTCGCAACCAAAGCTTGCACCAAGCCAGCGCAGCCCTCAACCAAACAAAGATTGCCAAGCACAAGGCACTGTATATAATCCCAGTCACTGTATAAAAGAACAGAGACCGCTCATGATCAAGCTGACCCCTCGCCAGTCGGAAATCCTAGCTTTCATCAAACGCTGCCTGGAAGACAACGGCTACCCGCCGACTCGCGCGGAGATCGCTCAGCAGCTAGGGTTCAAATCTCCCAACGCCGCTGAAGAGCACCTTAAGGCGCTGGCCCGAAAAGGCGCTATCGAGATGACGCCCGGCGCCTCGCGCGGGATACGTATTCCCGGATTCGAACCTGCCGCCGAAGAGAGCGGTATACCCGTTATCGGCCGGGTCGCAGCCGGCGCGCCAATTCTTGCCCAGCAAAACGTCGAAGAGTCCTGCCAGATCAACCCGTCATTCTTCCACCCCAAGGCCGACTATCTGCTGCGCGTGCATGGCATGAGCATGAAGGACATCGGCATCCTCGATGGTGATTTGCTTGCCGTACATACCACGCGTGAGGCACGCAATGGTCAGGTCGTTGTGGCTAGGATTGACGATGAAGTAACGGTGAAGCGCTTCAAGCGCGAAGGCGACAAGGTCTGGCTGCTCGCTGAGAACCCCGAATTTGCCCCCATCGAAGTGGATCTCGAACAACAGGAACTGGTTATCGAAGGCTTGAGTGTCGGCGTGATTCGCCGCTAGCCGGCCGTTGAAAAACGTAGCCGAGATAGCGAGACGAGGCTGTTTTAACGACGTATTGGCAACGCAGGTAGTTTCAACAGCCTGCTGAGGAGAGGTTCATGCAGTATCAACCCCAACCCATCGCAGGCAAACCACCACAGCTTTCTTTATTCGAAGGGCTGATCGCTCATCGCTTGGCGCCGTTCGGGGAGGTGGCTTGCGTCACCCCGCAGCCTGCCGACGACTGCCTGAGCGAAATGACCTTGAGCGGCAGCAGTGGTCATTGCCGTCTGTTGCTCGCCCCCATTCTGCGCGAGCTTAGTGAGGCGACTGATACACGCTGGCTGACGTTGATCGCGCCGCCTGCATCATTGTCGCAAAGCTGGTTGCGGGAAACCGGGCTCAACCGCGACCGTATTCTGTTATTACAGTCCCGCGAGACCCAAGGCGCATTGGAATTGGCGTGCAAGGCACTGATGTCAGGTTGCAGCCATACGGTGATTACCTGGCTGGGGCGCCTCGACAGGGCCAGCCGGCTGAAACTGCACGCTGCGGCTGATCAGGGCAGCGCGCAAAGCCTGAACATACGTATGGGTAACTGAACCCTTTGATCTACCCGGCACAAGGAAGTGCCAAAATCCCGCCCAGCCGCAATGGCAACCGGGCAGTCCGCATCAGTGCAGCACATGCGGCCCCTCTTCCCGTTCGAATTCCCCTTCCGATACTCGCCCTGCCATCTGCACACCGACGCTGAACATTGCCTTGGCAATTTCGACATGCTGACCTTGCAGGAACTCCTTGGCATCGTCAGAGAAATCCAGCGTGACCAGCACGCCTTCGTCCTCAGCGCGACGCAGCACAATGCTGCCGTCGGGTAGCTCGACGATTTCCAGAAAAGACGTTGGCATGAGTCTGCTCCCCGTGAAAGGCGCGCATTGTACCAGCCGACCAGCGTGCAGACAGCCCTTGGCTTCTCGGTACGAGAACGATGCCATACCGCTTTCAGAGCGAGGGGGTGGTTGCCAAATGCAGGTGCGCCAAAGCTCAACGGCGCAGTAGGATGGCGTCTCATCGCCGTCCGAACAGCAGTCGGGCAGCGCCATTCGCCCCAAGGAAACTGTCGAATGACCGCCAGAACGTTGCTGCTGACAGCATTGGCCATGCTTGCCTTCGCGGGGAACTCACTGCTTTGCCGTGCTGCATTGCGTGACAGCCAGATCGACCCTGCCAGCTTTACCGCGTTGCGCCTGTTAGCCGGCGCTCTGATGCTGTGGTTATTGTTATTCCTGCGCAAACGACCTTCAGTGAAGTCCGGCAGTTGGTACGGCGCCCTGGCGCTCTTCGTCTATGCGGCAGCCTTCTCGTACGCCTACCTGCATCTCGATGCCGGTGCCGGCGCGCTGCTGCTGTTCGGTGCAGTGCAGTTGAGCATGATTGCCTGGGGGCTCACCAGAGGGGAGCGGCTGCATCGCCTGCAAGTGGTTGGGCTGTTTCTGGCAGGAGGGGGACTGGTCGCGCTTCTTCTTCCAGGCACGAGCACCCCGGCCGTTGCAGCTTCGTTGCTGATGGTGCTATCGGGCATCGCCTGGGGCGCGTATTCGCTATTGGGAAGAGGAACGCCAGATCCGCTGGCCGCAACAGCTGGAAACTTCATCCGCACGCTACCGATCACTGCTGTGCTTTGCCTGCTGGCGCTGGCCTCGCTCAAGTGGGACACGGCCGGTGTGATCTATGCGCTCTTATCCGGAGGGCTGACGTCCGGTATCGGCTATGCCATCTGGTACGCCGCGCTGCCCGGCCTCGCGGCTATACAGGCTGCCAGCGTCCAGCTGAGCGTGCCCCTTATCACTGCGCTGGCCGGCAGTCTGCTTCTCGGGGAAACCCTGACCGGCCGACTATTGATCTCCGGCCTCGCAATCCTGGGCGGCATCGCCTTGGTCTTACGGGTCAAGCACAAGGTCCCAACCAGAGCGGAATAGCCAGACGGTTTCGTGCTTAGGCCTTTACCATTCGGTAAGCGATTCCCGAAAGCGCAGCGCCAGATCCTTCATGTTCTGCCGCCAGGACTCGACTTCGGCATGCGTCAGTACCGGCGCTTCCTCGCCCACGCTGACCGCTTCGATCAATGGCATGGCTGGGTCGGTCTTGGCCTTGACGGGCGCGCTAGGCGGCTCGAACAGTGCCGCATGGGCCTGCAGCAATCGCGCAAGCCAGGTTTCGGAATGCTCGGCCAACTCGACCAACTCAGCCAGCTCTGGACTCGACGATGAATTCTGCGGCGAATGTGTAAGCAGCAACTCTGCTCGCGGCGCGTTCGCACCCGGCAGGCGATAGTAGCCGGCAATCTCGTGGCAAAGCCCCAGCAGTGCGCCGTACAGATGAAACAGACTGGCCTCACGCTCCGCCTGGATCAGCCCCGGAGCATTCAGCGCACCTTTTTCCTCGGCCCGTCGCCAGCTCTCAAGCGTCAGCCCGGCGAAATAGATCTTCTGATTGGTTCGGGTGTACAGCTCATGAGCCATAGCGGTCGCTCTCGTAGATCAGCAGGTAGCTGGGAAAGTATGGCGGCAGATGCAGGAATCGCAATCCGAACACTTGCCTTGGTCGAGGCTGAAGCCGCTTTCTCGTCCGGCGTTCAGCCTCAAGCGCCCTTATCGGCTGTTGATCTATTTGGCGCTCTTGTCTTCTACCTTCCACTTGCCGCCATCGAAGAATGCCTTCCAGCCCGTCGGCTTACCATTGACCTCGGTCTGCACATATTGCTCCTTGGTCTTGCGACTGAAGCGGATAACGGCTGGGCGACCTTCCGGATCCTTCTGCGGCGCACTTAACAGGAAGTGGTACTTCGGATCGATCTCATCCTTGTGCGGAATCAGCTCCAGCACCAGAGGCGCGCGGGTTTCGCGATTCTTCGGGAACTGGCTGGCGGCGAGAAACAGGCCGGACGCACCGTCACGCAGCACGTAAGTATCCTCGACCTTTTCGCACTTGAGTTCCGGCATCTTCACCGCATCCATCTTTGGCGGTGCCGCCTCGCCACTCCTGAGCAACTTGCGTGTGTTCTTACACTCGGCGTTGGTGCAACCGAAGAACTTGCCGAAGCGGCCCGTCTTGAGCTGCATCTCGCTGCCGCACTTATCGCATTCTAGACTCGGACCTTCGTAGCCCTTGATGCGGTACTGGCCCTGCTCGATCTCGTAGCCGGTGCAATCTGGATTATTGCCGCAAATATGCAGCTTGCGCGTTTCGTCCAGCAGATAGGCGTCCATCGCCGTGCTGCAAATTGGGCAGCGATGCTTGCCGAGCAGCACACGCGATTCCGACTCACCCTCATCGTCGGCAGCAATCTCGTCGCCAGGAATCAGATTGACCGTCGACTTGCAGCGCTCTTTCGGCGGCAGGCTGTAACCGGAGCAGCCGAGGAACACACCGGTCGAAGCGGTGCGGATCATCATTGGACGGCCGCACACCTTGCACGGGATATCGGTTAGCGTCGGCTGGTTGGCACGCATGCCGTTGTCGCTGGCCTCCGCCATTTCAAGCTTCTTCCTGAAATCGCCGTAGAACTCGTCGAGTACGTGCTTCCACTCGCGCTCGCCCTGGGCCACGTCGTCGAGGTTTTCTTCCATGCCGGCAGTGAAGCCGTAGTCCATCAGGTTGTTAAAGCTTTCTGAAAGTCGTTCGGTAACGATGTCGCCCATCTTCTCGGAATAAAACCGGCGATTTTGCAAGGACACATAGCCACGATCCTGAATGGTCGAGATGATCGCCGCGTAGGTGGACGGTCGGCCAATGCCGCGTTTCTCCATTTCCTTGACCAGGCTCGCTTCGGAAAAACGTGCCGGCGGCTTGGTGAAATGCTGGCTTGGGTCAAGCTTGAGCAGCTTCATCCCGTCGCCCTTGTTCATATCCGGCAGGACATCGTCTTCACCGCTTTTGCTCTGTTGCGGCATTACCTTGGTGTAACCGTCGAACTTGAGAATACGACCCTTGGCACGAAGTTCGAAGTTGCCTGCGGTAACGGTGACGCTGGTGGACAAATATTGTGCTGGCGGCATCTGACAGGCCACGAATTGGCGCCAGATGAGATCGTAAAGGCGCTCAGCATCGCGCTCCATACCGGTTAGCTGTGTCGGGCGCAAGTTGACATCGGACGGGCGAATCGCCTCGTGCGCCTCCTGGGCGCCTTCCTTGCTCGAATAAACAATCGGGTTGTCCGGCAGGTACTTCTTGCCGAACTCGTCCTCTATGAAGCCGCGCACCATAGTCACAGCGTCGACGGAGAGATTGGTCGAGTCGGTACGCATATAGGTGATGTAACCGGCCTCGTACAAGCGCTGCGCCATCATCATGGTCTTCTTCACGCCGAAGCCGAGGCGATTGCTAGCCGCCTGCTGCAGCGTTGAAGTGATGAAGGGTGCCGATGGCTTGCTGCTGGTCGGCTTGTCCTCACGCTTGGTTACGCTGTAGCTGGCGCCCTTGAGCTTTTCCAGCGCAGCCATCGCGTGGCTTTCATTCAGCGGCTTGAACGCCTCGCCATTCTCGCGGGCGACTTCGAAGCGGACCTTGGCCGGCTCGGCGGTGGCCAGATCCGCGTGCACTTCCCAGTATTCTTCAGGAACAAATGCGCGGATTTCGCGCTCACGCTCGACCACAAGCTTCACAGCAACAGACTGCACACGACCGGCGGACAGGCCGCGAGCGATTTTCTGCCACAGCAGTGGCGAAACCATGTATCCCACCACACGGTCAAGGAAGCGCCGCGCCTGCTGCGCATTGACCCGATTGATGTCGAGTTCGCCCGGTTTGGAAAAGGCTTCCTGAATGGCCTTCTTGGTGATTTCGTTGAACACCACCCGCTTGAAGCGGCTGTCGTCTCCACCAATCGACTCGCGCAGATGCCAGGCGATCGCCTCTCCCTCTCTATCCAAGTCGGTCGCGAGATAGATGGTGTCGGCTTCCTTGGCTAGACGCCGTAATTCATCGATGACCTTTTCCTTGCCCGGCAGGATTTCATACTTCGCTTTCCAGCCATGCTCGGGATCGATGCCCATACGAGTGAACAGCTGACGCTTGGCTTTTTCCTTCGGGGAAAGCACAGGGGCTTCGGTGGCGGCCGCCTTGCCACGCTTGGCCGGCTCCCGAGCTGCGGAACCGCTGGTAGGAAGGTCGCGGATGTGGCCGATACTCGACTTCACCACGTATTGGTTGCCCAAATACTTGTTGATTGTCTTGGCCTTGGCCGGTGATTCCACGATGACCAGCGATTTACCCATGGAGAGGAGAGTTCCTGAATCGAGAGGTGAACTGAGAAGTTTGATCGGCGGTGCCTAAACGTCGCGTCGCAACGCGATGTGCAGGTTGCCAGGAAAGAAGCGAAGCAGCGCTTTCCAGAGCTGCACAGAAGCATTCATATGCTCCGGAAAATCCTTCATATCCACGGCCAAAACCTATTGGCAGCTTGGCTGCCCGGTGGTTTTGTACCGCCAAAACAGAGTGGAGTCGCTTTTACTCTGTCCGAAAAGCACCGCTATATATAGTGGCGATAGCGCTGAGGTCAAGCGCAAGGGTTAAGCCAGCTTGCCCAGGCAGCGGTTAAAAGTGGCTGGGTTCGGCTTCGATCAGGGCGAAACGGGGAAGCGTTTCGCCGTCGACTTCTACCGTCTCGGTGAACATCGAAAGCGGGCGTACCCAAAGGCCGAAGTCCCCATATAGCGCCTGATAGAACACAACGGACTCTTCCGTCTCGGAATGTCTGGCAACCGCATAAACCCGGTACTCGGGGCCTTTGTAATGACGATAACGACCAGGCGTAACCTGCATGACCACTGCCTCTGGAAAAAAACGACATACCTATAAATGAAAACCGGGGCACGAGGCCCCGGCTTCTGTGTCCCGAACAGCTTAGACGCGTTCGAACACCGTGGTGATACCTTGACCCAGGCCAATACACATCGTAGCCACGCCAAGGGTGCCGCCGTTCTGCTTCATCACGTTCAGCAGGGTGCCGGAAATACGGGCTCCTGAGCAACCGAACGGATGGCCCAGCGCGATTGCGCCGCCGTGCAGGTTTACCTTCTGCTCCATCTTGTCGAGGAGTTTGAGATCCTTAAGCACAGGCAAAGCCTGGGCGGCAAAGGCTTCGTTGAGCTCGACGTAATCGATGTCGTCCATCGTCAGGCCGGCACGCTTGAGCGCCTTCTGGGTGGCCGGCACCGGGCCGTAACCCATGATCGCCGGGTCGACACCGGCCAGTGCCATGGAGCGGATCACAGCCATCGGCTGGATGCCGAGGTCCTGCGCTCGCTGCGCCGACATCACGATCATGCAGGACGCACCATCAGTAATCTGCGAGGATGTACCAGCCGTCACAGTGCCGCCCTTGGGGTTGAATGCGGGCTTCAGCGCCGCGAGGCTTTCCAGCGTAGTTTCCGGACGAATGGTTTCGTCATAGTCGAAAATCTTGAGGAAACCGTTCTCGTCGTAGCCCTGCATCGGGATGATTTCATCCTTGAACATACCTTCGACGGTCGCCTTGTGCGCCAGCCGGTGCGAGCGCTCACCGAACGCGTCCTGCTGCTCTCGGGTGATGCCATGCATCTTGCCCAGCATTTCGGCGGTCAGGCCCATCATGCCGGATGCCTTGGCGGCATACAGGGACAGCTGCGGGTTCGGGTCGACGCCGTGCATCATGCCGACGTGACCCATGTGCTCGACACCACCGACGACGAATACGTCACCGTTGCCGGTCATGATCGCCTGGGCGGCGGTATGCAGCGCGCTCATCGACGAACCGCACAAGCGGCTGACAGTCTGCGCGGCGCTGGTATGAGGAATACGGGTCATCAGCGAGGCCATGCGGGCGATGTTCCAACCCTGCTCCAGGGTCTGGTTGACACAGCCCCAGATCACATCTTCCACTTCGGCCGGATCGATTTTCGGATTGCGCGCCAGCACACCATCGATCAGGTGCGCGGACATGCTTTCGGCGCGTGTGTTGCGGTGCATGCCGCCCTTGGAACGACCCATCGGGGTACGGCCGAAGTCGACAATGACGACGTCTCTCGGATTAAGGCTCATTATCTCTATTCCTCGATTAACCGTAGAAGCGCTGGCCGTTGGCAGCCATTTCGCGCAGCTTCGCAGTCGGCTGATACAGCGGGCCCAGGTCGGCATACTTGTCGGCCAGTGCCACGAACTCGGCAACACCGATCGAATCGATGTAGCGCAGTGCACCGCCGCGGAAAGGTGGGAAACCGATGCCGTAGATCAAACCCATATCGGCTTCGGCGGCGGTCTCGACAATCTTGTCTTCCAGGCAACGGACGGTTTCCAGACACAGCGGGATCATCATGAAATTGATGATGTCCTCGTCGGTGACTTCGCGCTGCTCGTAAACGATCGGCGCAAGCACTTCCTGGACGCTCGCATCCACGACCTTGGCTGGCTTGCCGCGCTTGTCCATCTCGTAGCTGTAAAAGCCCTTGCCGTTCTTCTGGCCTAGGCGATTGGCGTCGTACAAGGCATCAACCGCAGTGCGGCGATCGTCCTTCATACGATCCGGGAAACCTTCGGCCATGACGTCGCGGCCATGGTGGCCGGTGTCCATACCAACGACGTCCATCAGGTAGGCCGGGCCCATCGGCCAGCCGAACTTTTCCATTACCTTGTCGATGCGGACGAAATCCACGCCTGCGCTGACCAAACGGGCAAAACCACCGAAGTACGGGAACAGTACGCGGTTGACCAGGAAGCCCGGGCAATCGTTGACCACCACTGGGCTCTTGCCCATCTTCTTGGCATAAGCAACGGTGGTAGCGATGGCGGTTTCGCTGGTTTTTTCGCCACGGATCACTTCCACCAGCGGCATCATGTGCACCGGGTTGAAGAAGTGCATGCCGCAGAAGTTTTCCGGACGCTTGAGCGCCTGGGCCAGCAGGCTGATAGAAATGGTGGAGGTGTTGGAAGCGATGATCGCGTCATCACGTACCAGCCCTTCGACCTCAGCCAGAACCGACTGCTTGATCTTGGGGTTTTCCACCACGGCTTCGACGACGATATCGACGTTGCCGAAATCGCCATAGGACGTGGTCGGGCGGATGGCGTTAAGCGCTTCAGCCATCTTCGCCGGAGTCAGACGACCCTTTTCGACGCGCTTACCGAGGAGCTTGGAGGCCTCGTTCAAACCCATCTGCAGGCCTTCTTCGCGGATATCCTTCATCAGGATCGGCGTGCCTTTGACCGCCGACTGATAGGCGATACCGCCGCCCATGATGCCAGCGCCGAGCACAGCAGCCAGCTTCACTTCACGGGCCTGCTTGTCATAGTTCTTGGCCTTTTTCTTCAGCTCCTGATCACTCAGGAAAAGGCCGACCAGACTCTGCGCAACCGAGGTCTTGGCCAGCTTGACGAAGCCAGCGGCCTCGACTTCCAGCGCCTTGTCACGACCGAAGTTGGCGGCTTTCTGAATGGTTTTGATCGCTTCGACTGGCGCCGGATAATTCGGCCCGGCCTGGCCGGCAACGAAACCCTTGGAGGTTTCGAAAGCCATCATCTGCTCGATGGCGTTGAGCTTGAGCTTGTCCAGTTTTGGCTGACGCTTGACCTTGTAATCCAGTTCGCCGGAGATGGCGCGCTTGACCAGATCCAGAGCGGCGGCCTGCAACTGATCAGGAGCAACGACCGCATCGACGGCACGAACTTTCAACGCCTCTTCAGCGCGGTTTTCCTTACCGGAAGCAATCCACTCGACAGCATTGTCGACACCGATCAGACGCGGCAGGCGCACGGTGCCGCCGAAGCCTGGGTAGATGCCCAGCTTGACTTCCGGCAGACCCACCTTGGCGTTGGTGGACATGACGCGAAAATCAGCAGCCAGGCACATCTCGAAACCGCCACCCAGTGCGATACCGTTGATGGCGGCGACCGTAGGAACGCCAAGGTCTTCAAAGTCGCTGAAGATCTTGTTGGCTTCGAGGTTGCCGGCTACCAGCTCCTCATCAGGCATCTTGAAGTTGTCGACGAATTCGGTGATATCGGCGCCGACGATGAACACGTCCTTGCCACTGGTAACGATAACGCCCTTGACCGAAGCGTCGGCCTTGATGGCGTCGACAGCGTGGCGCAGGTCGTTGAGGGTGAGGCGGTTGAACTTGTTGACGGACTCACCCTTGAGATCGAAATTCAATTCGACGATGCCGCTCTCAAGAGTCTTAACCGTGATGGCTTTACCTTCGTAAATCATCAACTGATCTCCACGGTATGGAAGCTGAACGTTACGTGTCGCACGTCTCCGGTCCGAAGACCTTCACCGATCTCGGTGAAACGACACCCACCGACACGATAAACCGGGGCTGACGGCGTTTGCGTGGCAAACGCTCGATTCATACGCCCGTTTGATTTGGGTGAGCACACCTTCATGCAAAAGCGATCCATTGTCAATCGACTAGCAAGCCGCTCGGATATGCTCGCCCCGCAACCAGACCAGTGAGACTAGCCAAGACCCCGGCGTGTGCGGTGTGTGATGCATCGATTTGCCTCATCGAGATCCATTCATGCAAATGATCTGAGCAGTGATGTCGCTGAACCCATGACGGTCCGCACCGTCACAAACTGACGATGCGCCTTGTACACTGGGCGCCGCAATTCTCACCTGCAGCTGCACCAGCCAGCCGCCACACCCCAGGAGTTCCGCATGTCCGTCCCCATTGCCCGCGTCGATAACGGCCAGGATCCTTACAAGTGGCTGGAGAATCGCGACGCGCCCGACGTACTCGATTACCTGAAGTCGGAAAATGCTTATCTGGAGAAGCAATTGCTCGACCAGGCTGATCTGCGCGAGGCGCTGTTTCAGGAGATCAAAGGGCGCATCCGCGAGACCGATCTGTCGCTGCCCTCACCTTGGGGCCCCTGGCTCTATTACCAGCGAACTACCGCTGGCGATGAATATCCACGTCATTACCGCTGCCCACGACCGGCCGATGGGTCGTTCAGCGTAGACGAGACCTCCGAACAATTGTTGCTCGATCCCAACGAGCTGGCGGCCGGCGGCTTTCTCTCGCTCGGCGCATTCAGCGTCAGCCAGGACCACAGCAAGCTGGCCTACAGCCTCGACACCCAGGGCGACGAAATTTATCAATTGTTCGTCAAAGACTTGAGTTCGGGTGAAGTCACTGCCCTGCCCTTCGATGATTGCGACGGCAGCATGACCTGGGCCAACGACCATCGAACCTTGTTCTTCGGCGAATTAGACGACACACACCGCCCACACAAGATCTACCGTCATCGCCTGGGCGAAACGGACCGCACAGAGGTGTATCACGATCCCGACGGTCGCTATTTCGTCCACTGCTACCGCGCCAGCTCCGAGCGCCAATTGGTAATCCTGTCCAACAGCAAAACCACCAGCGAAGCCTGGGTGCTTTCGGCCGATGAACCCGAAGACCGCTGGGTTTGCATGGCACCACGTCAAGAAAATCACGAGTACTATCCCGATCACGGACTGCTCGACGGCCAGTGGAGTTGGCTCGTTCGCAGCAACCAGACCGGCATCAACTTTGCGCTATACCAAGCGCCTGGGAGCACTCCGCAGCGTGAGCACTGGCAGGAAATGATCGCTCACCGAGAAACGGTGATGCTCGAAGATGTCAGCCTGAATGCCAGCGCCATCACGCTCAGCCTGCGCGAGTCCGGTCTGCCGATCATCGAGGTGCGGCCACAAAATGGTACGCCCTACCGCCTTCAGCTACCGGATGCGGCTTACAGTCTGCATGTGCACAACACGCTCGAGTTCGACAGTCCTGTCATCCGCCTGCGCTACGAGGCGCTGAACCGCCCCGCGCAGATTCGGCAGTTGAACCTGGCCGATGGCGAGCAGAAGGTGCTCAAGGAAACCCCTGTTGAAGGCCCCTTCGATGCCGACGCCTACGAAAGCCGTCGAATCTGGGCAACCGCCGCAGACGGCACCCAGGTGCCGATCAGCCTCGTTGGCCGCCGCGAGAATCTAGGTAAGCCCGCACCGCTCTACTTGTACGGCTACGGCGCTTACGGTCACAGCCTGGATCCCTGGTTTTCTCACGCACGGCTATCGCTGCTCGACCGTGGCTTCGTCTTCGCCATCGCCCATGTCCGCGGCGGCGGCGATTTAGGCGAAGCCTGGTATCGCGCCGGCAAGCTGGAGCACAAACCCAATACCTTCAGCGACTTCATCGCCTGCGCCGAAAAGTTGATCGCCGATGGCTACACATCATCACAGCAGCTGGCTATCAGCGGCGGCAGCGCAGGCGGCCTGTTGATCGGTGCCGTGCTCAACCTGCGCCCGGAACTGTTCGGAGCCGCCGTCGCCGAGGTGCCGTTTGTCGATGTGCTGAACACCATGCTCAATGCCGACTTGCCGCTGACGGTCACCGAGTACGACGAGTGGGGCGATCCGAACATTCCCGACGTGCATGCGCGTATCAAGGCCTACGCGCCCTACGAGAACGTTCGCGCCCAGGCTTATCCAGCCCTGCTCGCCGTTGCCGGGTACAACGATAGTCGGGTGCAGTATTGGGAGGCGGCGAAGTGGATGGCCAAACTGCGCGCGAGCAAAACCGACGACAACTTGCTCTTGCTCAAGACGGAATTCGGTGCCGGTCACGGAGGCATGAGTGGGCGCTATCAGGCGCTCAAGGATGTCGCGCTGGAATACACCTTCGTGCTGAAAGTGTTCGGAATAGCCGCGCGCTAATGTGACGGGGTGGGCCTGCATGCGGCGCCACCCCGCATTTGTACACAGCCGCGGATTGCCGACTTGCGGTGGGAACGGGCCTTGCACGCCGGGGTCACTTATTCACACCACTGTTTCGGAGTGATTACCCATGAACAGGACACCAAACCAGGCTTCGCAGAATGTGCACGGCTGGGAGCGCGCCGCATCAATTGCAGGCGGACTGTATTTCCTTGGCAAGGGACTTGGACGTGGCGGTCTAGGCGGCCTGCTTCAACTCGCCATGGGCGGCATGGCGCTGGCGCGCGGGGTATCTGGCCACTGCGAAGCCAAGCGGGTGCTGTGCGAGGTAAACGAGCAGGCCAAAATGGCCGAAGGCAACTCTCGGAGCATGCCGCTGGAGCGCAGTGAAGCCGACGACAAACGCCTGCGAACCAATGCCCAGGCGGCTACTGGCACCGCGGCGGTGACCGGTAACGATTCGCTCAGCAACCCGCCGATCGGCGTTTGATCCTGGCCGGCGCGCTTCCAGGGGGAGGCGCGCCCCGCGGCGAAGGCTTCTTGCCGCTCGTTCAAAGGCAAAAGCTTCGCCCCGAGGCGGGCCTCCCACAAAAGCCAAAGCCGGTACGTGGTACCCGAGCCCACTCCGAACTGCTTCCAGTGGGAGGCGCGCCCCGCGGCGAAAGCTTCTTGCCGCTCGTTCAGAGGTAAAAGCTCCGCTCCGAGGTCGGGCCTCTCAAGAATCAAAACGGCCAAATCCGACACCGAGCCGTTTTTCTTGAAGCGGCAGCATGATTCAATCGAGGGGCACCACAATCAAGCCGGCACGCTCGCCGATCGCGACATCGGCCAGCGGAAACAGAATGCGCGCGTCCTGCTCCTCAACCACCCAGAGCACGCCGTGTTCATCCTCGGCCAGCAAGGTACCGGGCGATACCGGCGCGAAGTTATCGATATCAGCCGGCAGACGCAGGACGAACTGTTCGCTGCGCTTGATGATTTCCCTGGCCAGCCGGAACTTCAATAGAGGTCGTACCGGGTTCTGGTTCTTCTGCGCAGATTCAGCCTCCTCGATCCAGCATTGGGCAGCGTGTAGAAACTCATCGAGGCAATCAGGCCAGACGCCATCTGGCGCTTCCGCAACTTCCAAGGTAAAGGCCTCAGCTCCATGGCGCGTCGCCGTATGAGCGCTAAAGGTCGCGGACGGCTTTTCCTGCACCAGCACCGCGTCGACCGCTGCATGCTGGAGGCGCTGCAGGCTTTCGGCAGAGGCTTCGCGTCCACCCACCCACGGACATACGGCGAACTGCGTCAATTTCGAGGCACGCATGGCCGAATGCAGATCGTAGTGCCAGCGTCGGCGACCCGGATCATGAAAGAAATCTGCCGCCAACGCTTCCAACTGCGACGCACGACGCGCTTCGTCGCTCGAATCATTCGCGTGTGCACTGCAGAAAAGACGATTCAGATCCCGGCCGATCAGGCGCACGCCCTGACGCATCGCGGGCACATTGCAAAACAGCAGAAGCAAGCGCGCACGAGGAAGTATTTCGCCGCGCCCGATCGCCCGCACCAGTCGGTCGAGCAGTTCAATCGGGACTATTTCACAACCATGTACGCCAGCGGACAGCACTAGATCCAAGCCTGCGTCTCGGCCAGCCGCCGGCGTCACCTCAAGCGTGCCCTCGCCCAGCCATTGCAGCCTGGCTCCGTCAGCCGTCCATTGGACCTTCTCACCGGGCTCGCGCCCGTCAAGGGTCAGCTCCAACAACCCACCGAGCGAGAGCATGTCGGCGCGATCAGTGATCGTGATTGCAGTCCGGCCCATGGACGTGGTCATCGTCGGCGGACTCGACCGGCTCCATCTCAAGCTCAAGACTGACCAAGTTGGTCGCTAACGGGCGCAGCAGCAAATTGGCGTATTCGGTGTCTCCGTCCTCGACGTCTACACCAATCATCAGCTGATTATTGCCGACCTGCTGAATCCAGACTTCCCGGCCCTGCCACATCACAGCAAAGCGGGTGCAGGAGGTTTCCAGCTGGGTGCCGTCTACGTCTTCCAGGATCAGTTGCAGGCTATCGCTCATGGTCAATGTTCTCGATGAAGTGAGGAAGACAGGACGGAAAATCGCCCTGCCAGATTTATCGGCTTAGGCCTGGGTAAGTTTCGCTGCGGCGCGCTCAAAGCGAGCGAGACCTTCGGCGATGTCGGCCTCGTCGATGATCAGGCTCGGCGCCAGGCGGATCACGTCGGGGCCGGCCTGCAGGATCATCAAGGCCTCGCTTTCGGCCGCGTCGAAAATTTCCCGTGCGCGCCCTTTCCACGCATCGTTGAGCACACAGCCAATCAGCAGCCCCATGCCACGCACCTGGCTGAACAGTCCATAGCGCTCGCCGATCTTCAGCAGCCCGCTCTTGAAGCGTTCGTGCCGGTCCTTGACGCCGTTCAGTACCTCTGGGGTATTGACGATATCGACCACCGCCTCTGCCACAGCGCAGGCCAGCGGATTGCCGCCGTAGGTGGTGCCGTGGGTACCGACGCTGAAATGCGCCGCGACCTTATCGGTGGTCAGCATCAGGCCGATCGGGAAACCGCCACCCAGGCTCTTGGCATTGGTCAGGATGTCTGGTGTTACGCCGTAGTTCATATAGGCGTACAGCGCACCGGTACGACCCAGGCCGGTCTGTACCTCATCAAGGATCAACAGCGCGTTGTGCTCATCGCAGAGCTTGCGAGCACCTTCTAGGTAGGCCTGGTCGGCGGGCAGCACGCCGCTTTCGCCCTGAATAGGCTCCAGCACCACGGCGCAGGTTTTACCCGAGATCGCGGCGGCGAGCGCGCCCAGATCGTTATACGGAACGTGACTGATACCCTGAATCTTCGGGCCGAAGCCGTCGGAATACTTCGGCTGGCCACCCACCGTCACAGTAAACAGGGTGCGGCCGTGGAAGCTGTTCACCGCCGAGATGATCTCGTACTTCTCCGGCCCATGATTATCGTGGGCATAGCGACGTGCCAGCTTGAACGCAGCCTCGTTGGCTTCGGCTCCAGAGTTGCAGAAAAATGCCCGGTCGGCAAAGGTCGCCGCCACCAGCTTCTTCGCCAGGCGCAGCGCCGGTTCGTTGGTGAAGATATTGGAGATATGCCAGAGGTTGCCCGCCTGCTCGGTCAACGCAGCCACCAGCGCCGGATGCGCATGACCGAGCACATTCACGGCGATGCCGCCGGTAAAGTCGATCAGTTCTCGCCCGCTCTGATCCCAAACTCGTGAACCTTGGCCGCGCACCGGAATGAAAGCGGCTGGAGCGAAAGTGGGAACAATGACCTGGTCGAAATCAGCGCGTTCTACCGGGGTGTGCGGGGCGGACATCAGGACTCTCCTGCGATGCAGCGAATAGGAATGAAAACGCCCCGCCATAGCGGGGCGTTGCACACGCAGTTTAAACGCAGGTCCGCCAGGAGTGGGCGGTCCGGCGAAAATTCTCTTCAGGGCGCAACCGAGTGTTGCTGATCCAGAACGATGGCCCGATCGAGTGTTTCCAGCAGCGCTTTGCGGACCTTGAGCTTGGTGTTCTTGTGCGCTGTCATGTTGATCTTTTTCAGCTGAATCGCGGTTGCCTTGGCGACTGCCATCAGCTCACCGGCCGGAACGACCTTGTCCAGGAAGCCGGCATCGACCGCCGCGTGCGGATCGAAGATTTCGCCGTTGATCACCGAGCGGCTGAACGCCGATTTACGTAGACGATCCCGTGCCAGCTCAATGCCCGCATGGTGCATGGTCATACCGATCTGTACTTCGTTGAGACCGATATTGAACGCCCCATCTACGCCGACGCGGTAATCCGAGGCAAGCAGCAGGAAGGCACCCTTGGCAATCGCATGCCCAGGACAGGCAACGATGACGGGAAACGGATGGGCAAGCATCCGCCGCGTGAAGCTGGAACCGGTCGCGACCAGCGCGATGGCATTCTCCGGCCCGGATGTCATGACCTTGAGGTCGTAACCGCCAGAAAGAATGCCCGGCTGCCCGGTAAGAATCACGACGGCGCGGTCCTGCTCGGCGCGATCGAATGCCGCGTTGAGCGCGTCGAATACAGCCGGGGACAATGCGTTGACCTTGCCATTGTTCAGGGTCAGGGTGGCGATGCCGTCTTCGACTTCGTAGGAAACCAGATCACTCATGACGAATATTCCTTGTTAGAAGTCGGCAGACGTTACCCAGCACGACCCTTGAGGTAAAGCGCCGTGACTGACTGACAAGTCACGATCTAAAGGTCATTTGGAACACCGCACACAAAGGCGGCTGGCTCAGCTTTCAGCCGATTCCGGCTCGAGCTCCAGTATCGCCAGCAGTTCGGGATGCAGGATGGTTTGTAGCTGCGGGTCGGCGATGAACAGGCCGTACGCCCCATCGGAAATGCCGCTGCGAATCCGATAAGGCGTCCCATCGGCATCGACGGTTAGCTGCGAAAGATCCAGATAACGCGGCTCGCAGGGCTTCTTCTCGGCATCCCGCATGACAACCACCTTGGGGCGCAAATGCAGTTGCTGATGCTTCTCCAACACCAGCGCCACCTCACCAGTGTGCAGCTCGACGAGCGTGCCCACAGGAAACACGCCCAGCCAGCGGATAAACTCCTGCACCAGTGTTTCGTCGAACTGCTTGCCAGCACCGCCACGCAGAACGTCGTAGGCGGCCTGGATCGGTCGCGCGTCGTCGTAAGTGCGATGACTGGTGATCGCGTCGAAGGCATCGACGATAGTGATGATCCGCGTAGTGAACGGAATCTGATACTGATCCAGGCCTAGCGGATAGCCCTTTCCATCCAGCCGCTCGTGGTGCCCATGCGCCGCCTGCGCGGCCGCGGCCGGAATGTCTTCCTGACTGCGCAGCGCCTGGTAGCCAAAGGTCGGGTGCAGCTTGATATGTTCGAACTCTTCCTGGGTGAGCTTGCCGGGCTTGTTGAGAACAGCGGGGTCGATCTTCATTTTGCCCACGTCGTGCAGCAGCCCGGCGATTCCCAGCAACTCAATTTTTTCGTCTGGTAACCCGAGATGAGTGCCAAAGCCCATCGCCAGAATGGAGACGGACAGGCAGTGCAGACTCGTATAGACGTCCTGCGACTTCAGCCGCGTCAGCCAGAGCATGGCGCTCTCGTTGCGCAACATGCTTTCGAGGTTTCGTGATACCAGCGCCTGGCAGGCCTTGGTGTCGATCGCTCGACCCTGCTGGACGTCCAGCAGCACCTGATCGAGCACCAGCGCGCTACTACGATAGGCTTCGCGGGCTTCCTGAACCTCAAGCGATAGCGGAATACGGGTCATTGTGCGCGTGACGCGTAGCGGCGTTGCCGAAGGCACGATCATCTGGCCCTGATCGAGCAGAACCCGACGGGTGTCGTCGACGAAAACATAGTCACAGCGCTCACGCACCGCCTGAATATGTTCGAGTTTGAGCAGGGGAAACCCCTGGAACAGAAAATCGGTCTGACGCCACGGCCGATCCAACTCGCAGATAAACATGCCGAGTTCGAGGTGGCTGACGTGCAGACGGCGCTTCGTAGCGACCTCCACCGCATCTGGCCGCTTGCGTTTGTTTTTGAATAACTTCATCAAAGCCTGTCCTGGCTCTTAATATTCACTACGCTCGATCCCAGTGACGTGTGTTCCGATGCCAACTAGAGCTGAGAAACCTAGCGCAACGATAGGTTCATTGCTATCGCCACCTCGTCGGCATTCTAACGGTGCCTTAACCACATGAAAGAACTAAAAAACTTTTTGCCATCCGAGAGCTCTTCGGCTACATTAGCGCGCCTCGACGGACATCAAACTCCGTCGAGATCCGGTGAGGTGTCCGAGCGGTTGAAGGAGCACGCCTGGAAAGTGTGTATACGAGAAATCGTATCGTGGGTTCGAATCCCACCCTCACCGCCAGACTCAATATACGCGAAGCCCCTGATTTTCCTAGCGGATGACAGGGGCTTCGACGTTTCAGACACAAAAAAACGCTCCGATGGGAACGTTTTGGGAATCCCCCGCGCACCTTCGACCTGCGGAAGGTCACTGTGCCGGCCTTCAGATCCATATCTCTCAGGCCAGCCCAATCGTCTCCCGCCCAGCCCAGATCATGAACTGCTAGCACCACAGCGCCCTACTTTTCACTCATCGCCGATCAACTCCCAGGCCGAACGGGTCAATCCCGGCTTGGATAGGCTAGGCGTAGGCGGCAAAGCGTTCGATAGGTGGTTGTGCACGATGCTGCGCCTGCCAGAGGTCATAGTCGGCCTGTACGCCAAGCCAGGTGCGGGCCTTGCCAATGCCGGCCAGCTCCAGGCGCACGGCCAGATCGGGGCTGATCGGCGCATGCCCGTGCAGGATGCGAGACAAGGTTTCGCGGGCGAAGCCCAGCCGCCTAGCTAACTCGGCGATGCTGAGGTTGAGCTCGGGGAGCACGTCTTCGAGCAGAGTTTCGCCTGGATGTGGTGGGTTGAACATGCCCATGGGAATTCCCTCCTGATCAGTGGTAGTCCAGATAATCGACCAACTCTATGTCGTGGCCTGTAAAGCGGAAGATCACGCGCCAATTGCCGCTGACGGTGAGTGACCAAAAGTCAGATAACTCCCCTTTGAGGGAATGCAGCCGCCAGCCTGGTATATCGAGATCAACCGGCGCGGCGGCTCGGTCCATAAAGCCCAGCATGCGGCTTAAGCGTTTCTGGTGGTCGGCACGGATTCCCTTGGTCGAACCCGTTTCGTAGAAGACTCGCAGGCCTTTGTGCTGGATGCTTATGATCATGGGCAAAGTGTGATGCATTACATCACACAGCGCAATATATGACGGCAAGTGATTGCACTCGTTCACATGCATATGGGAGCTGCGCCCTGCTCGCTCCATTCCTCGTCGATCAGTTCCCAAGCCGAGCACGGGAGCTCTGCTGGTGGCGTCGGTTCGTCCAGGTGGTCGTTCATGCCTGTAGCCGCCCCCACTCCCGTTTCACCGCCCGCTTCCGCGCTCGCCTTGCTGATACAGATGCACAACCGCTTAGGACTGGTCTGGTCGCCCTCGGTGAGCTTGTGCTGCTTGCCCGGTCTCCTCGTCGCTGTACCAAGCCAGCACGCCGGTATAGCAACCTTCCTCGGTCAGCTCAGCGATGTCGTCGGCGTTCGGCAGTTTCGATTCGAGCTCGAGTGTGGTGATGTAAGCGTCCACTGTGAAGCTGTGGCGCACGTTGGCACCCAGCCAGACGATGGCGGCAATCTCGGAGGCTGTAGGTGGGCTCCGAAATCAGCTCCGGCGGCCCTTGGCGAGCCACAATCAAGCATAGCCCCTTATCGAGCACGTGCCGCAACGAGACTGCCCGCCGGCCGGTCAATTGCCGACCGCACCTCCAATGGCCGATCCCCCAGGACCCGCTGCGCCGGTACCAACGCCCCCGACTCCGTTACCGCCGGATGTTCCGATTTCACCCGTAGCTGCGCCGCTGTCGGGATTAGCGTTTCCATTGGCACCATCATTACGGCTGGGATCCACCGGCGTGCCGGTGGTTGTCGGCCTGCCAGGTTCGACTGTAGACCTTCCCGGACCAGTGGTAGTGATCGGACCGTCGTCATTGCCCGGTTGCGTGATGCCCGGACTACTGGTCCCGCCAACCGGGGCCTGACCAGGCTGAGTCGTGCGAGTGCCAACCGAATTATTCGGCCGGACCGAGCCTGCTGCGCCCGGTTCAGCGGCCGATTCTGGGGAACGGCCAGGCTCGCGGACAGCATTGATCTCGCGTCCGATCTGCTGACGATTCCGCTCCATGTCCGCGCCTATCTGGTCTCGCTCCTGTTGCAGGGTCATGTTCTCTTCTTCGGCATCCGCTGCGCCTGAAACGATCAGAGCAAGCAGCAGTGCCGGAACGCCAAGCCTATTCATATGAGCCTCCAATATTGAACGTTCACATCAATAGACAACGGAAACCGCGCAGCTGCGCATGACTGAACAAGCATGCTGCTCAGCCATTGCCGGGTGCTTATATTGGATTGCGTACCTGCGCTGGTCTGTAAATTGCTTGAGTTTTCTTGAGACAAAGACTTCAAGTTTGGAAACCGATCGTTAGGCCGGTACGTCTGGAAAGCGGACCAGACCACTGCCGCCTCGATCAGAACCATCGTGCAGCGCATCCCAAATCACCGGGTACGCAATTCTTTCGGCAAGGCGCGACGGGATAATCCGGCCAACCGGAACGTTCGCGCCAGAACACAATAAGGCCGCTACCATGTTCAAACATAAGAAATTCAGGCAGGCGACACTGATCCTGCTCGCTACGGCGGTCATTCTGATTCTGCCGAATCTGACCCGCCTGATCAGCTGACCGCACGAAACAAGGCGGCCAAGAGGTAACGGATGTACCGATTATTTCTGCTCCTGATGATATCGACCACCACGGTAGTAGCGGGCGATATCGACCCGTCAGCCGCACTGACGGCACTGCAACGCCCCGACAGCGTATTGATCGATGTTAGGACCACGAAGGAATACGCCGAGGGCGCCCTGCCCGGCGCGACGCGAATCGAGACCCAGGACCTCGCTGAGCGCATCGCCAAGGTCGCACCCGACAAAAATGCTCCGGTCGTTCTCCACTGCCGCACCGGCCGCCGTTCATCCGCCGCGCAGGATTTGCTGCAACAGCTGGGATACAGCCAGGTCATCAATGCCGGCGGTTACGACGATCTGAAAGAGGTCGTTCCGCCGCGTTAATGGCCTTGCAGCGCTCATGGCAGCATTTTGGCAATACCCGTACCAGCCCCATCGTTTCGCCTCTCCGTTCGCTCGTCGTGGGAACTAATGCGTAGCAGCGGCTACTGAAAAAGTAGCCATTGCTTCAGCGCTTGGTCGCGCCAGCCCCATTTGGAGGACACGAATTGATGAATTGGGACGTGATGTTGAACGAAACGCTGTGGATCAACATCGCCATAATTGTTGGCGTCACAGTTGTCAGCTACCTGGTAATGCAAACCATCCTGCGCATTATCACCAATCGTTTGCGGAAGATTGGCAAAGGCTCGACTAGCGGGTTCTCCACCATCGCAGCGGAAATGCTCAGCCGCACCAGCCATCTGCTGCTGATTGCACTTTCGCTGTTGATCGCATTGAAGGTTGTCGAACTGCCAGATCGCTGGGAGTCGGCGATGTCCCATGGCTGGTTCATCGCCCTCGCCTTTCAAATCGCATTGTGGATGGACACGGCCGCTCGGCTGTGGATGGAAAGCCTGAACCGCGACGGCAAGGCACGAAACCCGGTCACCACTACCATCATCGGTATCATGATCCGAATCGTCATCTGGACCATGATGCTGCTCTCGATCCTGTCCAATCTGGGCGTGGATATCACGGCGATGGTCGCCAGCCTAGGCGTCGGCGGTATCGCCATCGCTTTGGCGGTGCAGACGTTACTTAGCGACGTCTTCGCGTCCCTGTCTATCGGCGTAGACAAGCCCTTCGAGATCGGCGATTTCGTCGTATTCGGTGAAGTGGCCGGGAACATCGAACACATCGGCCTCAGGACAACGCGCATCCGAGCCCTGAGCGGCGAGCAGATCGTCTGCGCCAATTCCGAACTGCTCACGCAAATCCTGCACAACTACAAGCGCATGAATACGCGTCGTATCGTGTTCAAGTTCGGCATTACCTACAACACGCCATCAGACAAAGTGCGCGAAGTTTCGGCGCTGGTTAAGCGGATCATCGAAAGCTTGGACCAAGCCAAATTCGACCGCGCGCACTTCCTCGCCTTCGACGACAGCCAGCTCACATTCGAGGTCGTCTACATCATGCAGGTGTCGGACTACACCGCATACATGGACACCCAGCAGGAAATCAATCTGCAGCTGCTGGACGGCATTCGTGACATGGGACTGCAATTCGCTTTTCCGACTCGCAGCGTCGAATTCGTCGGCGGCAGTTTTCCGGAGCTCACCGTGGCCGGCGTGCCGAAGGAAAAGCCCGCCGCCAACGAGGAAGCGCGCGACGCGCAGCCGAACGGCTGACCGAACTCGCGGTGCTCGGGCACATTACCCGGCACCGCGACAGAGCGGATCAGCGTGGGCGCATCTGCTTATGGGTTTCGATAAGCTGCGGCACCACGGCTGGATCAGCCAGGGTCGAGATATCGCCCAACGCGTCATACTCGTCGGTCGCGATCTTGCGCAGAATACGTCGCATGATCTTGCCCGAGCGCGTCTTGGGTAATCCCGGCGCCCACTGGATCGCATCCGGCACGGCGATCGGCCCGATCTCCTTGCGCACCCACTGCTGCAACTCCTGACGCAACTGATCGGACGGCTCCTCGCCCGCCAGCAGCGTCACATACACATAGATGCCCTGCCCCTTGAGCGGATGCGGTACGCCCACCACCGCCGCTTCGGCAACCTTGGGGTGCGCCACCATGGCGCTTTCGATTTCCGCCGTGCCCATGCGATGGCCCGATACGTTCAGCACATCGTCCACCCGACCGGTGATCCAGTAGTAGCCGTCCTCGTCACGGCGTGCACCGTCACCGGTGAAATACATGCCACGGAAGGTCTTGAAATAGGTGTCGACGAAACGGTCGTGGTCCCGATAGATGCTGCGCATTTGCCCCGGCCAGGAATCGAGAATCACCAGGTTGCCCTCGGTGGCGCCTTCAAGCAGATTGCCGAGATTGTCCACCAGTCCCGGTACTACGCCGAAGAATGGTCGCGTCGCGGAGCCCGGCTTCAGTGCGGTGGCTCCAGGCAATGGGCTGATAAGGACACCGCCCGTCTCGGTCTGCCACCAGGTGTCGACGATTGGGCAGCGCGACTTGCCTACCGTCTCGTAATACCAGTGCCAGGCCTCTGGGTTGATCGGCTCGCCCACCGAGCCAAGCAGCCGCAGGCTCGAACCATCGGCGCCTTCCATCGCTGCGTTGCCTTCGGCCATCATCGAGCGGATCGCCGTAGGCGCGGTATAGAGAATATTGACCTTGTGCTTGTCGATGATCTTGCCGATCCGCGTCACATCGGGATAGTTCGGCACGCCCTCGAACATCAGCGTGGTCGCACCGTTGGCCAGCGGCCCGTAGAGGATATAGCTGTGGCCGGTAATCCAGCCGACGTCGGCGGTACACCAGTAGATCTCGCCGGGCCGGTAATCGAAGACCCGTTCATGAGTCAGCGCGGCGTAGAGCAAATACCCGCCGGACGTATGCATCACCCCCTTGGGCTTGCCGGTGGAGCCGGAGGTATAAAGGATGAACAGCGGCTCTTCTGCGCCCATTTCTTTCGGCGCGCATACATCGCCAGCCACGTGCATGAGATCGTCGTACCAAATGTCGCGATGCTGGTTCCATTTGATCTCGCCACCGGTGCGGCGCACGACGATGATTTTCTGTACGCAGCGGGTTTGCGGGTTGGTCATCGCTTCATCGACATTGGCCTTCAGCGGTATTTTCTTGCCACCGCGCAGCCCTTCATCCGCCGTGATCACCACCTTGGAGCTGCCATCGATAATTCGCCCGGCCAGGGCTTCTGGCGAGAAACCACCGAATACCACCGAATGAATCGCGCCGATGCGTGCGCAGGCCAGCATCGCAACCGCTACTTCGGGAATCATCGGCATGTAGATGGTCACGACATCGCCGCGGTGTACGTCTTGCCCGCGCAGTGCGTTGGCGAACTTGCTGACCTCGTGATGCAACTCGCGATAAGTGATCGACCGCTGCTCGGACGGATCATCCCCTTCCCAGATGATCGCGATCTCGTCGCCACGCGTTTCGAGATGGCGATCCAGGCAATTCGCCGAAACGTTCAAGGTGCCGTCGGCAAACCACTTGATATCGACATGATGGTCGTCGAAGGACGTCTGCTTGACGCGCGTGAAGGGCTTGATCCAGTCGAGGCGCTGCGCCTGCTCGCGCCAGAAGCCATCGGGATTGACCACCGACTGTTGATACATCGATTTGTACGCGGCCTCGTCGGTCAGCGACCGAGCCGCAACTTCCGGTTTCACGGGGTACAGGGACGTAGCGCTCATGGGCAATACCTCACTCGTCGGTCTTGTTATCGTTTTCGAAAATCCTGTCTCACAGGCGAACCATACGAATCAAACCAGGTACCTGGCAAACTTCAGGTTCGAGCTACGTGGGGGTCGAAGCGTTCCGCTGGCTCGCGAGCCAGCGGTAAATACTTTTCTCGGTAGAGCATAGACGCTTCGGCCAAGGCGCACTTCGTTGGCCATCGAGGTCATACGAGCGTCAGGGCCAGCGCCCACCATGCCGGGAATTCGAGATGTCAGATCCAGCCAACGTGTTCTTTCGTATCGTCAAGCGCGTCAGCGAAAGCATCGCCTTGTATCCGGTCCTTATCGCCAGCGCTTATGTCCTGATCGCAGCGCTGGTACTCGCATTCGAGTCGACCCCGATTGCCAAAACACTACGCGACGACCTACCACCTGGCCTGATCGATGCCGACAACAGCCGAGAAATCCTCGGGACGCTGATCACCGGCATCATCTCGCTCACCGTGTTCAGCTTTTCGATGGTGATGGTCGTGCTCAACGGCGCCGCCGCGCGCCTGTCACCTCGTGTACTGCCGGGGCTGATCAGCGACAGGCGTAATCAGGTGATCCTTGGCGTCTATCTGGGCAGCACTCTTTATTTCCTGCTGATGATCGGCACCCTGAACACGAACGATCCGGCCAGCATTCCCACGCTCGGGCTGTCACTTGCATTGCTGTTCGGCATGGTCTGCATGGCGCTGTTCGTGGTGTTTATCCGCTCGGTTTCGCAATCGATTCAGGTCGACTGGATCGTCAGTCAGCTTTACTGCGAAGCATTGGACAATCTGGAAGCTCGTAAACGGCGCCTCGCCAGTGTTGCCGAGATTCCCGACGCGGCGGATTGGTGGTGTCTGCCCGCAGGCCAACCAGGCTACCTGCGCGAAGTGAACGAACGGCGCCTGGGCAAAATACTGCGCAAACGCGACCTGGTCGCCATGATCCAGGTGGAGCCCGGTTTCTTTCTGGTCGAAGGCCATCCGCTGATCAAGTTCAACGAGCCGCTCAGCGACGAGGATGCAGCCGAAGCGCTGGACTGCTTCAACTTCCACAACAACGAGTTTGCCGGCGCCAACGTCTCCTACGGCATGCGGCAGATCTCAGAGATCGCGGTCAAGGCAATAAGTCCGGCGATCAACGACCCCGGCACGGCGATGCGTGCGGTCAATCTGATCGGTGTACTGCTGAAGCGGCTCGGCGGTGTGCTGCCTTACGACATCGGTTGTTTCGACGATGGCCGGCCGCGTCTCTTCTATCCGCAACTGGGTATGCAAGGCATGCTCCAAGCCGTGATTGCGCCGATCCGCGTCTACGGCAGCCATGATCCGCAGGTGCTGATCACGCTATTGCAGGGCTTGAAGAACGCTCTAAACGGCCACCCGAACGAGGAACAGCTGGCGGCACTTCACGAGGAAATCCATGCCTTGCGCGATGAGGCCGATGCGAAAGTGGGGAACCCGCGCGACCGGCGCGCGGTGAACGAAGTGCTCGATCGATTGGCGAAACCCCACGGCGGACCGCCGGCCCTGGCACTTCTGCCGGTCACCTGGGAGCGTCCACCACAAACCCCGACCTGAGCGCGGCCTGGCACGCGCCAAGCGCCATCAGGCAAGGATCAGTTCTGTGGGAGGTCCGCCCCGGGGCGAAGCTTTTGCCTTTCAAGCTGACAGAGGAGCTGCTTTCGCCGCGGGGCGCGCCTCCCACAACAACGCTGGAGTCCGCACGAAACCCAGTGGGAGGGGCGATCCGTAGCGAACACGGCTGATGAGCACACAGCGCCAAGATCATCGGTTCGAACGTTCCCACCGTAGGAGTGAACTGACTCCGCGAGCAAAGCCAAAAGCTTCGCCCCGAGGCGGACCTCCCACAACAACGCCGAGACCTGCACGAAACGTGTGGGAGGCGCGCCTCGCGGCGAACGTGGCTAAAGAACAAATGAGAGATGAATTACTGCCCCTGATTCGCCGCTTCGGCGGCTTTGATCAGATCGACGCCGATTTCATTTTCGTACTTCTTCCAGGCCGGACGAACCGCGTCGCGCCAAGCGTTGCGCTGTTCTTCGGTCAGCACCAGGATTTCGCTCTTGCCGGTATCGACGATATTCTGCTTGGCTTTTTCATTCAGCGCCTCAGCCTGGCGATTCACCTCGACGGTGACTTCATCGATGATTTCTTCCAGCTCGGTACGCACCGGAGCCGGCAGGCCGTTCCAAAACTGAGTGTTAGTGATCAGCAGGTAGTTACCGATGCCGTGGTTGGATTCGGTCATGTACGGCTGCACTTCGTAATACTTCTGGCTGTAGATGTTCGACCAGGGGTTGTCCTGAGCATTGACCACGCCGGTCTGTAAACCCTGATAGATCTCGGCGAACGCCATCTTGCGCGGCACGGCGCGTAGCGCGGTGTACTGAGCGGCTTGCAGATCAGAAGGTTGCACACGGAACTTCAACCCACGGGCATCGGCTGGCTCGCGCAACGGCTTGTTGGCAGTGAACTGGCGCATGCCGTTGAGCCAGTAGGCCAGGCCAGTGATGCCTTTGTCTTCCATCGATTTGAGCATCGCCTTGCCTTTGTCCGATTGCTGGAAGCGCTGGGCGGCGGCCACGTCATTGAAGAGGAACATCAAATCGAACAGCTGCAGCTGCTTGGTGTATTGCTCGAGTTTCGATGGTGCCGGGGCGAGCATCTGAACTTGGTTCAGCAGCAGGGCTTCCATTTCCTTGCCATCGCCATACAGCGATGAGTTGGCGTAAACCTCGACCTTGACCTGATCCGGCAGCCGCTCCTGGACAAGCTTTTGAAACATCAACGCGCCCTGCCCCTTGGGCGTGCTGTCTGCGGTGATATGAGAGAACTTGATCAGGATCGGTGCGCTCGCTTCCGATTCGGCCTGGGCGCTGAAAACGGTGACAAGCGCCGAAACGGCGAGCATACGGGTGATACCACGGGTGAGTCGTGCCATGGGGAAGCTCCGTTTTGTAGTTGTGTGAGCCATGTAGCTAACCGGACTCTAGCCGGCGTCGTTTCCCACTGACATTCATATTTGAGCAAGCGAGGCTTCGCTACTCGCGAAGGCCGGGACGAAACCACGCCGTATTCAGCCTGTCTTCAGCGATTGCCTTCGCGAGTCGTGAGGTGTTCTAGCAACTGCCGCGCCGTGACCGATAGGCTTTCGAGGTTGCGCACACCAATCTTCAATTCGCGCCGTGCCCAGGGATCGGTAAGCGGGATGATCGCGACATCCAGCGCCGGCAGATAATTGCGCACAACCTGCTCGGGCAGCACGCCAATTCCCATGCCCGTGTGAATCATCCGGCAAATCGCCTCGAAGCTGCGCACCTGAATGCGCAGCCGCAGGGGCGAGCCCATCTGCTGGGCCGATTGCTGTAACAGTGCATGCAGTGAGGCATCCTGCTGCAAGCCGATGAAATCGAAACCAGCGGCATCGCGCAGGGCGATGCCTTCCAGCGTCGCCAAGAGGTGCTCACGCGGTGTAACCAGCGCCAACTGGTCCTCGCGGTAGCTGAATACCTGAATATCTTCGGCCGGCATGTGACCGGCGAAGATACCGATATCCGTCAGCCCTTCGCGCAGAGCACGCAGGGTGTCGCTGCTGACGCGCTCTTCCAGATCGATCTTTACTTCCGGATGCAAGCGAGCGAACGCGCTCAGATCCTCGGGCAGGAATTCGATCACTGCCGAGGTGTTGGCATGGATACGCACATGCCCTTTCACGCCCTGACTGAATTCGCTGAGATCGGCATCCATCTGCTGCAGGCCATCGAGCAGGTTGCGCGCATGGTGCAGCAGCGCATGACCGGCGGGCGTCAATTCCACGCCCTTGGGCTGGCGGTACAGCAGGCTCACCCCGAGCTGGCCCTCCATATCGCTGATGCGCTTGCTGACCGCCGCCAGCGCCAGGTGCTCGCGCTCGGCGGCACGGGTGAGGCTGCGCTCGTCCGCAATGGCGACAAAGAGGCGCAGGGTAACGAAATCGACACGCCGCATGGTTGGTTCTCGCATTCGCAAGTGACGAAGCGTCAACCATAAACCGGCCCGTTCAGAAAGGCATCCGTTAAAGTCCTTCGCATTCCACGAAACCATCCTTGGCTATTCGGTAATTGTCCGTTACGCGGCGCTCAGTCATTCTTCCCCCATGAATCGACCCGGCACAGGTGTTGTGATGAACGAGACGAATGTAAACAGCTTGCCGCTGCAAGGCCTCAAGGTCATCGAGATGGGCCAGCTGATCGCCGGCCCGTTCGCCAGCAAAATGCTCGGTGAGTTCGGCGCCGAGGTGATCAAGATCGAGCCGCCTGTTGTTGGCGATCCACTGCGTAAATGGCGCAAGCTCAAGGATGGCACCTCGCTCTGGTGGCATGTGCAGTCACGCAATAAGCAGTCGGTAACCCTTGACCTGAAGGCCGCCGAAGGCCAACAAATTGTTCGCCAACTGGTCGCCGAAGCGGACGTGCTGGTGGAAAACTTTCGCCCTGGCACTCTCGAAGGCTGGGGCCTTGGCTGGGATGAACTGGCCAAACTCAATCCGCGTCTCATCATGCTGCGCATCTCCGGCTACGGCCAGACCGGCCCCTACCGCGACCTGCCCGGCTTCGGTGTGATCGGCGAAGCCATGGGCGGGCTACGACACCTGTCCGGATATCCTGGCCAACCGCCGGTGCGTGTCGGCGTGAGCATTGGTGACTCGTTGTCCTCGCTCTACGGCGTAATCGGTGTGCTGCTCGCCTTGCAGGAGCGCAACCGCAGCGGCAAGGGACAGGAAATCGACGTCGCGCTGTACGAATCGGTATTCGCCATGATGGAAAGCCTGGTACCCGAGTACGACGCCTTCGGCTATATCCGCGAGCCCGCCGGTAGTGCACTGCCAGGCATCACGCCCTCCAATTCCTACCTGTGCAATGACGGCGCGTACGTACTGATTGCCGGCAATGGCGACAGCATCTACAAGCGCTTGATGACGCTGATGGGGCGCCAGGATCTGGCCGATGATCCGCGCTTCGCGCATAACGATGGCCGGACGCAGCATGCCGAACTGATCGACGCCGCGATCGGCGAGTGGACAGTGCAGCACAGCCGCGACGAAGTGATCGAGGCGTTGAAAGAAGCACGTGTTCCGGCCGGCTACCCCTACACCGCCGCCGATATCGTCAAGGACCCACACTACCTGGCGCGGCAGATGATCGAGCAAGTGCAGACCTTCGCCGGGCCGCTCAAGGTGCCAGGCGTACTCCCCAAACTCAGCCGTACGCCGGGCCGTATCGGCACCGGTGGCCCGCAGCTGGGCGAACACACCGAAGACGTATTGGCCGGACTCGGTCTTACCGAAGCGCAGCGCCAAGGATTGCGCGAACGGGGAATCATTTGAGCGGCCCCCATTCGCCGCGGGGCGCGCCTCCTACAGGTGTAGTGCACACCGATTGGTCTCGTGGGAGGCCCGCCCTCGGGGCGCAGCTTTGGCTCTTCCACGCGGAGCAGGGAAAAATCAATTGAGTAACCGTAGGGTGGGCTTTAGCCCACCATCCGTGCGTTGCGGGCACTTTATTGTCCCCACGCGACGAATCGGAACGATCAAAGCCATGAACGACCTGTAGGAGCCAGCTTGCTGGCGAAAGGGACCGCCAAAGATCCGCGAACAAACTCGCTGCTCCGCGCTTTACCGATGGTTCCCACGCTCTGCGTGGGACCATCAAGAAAATGCTCGCCACCAACGGAGACATCATGACCAAACGCCTCTACATCCAGGACGTCGCGACCCGCGATGGCTTTCAGATCGAACCCAATTTCATCCCCACCGACAACAAAATCGCCTTGATTGATCGCCTCTCCGAAACCGGGTTGGCAAAGATCGAGGTCACCTCCTTCACCTCGCCCAAAGCCATTCCAAACCTGCGCGATGCCGAAGAAGTCATGCGCGGTATCCCCCGAGTGCCGGGTGTCGAATACACCGTATTGGTACCCAACGTGAAGGGCTGTGAACGCGCCCTTTCCTGTGGCGTGGATGAGATCAACCTAGTGATGTCCGCCAGCGACACCCACGGCTTGGCGAACCTGCGGATGACGCCGGAGCAATCACTGGTGCAGTTTCGCGAGATCATCGAGGTGACTCATGGCAGCGACGTGTTCATCAACGCCTCGCTATCGACCACCTTCGGCTGCCCATTCGAAGGTGAAATCCCCGAACCATGCGTGTATGAACTGGTGCAACGCCTGCTGGATATCGGCGTGCAGGGCATCACCCTCTGCGACACCACCGGCATGGCCGACCCGGCTCAGGTCGAACGCATCTGCCGCGAAGCGATGACCAACTGGCCCGAAGCGGTATTTACCGCGCACTTTCACAACACTCGAGGAATGGGACTGGCCAACGCGTTGGCTGCGCTGAATGCAGGTATCGACCGCTTCGACGCCTCCCTCGGCGGCCTCGGCGGTTGTCCCTACGCACCCGGCGCCAGCGGCAATATCTGCACCGAGGATCTGGTGCATATGTTCCAGCGCATGGGCATGGACACCGGTGTCGATTTGGACAAGCTGCTGCAGTGCGCGGCCAGCCTGCCTGAACTGGTCGGCCATGACGTACCGGGAGCCGTCCTCAAAGCTGGCAAATCGGACCGCCGATATCCGAAGCCGAAGTGGATGCAGGAGTCAGACAAATAGGCCTATCGATGACGAAGTTGGAGCATATGCGCAAAACGCACCAGGGCTCATGAATGAATAACATTGATGTGCACTGGCAACAACGCCTGCATAACTTCAGAAGGGTCCTGCTAGAGCTCGATGAAGCAATAGAGCTCATGCAGCAACGTGAGAGCTATCGAGACTGGAAAAGCAGGGTGTCATCCACCGCTTCAAGACTTGCTATGAACTTGGCTGGAACACGCTAACGGATTTCCTCGTCTGGCAAGGCATCGACGGCATCGTAGGCTCCCGCGATACCATCCGCGAAGCATTCAGCAAGGGCTTGATCAGCGATGGCCATGCCTGGATGCAGATGCTAACGGACCGAAGCCGTACTTCTCATACATACAATGAAGAAATGGCCGGGGCGATTCTGACTAATATCCGATTGCAGCACCACTCTCTACTCAAGAAACTCGCGAACACGATGCGCAGCCGGGCCGGGCTAACCCCATGACGCTTGGAGAACGTCGGTCTATGCGAAGAAGATCTTCAATCTATCCGTGAAACGCTTCGACGCTTCCCCAACGTTAGCGAAGCGATTCTCTACGGCTCCCGCGCAAAAGGAAATTACCGCCCCGGTTCAGATATCGACTTGACCGTCAAAGGCGCTGAACTCACACACCACGACCTACTCGACATCGCGCTGGCATTGGATGACCTGCTGCTGCCTTACAAGATCGATCTGTCATTGCATCACCAAATCGACAATCCACACCTGATCGACCCCATCGACCGAGTCGGGAAGGTCCTCTACGAAGCAAGGGTTTAGCGCATCGCGGCAACTCTGCGCTTTGCCTGAAGATCGCTGCAGCGCATGTATCATCTCGCGGCATGGCCTCGTCGATGGCACATCACGCGGCTGCTCTTGTGGGAGGCGCTCCCCGCGGCGAATGCCGGCGCGAGCCGGCTCAAAGACATAACTACTCCGAAGGGCCCACCCGCCGCTGCTGATAGATCAGGTCGACGATCTCACCTTCCGGGACATACCCACTCACCACTTCCCGCAGCAACACCCGGACCTGCGGATAATCGTCCTGCTCCACCGCCTTGAGCAGCTTCGCCAACGCGCCCCGCAGCACATCCCAAGTGAAGTACTCCTCATCGGCCCGCATGATCATCGGATGCTCGGTTGGGCTCACGTTGTCGCCAATCAGCAGCTCTTCATACAGCTTCTCACCCGGGCGCAATCCGGTGAACTCAACCGCGATATCCCCGTGCGGGCACTTCTCCGAACGCACGCTCAAGCCAGATAGATGAATCAGCTTCTCGGCCAACTCGGCAATACGCACCGGCTGCCCCATATCCAGCACGAACACATCTCCGCCCTGCCCCATGGATCCGGCCTGGATCACCAACTGCGCCGCCTCGGGAATGGTCATGAAATAACGCGTGATCTTGGGGTGGGTCACCGTCACCGGTCCACCGCTGCGAATTTGCTGATAGAAGCGGGGAATCACCGATCCGGACGAGCCCAGCACATTGCCGAAACGCACCATGGTGAACCGGGTCTTGTTGACGTGATGCACCGCACCGTCCGCATTGAACAACACAGGTGCCGTCTCGCGGCTCAGCGCCTGCAAGATCATCTCCGCAACCCGCTTGGTGCTGCCCATCACATTCGTGGGCCGGACCGCCTTATCGGTGGAGATCAACACGAAGTTGGCCACGCCCGCCTGCACGGCAGCCTGGGCCGAATTTATGGTGCCGAGCACATTGTTCAGCACGCCTTCGGCCACGTTGTGCTCCACCATGGGCACATGCTTATAAGCAGCCGCGTGGTAGATCGTCTCTACCTGCCAGGTACGCATCACGTCTAACAAACGATCGGGATTGCGAATGGAACCCAGGATCGGCACCAGTTTGATCGGCAGAGAAGCCCGCTCGATATTCCGTTCCAGCTCAATGTGAATGTTGTAAAGATTGAACTCGCTGTGCTCGAACAGCAGCAACGCCTTGGGTTTGTTCGAGAGGATCTGCCGGCACAGCTCCGCACCGATCGAACCGCCAGCGCCGGTTACCATCACCACCTTGCCGCGAATGCACTTCTCGAACAGCGCCTGCTGCGGCGGCACGGCATCGCGGCCCAGCAGGTCGGCGATATCGACCTCTTGGATGTCCTCGACCTTCACCCGGCCACTGGCCAGATCCATGAAACCCGGCACGCTGCGAACATGCAGCGGATAGGGTTCCAACGTTTCCAATACTTCACGCCGCCGCGCACGTGAGGCCGAGGGGATAGCCAACAGAATCTCATCGCTACCCGTCTCATCGATCATCTGCCGAATATGCTTAGGTGAATAAACCCGCAGCCCGGCAATGCTCCGGTTGAATAGATTGGGATCGTCATCGATGAAGGCGACCGGACGCATGCCCCGCCCCAACCGCAACGCCGCCACCAACTGATTGCCTGCGGCACCGGCGCCATAAATCGCCACCTTCGGCAAGCTCGCGTCACGCCCCTTGAACTTGGTGAGCGAATCCGGAGAGAACCAGTCCCCCATAAAATACTGGCGCATCACCAGCCGCAATCCACCGATCAACACCAGGCTCAGCCACCAGTAGTTGAACACCATCGAGCGCGGAATCAGCTTGGGCGCATCGGTGCGCCAGTACACCGCCAAGGATAGAAGCAACGCGGAGAGCGTCACGGCCTTGGCTATGGCCATCAGCGCGTCATTGCCAAAATAGCGCATCACTGCGCGATACATGCCAAAGCGGATGAAGAACGGAACGGCAACCAGCGGCGCTACTGCAAATAGCCAGGCATGCCCACCTAGAGGATCGACAAAGCTAGCCTCACCAAGACGAACGAAAAACGCCAGCCAAAGTGCGGCCCAGACCAGCACGACATCGGTCGATACCTGAATCAATCGCTTATAGCGCCTGGGCAAACGTACCAAACGAGAACGAAGTTTTTCAGCCAATCTCAACACAAAGCTACCCTTCCCGGAGTCGGAATGCCGTCATCGGCTACGCAGTCCATTTAATCATTCAACTAACCCAAGGCTAGACAACGCAATTTAGAAAACAGCTGAGATCAGCGCCTCACGACCCGGTCACCTGCACCCTTACCCGCCACGGTCATAAAGATGTACTTGAAGTAGTCGGCCAGCGTCAGGCTGTCGATCATCTTCTGATCAGTTTCGGCCAGCAGAGCTGGCGTGGACATATCGATCTCGCTCACCTGCGCTAAGCCGGTAATCCCGGGGCGCACGTCGAAAACGCCACGTTTGGCTCGCTCCTCAGTCAGTTCCTTCTGATTGAACAGCCCCGGTCGTGGCCCTACCAAGCTCATTTCACCCTTAAGCACGTTCCATAACTGAGGCAGCTCATCCAGCTTGGTCTTTCGCAGGAAATGGCCAAAGCGAGTAATAGATGCACTGCTGGCTAGATGCGTTGCAACCGATGCTGTATCCACCCGCATCGTGCGGAACTTGACCAGCGTAAACGGCTTCTGATGGCGGCCAACACGTACTTGCCGAAAGATTGGCGAGCCCGTATCGAACAAGCCGATCAGCGTGAGCACGAGCAATATTGGGAAGCCAAGCACTAAGCCCACCAGCGAAAATACAAAGTCGAAAAGTCGAATCACGGGTTCATCCGGTAATAGATCAATTGGAACGCTCGAAGCAGCGCCTCAGCCCTTCCTGCACCGTATAGGGCGGCTTCCAGTCCAGCAGCTCGCAGGTCTTGCTAATATCCACCTGCAACGAGCCGAGCAGCCGTTGAGCCATCGCTTTTTTGCCCAGCAACGTAGCACCGAGCTGGAGCATGCTAGCCGGCACTGGAATCAGCCGTGCCGGCTTGCCCATCGCTTCGCCCACCCCATGCAGCAACTGAGCGGTCGAAAGATCCTCGCCATCGCCTGCAAGGAACACCTGATTGGCTGCGGCCGGATGATCGATACAGCGGATGATCAGATCGACCAAATTATCGACGCCCACTAAGGAGCGTTTGTTGTGAACGGCTCCTAGGGGAAGAGGAATTCCTTTTTCAATCAACTTGACCATATTAAGAAAGTTACCCTTTACACCCGGCCCGTAAACTAGCGGCGGGCGGATAATCACCACCTCCATACCAGTTTCGGCGGCCAACTGAGTCAAGCCCTGCTCTGCTTCCAGCTTGGAAAGGCCATATGCGTCTTTGGGAGCCGGAGGATCATTAGCAAAATAAGACTGTCCCCAAAGCGTTTCTTCACCGTTAACTTTGATCGAACTGATAAAAATGAACCGCTTAACTCCTTTTACAGCAGCTTGGCGAGCCAGACCAAGCGTGCCTTTTACATTCACGCGTCGATACTCGGATAAGGGCTCTGCCGTTTCGTCCTGCATAATGTGGGCACGAGCTGCGGTATGAATAATAACCTCCACTCCGGAAAGTGTATCGGTCCAGTCAACCGAATCGCTCAGATCGCCTATTATAAAATATTTATGCCTAGCGTTTGAACAAGGGCGACGCACTGCTGCAACTAGAGCGTAGTTTTCGTTTCTGTCTAGGTGAACTACGACGTTGGTACCAACGAAACCAGTGGCTCCTGTAATCAGTACTTTAGTCATTACATAAGTCCGAAAAAGGCGAGCACTCCAAAAACTAAGCGATCACGAGAGGAGCGCCTCAGCTCACTATAATTATTTATTAGATAGGCTTTGGGCAAAGTCCCTTCACGCATTATACTCAACGGCAAGTTAGGAATATTATGCCCTACAAGACTGGAAATCTTTGAAATCTCCGTCTTATACCAACCCGACCTTATCAATTTGAGGCGACTCTGAACTCCAGACAACCCGTCATTAGCGCCGATCTGATTGCCACCATGCTGCCTATATAATATATAGGAGCTTTCATGTATATACCAAGTCCTTCCACTGGAGCGAAACCAAGCGTAAGTGAGCCAATCATGCAAGGCCACATTATTTGCTGCCGTCCAGTTTTCAAGCAAAAACTTTTTGAATTCTAATGCATCGGACACTCGAAGCACATAACTACAACCAGGCCCTCCCGCCTCAAATAAAAAATCATATTTACGTTGAGGCTGCGACTTAACAAGCAAAACCTTGCGCCCGTCGGGCCAATAGGCGGTAGCATTACTTGAATAACCAGCGCAACCACGCACTATCATGGCATTATGTGCAGCCCGATACTTATCCTCAAGATAAATATCATCTTGATCTGCGTATGAAACATAATCAAAATTACTGAAATCTACATCTTTAATCAAACGAAAAAAATTCTTGGCCGCCCCGCCAAATCGCTCGCCTGTCTCAGGCAAAACAATAATCCGCGGCTCTCTAAGGGACAAATCTTGGCACCAAGCAAATGTCCCGTCTGAAGATTGGTCAACGCTTACATATACAATAACCTCAACTCCGCGCTGTGCAAGGATAGATGAAATCTGTTCTTCAATCCAGCGCATGCCATTATAGGCAGCCAACAGTACAGCTACTTGCGGAACCTTAAGAAATGGGCTCATATCGATACCTGAACAAATAAATTCGTACCAGCCAACATTCGACGATAAATCCTGACCAGTCGCTATACTACAAATATTTTTATCTAACACTCCAGCCGGTATCACAGCATGGCATCTACCTTACGCGGCATCACGCAGATTGCTCTTCTACGAAATACAAATAACGCAAAAATAAATTCAAAGATAAAGACCAAATGTAGCATGTGGTTAGAAAATACCGACTCAACCACTGCATACAATAGAACGACCCATGCAACCAGAAACGCTGGAGAAGACCTTGACCTAGCGATTACTATTGCAGCACCACAGCCAACTATAAAGAATACAAAGGGGGCAAAAATATAACCAAAGTCCGCGAGCAACGGATAAAATATAGTATTAACATTTAACGCACTACTAACTAAATCAAACTCTAAAGCACCAACAAGCTGTGCAGATAAGTAATTCCTTAAAGGGGATGGCAACAGCTGACTCAATGTAAAGAATGGAACAGCCACAGCGTCAGCTTCAATAATGTTATAATTTACATTATTTATAGGACTAACTAGATAAACGTAAACCCAAACAGGAAAGCTAGGAGCCCAATCCGGATACGCGAAATTTAGTTGAGCAAGCCGTATAATCATATCCCGACCAGAACGCAGATCGCCCAAAATACCAAAAATAAAAAGAGAGAGCATTCCGATCAAGAAAAACTTGGTTAACCGCCACCACGGAGGGCGAGCTAAAATTAAATACGTGAACGATAATTGCAAAACCAGTGCGACCATCATCATCCGAGAAAGAATCAAAGCAGGCCATACAAAAAGAAACAACAACATAAATAAACTAGTTTTGCTCTTTTCAAGAAAAGCTTTAATAAAACAAATAAAAGCTATTAGAAAATACGCAGCATTCAAAAAGCCATGAAATACGGGAAGACCAAACTCAGTGTACCGAATAGGGACACCGAACCCAAAAGCCGAAAACAAAGGCAAGTTTTTATGATATATAACCTCAAATACAGAACCGCAGAGCCAAAAAATCAAGAGAATCAGGAACCTAGTTTTGAATTTTCTTTCTGATAGCATCCCTAGATACGCATGTCTATCAACGCTCGTAGCAAAACTAAAGCGCAGCCCTGGGCGAAGAGCCAGGAAGAAGTATCCCATTAAAAAAAAGCCAGAGGAAGCAACTATCAAATAAACAGTCTCAGGCAACAACGGGGTTAGTAGATCACTCCAACCCTGAACATAAAGCAATAATACGGCACACCATATATAACAAAAAACCAATGCTGGATTAGTAAGCATTTCTCACCTTTGTAAATACGACCTGCACCAGACCGAAAACCTTAAGCCAAACACGGCAGAAAGCAACTCAAATATCGACCTGAAACTCCGGTTAATAACAATCCCTTTCAAAGCATACCTGAACGCCGACGATCGATCCCCACTAAGCAAGCTTTTTAGAAAAAATAAAGAATTAATATTCCCGTTTCGGGCCTTTAACTGACTACTTGTTAGGCTTGTAATCCAGCGCGAATATTTTTTATCAATTAGATCAATCGCGGCTTTTTGTTTGTCGATAGATTTAGATATGCTTCCCTCAGATATCTTGACGTAATACCGAGTCAACGGGACGCCAATATATTTAAAGGCCCCACTTCTCTCCGCCAGAGAAAGCCAAGCATCCCAATCTTGCAGCGCGGGCAAACGCTCATCAAACAATTTATTATTTTGCAAAAACTCTAACCTAACGCCGACCATTGAGGTAGCGCCTACACAGTTGCTACATAGCAAAGATAAAAAGTCGATATTCTCCGCGGGAAAAGACTGATAAGAAATACCATAGTCCATATAAATAATTATCGCCGGGTGATAGACGACATCAAATTTGTCCTTCAGGTATTCGTCCCGTATTACTCTAATCTTACCCCGTTCGAACTGGTCATCATCATCGAGAAACAATACTAATTCGGAGGTTACTTTAGATATGCCGAAATTGCGACAGTAGTTAGCGCCGCGCCTATCATCGTTAACAAGTAGTGTACAACGTACACTTGTAGGAAAAATATCAAAGATAGATCCATCAATATGGTCGTCTGATTTATCATCAACAACAACGACCTCATCAGGAAGCACCTCTTGCGCCACCAAACTTAAAAGGGCCCTCCTTAAGTCACCCAAACGATTACATGTTGTAATAACAACGCTTACTGTCAATCCCAAACTCATTATTGCTCTCAACTATTATTTATAGGTCAATGCTATAGGTCGAAGATTGCAAGCAAAACCATAGCGGCGGCTGAGATGAAAGCCGGAAATAAGTTTATAAAATACCCCAAAGGTGAAACCTTGAAGATTCTTGAATACATAATATAGTAGGTCTGAAAAACATTGATATGGAAAGCAACAACCAAAGCCCAGCAAAGAAACTCAACATCTCGAGTTATTATACCGCCCACAATAGAGACCACCACGACGACGGCAGATAAAGCACCGCTTAAGAACAAAAGGTCAGCCCTGCTCATAGCTTGAAAAAAACTGCCACTCGTTGAAAGCACTACTTGAACAGGGATAGCAATGGCAAGGATACGTATTATTGGAATTACATCAATCCATTGTCTACCGAGTGCAATCAACACGACCCAGTCAGCCAAAACGTACATTGCCAGACCTGCTGCTGCGCCGATTACTGATAGTTTGAAACTAAAGTCACGATGCACTTCTTCTATTCTTTTTTTATCATTTGCATGCTGCCGAATGACAGGTTGAATGGCAGGAGTCATGGCAAAGGTCAGTAGCATCAAAGGGTACTTCATGAGCTGGTAGGCTTTGTCGTAGGCCCCCAGCATGCCCGCGCCCATATACTTGCCGACTAAAATTTTGTCTAAGTTGCGCGAGAAGTAGTTGATAAAGTTGAAGCCGAACTGGTAGCTGGAAAATCCAAGCAACGGTTTAATGGCTGCGAAATGCTTGCCCGGTCGCGGACGACCGAGCTCAGAATTTTTTGAAAAATACCAGGTGACGAAAAAGAGTGTTGCTGCGCTAAAAGGCCCTTTAGCAGCAAGCGCGTGCAAAGGATCGATCAGGAATGACAAGGCGATGACGGCTGCTGTACTGACAAGCTCCGCGGAAAGCCCCGCATTTGCAATGCGGAAAAAAGCCTGATCACGGAGCAAGAGAGCGTTAGGTACAATGCTTGCTGCGAAGAACAGCAGGCTCACTGCGATATATGGAACGACCTCATCGACTCGCGGCAGCTGATAGAAAAGAAGGAAGACCGGCGACGCAGCGGCAAAGAGTACGGCAAGCAACAGACCCATAGTAATGGTCAAGCCAAATAGACCATCTCGATCTTCCGGCACCAGGCGATCAAGATTGATGATCGCCGGTCCCAGCCCGGCCTCCGCCATAAGCTGGAAAAAGGTGAAGAAAACCATGATCGCCGCTACGGTACCAAACTCTTGGGGCGTGAAGATCCGGGCAAGCAGCATCATGGAGAGCAGATTTACCGCATAGACAAGGTAGCGGCCCAGCATACTCCGCGCTATCGCTGAATAAAGGCTGCTCATACTTAGATTTTTAGCAACCATTTTTTTGTTACTCTTTCAAGAGCTTAAGGAGCTTAACCTTGAATGTGTCTGGAGAAAAAAGTTCCAGATACTTTGATTTCCCAGACTCACCTATTAATTTAAGTGCCCCTCTTTCATATGCGTATTTCTCTAACTGGCAAGCAATATCTTCAGGAGTAGGCTCTGCAAAGATCAAACCTTCGTCACTTTCGAATAGCTCATTGATCGCAAGCGTTTTCATTGTTAGGCAAGGGAGCCCCAGGGAAAGCGCGTCTACAAGTTTATTAACAATTACCGTCTTTGCTTTTTCGCTGGTTCCAAAGCTTCCTAATGCCAAATCACAGTTTTTGCCCAGATATGGCGCAAGCTTCCCATTTGAGAAACTGTAACTATTGTTGACTACAACCCTATCTCCCAAATCGAGACGCTGGATCAAATCGATATAAGGCGAAGCCTTTTGATCAGAGTCACCAAACAAGTTAAGTTTGATATTGTTATTTTTTAGTAGAGCAAAAGATTCTATTATATTTTCCAGCCCGTGCAGGGGAATATATGTGCCCCACCAGCAGACATTAAAAAACTCGTTATCCTTTCGCTCAACAGAAATAAGTTCTTTTTTATAATCAATGCACAAAGGAATGATTCGAATTTTTTTCTTATCGAGGGTCACTCGCGCTATCTTTTGATAATAGTCAGCCTCGGAGTTATTCAGAAAAATAACTGAATTTGCTGTACGCAAAAAAAATTGATCTTTGAGCAACGCATGCCTGGCGCGCAGTGAGTTTTGCTTTGCCAGCTTTCGGTCATTAACAATGGCGTCATATTGACCAATATAATAATCAACTATTATATTTTTCCAAAAAAGCTTTCCAATTAGAACATCGATGATAGAGATATCTGATGCATTCATTGGCAAAACAATAACGCGAGACGACAGAATTATCTGAATCAACCTTATAGGAAATGTTAACGTCACAAAGAAGAATGCCACTATTTTACCTAAAATTTTATTGTTGACTTTAGGCGTAAAATAGCTTTCTGGATTGTAGCAATAGCTCATTCCCGAGTCGCCAATAGCTTTTAAAATGTTTTGAGCTCTATAACTGCCCGAGATGCTGCCGCTTACGAAAATTTTCATTTTTTAGACCACTAATTAATTAACTACAGCATCCCTTATTGCTCAGATGAGTCTCCAAAAACTTTTTGTATTTTTATTATTCTGAGCAGTTCTTATGATGCAGAATCGAAGCAAGGCCGTCATAGATGTCAATTTGTGCGTGCCACCCTGGTGGATGCTGCTCCGCCCTAATGGGGGACATCACTTCGCGTTCACGGTATGACCTTGCACCAAAGGTTACATTGATGGACTTATTGCTGATTTTTCCTAATAACTCCACCAGTGCGCGCACAGAAATAGATATGCCGGATGAAACTGCATATCGCTCGTGCTGCTGGGATATAACACCAGTCATTAAGTTTTGGGCGCAGAGTGCAAACGCTCTCGTTACATCATCAATATGCACCAGGTCGAGAACTTGTTCGCCAGGAGATATGCTAAGCGCTTCTCCAGTGTTTGTTGTTTTCACTAGCAGATTGATCAGTTTTGGACGCGGGTCGTCCGGGCCATAGGTGTCGAAAAGCTTGAGCGTGATAGCGCGCATAGGAAAGGCATCTGTGTAAAAATCTAAGATGTCCTCAAAAGCTTGTTTGGTGGCGGCATACAGGCAGACCGGATCGTAGGCTTCACTACGATAGTGCTGCCACGAGGTGCCAGTGTTAATGAAATACTTAATACCCGCACGAGCGCACGCTTCAGTCAACTGAGTGCTGAATAACAAATTACTGTTTATGAGGTCCGTAACCTGCTCGCTACGGTGTTCGGCGATAAACAACGATGCCAGGTGAAATATTACGTTGGGGCTGGCAGCAGCGACTGTAGCGTGCATGCTCTGGATGCTGCCATCGTAGCAATGTGAAGTGACCCTGTTAGAAATATTTTGGGGTAGCGATCGACTAGACTCACGAAGCAGCACATCTACTTGCCAGCCGTCATCCAGTAGCCGCTGGCAAAGTTTGCTGCCAATATAACCAGTAGCGCCGGTAATGAGAGCTCTTTGATTCATAAATTATCCGCTTGTCAAAATGGACTAATAAAGTCAGTAAGAGCTGGAAAGTCGCGGTCGCGGTTGGACATTATAGGATCTATTACTCCCCAGTCGAAACCGAAGCTATCCCAACGTATGCCGCTGTCGTTCTCAGGTGCATATTCGGACGTGACGTTATATATCATTAGTGCGGGCTCTTCGAGCGAGACGAAACCATGAGCGATGCCTGCAGCAATATACAAAGCATGTCCAGAATTCGCCGTCAACTTCAGGGAGAAGACTTGACCGAAGGTGGCGGAACTTTTGCGCAGGTCTAGCAGTACATCAGTTACGCTACCGGCAGCACAATAAACAAATTTGGCATGATCATGTGGTGGCGTTTGAAAATGCATGCCGCGGACTACGCCCTCCTTGGATGTTGAGTGATATTGCTCTACAAAATCGCTACGCAACCCGTGATCGTTAAATTGCGAAACCACAAGCGACTTCACGAAGCCACCACGGACATCCTTAAAAACACGAGGCTTGATTAGATGGCAGCCGCTTATAGGGAGCTTTGTTATTTGCATAAAAATTTAACTGTAAGTAAAAAACTGAGTACTTCTGTACAGCACAACATGATCTTTCGGTTGATGCGCTTCATCAGAAATTCAGTCCAAAAAACTCTTCTAGTTTCTCAGCTACAAATTCGAAATGCTCCTGTCCCAGCGAGGGCTGAACACCCAGCCAAAAGGTCTGATTCATAGTGCGGTCAGTATTGGTCAACTCTCCTACTACTCGATATTGCACATTCTGAAAGTAAGGCTGGCGAGTAAGGTTGCCGGCGAACAATAGACGTGTGCCGATATTGTTTTGGTCAAGGAATTTCAATAGATCTACACGCTTCACCCCAGCGCTTTCCTTAAGCGTCACAGGAAAGCCAAACCAGGACGGATCGCTATTGGGCGTCGCCTTGGCAATTTCGAGGAATTCGTTCAGACCGGACAGCCGTTCCTTGAGCAGCTTGAAGTTGCGCTTACGGGTATCAATGAAGTCTTGTGCGCGCTCCAGCTGGGCAAGGCCACAAGCGGCTTGCATATCACTGATTTTGAGGTTGTAGCCCAAATGCGCGTAGACGTACTTATGGTCATAGCCGTGCGGCAGGCTACCGAATTGTTGACCAAAACGGTCGCCGCATGTGTTGTCGCAACCGGGCGCGCAGTAACAGTCCCTGCCCCAGTCACGGAAGGATTCGGCAATTAGTTTGAGCTGGGCGTTATTGGTAAACACAGCCCCACCCTCGCCCATCGTGATGTGGTGAGCCGGATAAAAACTTAGGGTGGCGATATCGCCGAAAGTACCGACCAGCTTGCCGTCATAGGTTGCACCCAAGGCATCGCAGCAGTCTTCCACGAGCCACAGGTTGTACTTCTCGCACAGCGCTTTCACCTTTCCCAGGTTAAAAGGGTTGCCCAAGGTATGGGCGAGCATGATGGCTTTGGTCTTGGGAGTTATGGCCGCCTCGATCAGATCAGCGTCGATATTGTGGGTGGCCATGTCGACATCGACGAATACTGGAATCGCACCGAACTGGACAATGGGATTGACTGTGGTCGGAAAGCCAGCAGCTACGCCGATCACTTCATCGCCTTTTTTGATTGCACGCTCGCCCAGTTTTGGCGAAGTCAGGGTGCTAAATGCCACTAGATTGGCCGAGGAGCCGGAGTTGACCGAAAGCAGGTATTTGACGCCAAGAAATTCCGCAAGCTTCTTCTCGAACGCAGCATTGAAACGGCCGGTAGTGAGCCAGCCATCCAGTGAGGCTTCGACCATCAACTGCAATTCGCGAGCGCCTATGACTTTTCCTGACGGCGGAATGACGCTTTCGCCAGGAATAAAGGGTTTGGGCGCGAGGGCGATGTTGGCGTACTGCTCGACGAGCTTGCTGATTTCCTGACGGAGCATATCGGGGGTCATTGCGTGTCCTGCTTACAAATTAGTTTATTTGCCGCTTGTGGGCGTGGTTGCCATATATGCGTTGATTTCTTCCAGGCAACACCTTCGCATGTCTTCGCCACACAACCAGGCGCGGTGCCAGTTGACGATACGGGCCAGAGTGGTTTCCAGATCCCATGTAGGCGACCAGTGCAGTCGGCTGCGCGCCTTGGAGATGTCCAGCTTCAAAAAATTGGCTTCGTGTGGCTGCGGGTTTTCATCCAGCTGCCAACTGGCATCTTGCCCCCAATTTTCAGTCATATGATTAAGGATCCAGTCGACCGGCCGGGCATCTTCATCCTTGGGCCCGAAGTTCCAGCCTTCGGCGAAGGCTTGGCCGTGGTTGTATAAATATTCGGCTAACAGCAAATACCCACCCAAGGGCTCCAGCACATGCTGCCAAGGCCGCGTCGCCTGCGGATTGCGAATGATAACCGGCTGGCCTTGTTGAAAGGCGCGAAGAATATCAGGGATCAGGCGGTCTTCGGCCCAATCACCACCACCGATGACATTGCCGGCGCGAGCAGACGCCAACGCTGGCCCTTGCTGAGTATTGAAAAATGAGTTGCGGTAGGCGGATGTCAGCAACTCAACACAACCTTTGCTGTTGCTGTACGGATCATGTCCGCCCATAGGCTCGTCTTCGCGATAGCCCCACTCCCATTCGCGGTTTTCGTAACACTTGTCAGTAGTGACGTTGACGATGGCACGCAGGTCCGGGCATCGGCGCGCGGCTTCCAACACATGCAAGCTACCCATCACGTTGGTGGCATAGGTTGCTACCGGCTCGCGATAAGAGAGACGCACCAATGGCTGTGCGGCCATGTGGATGAGTACGTCCGGGTTGAAGTCACTGATACTTCGGATAACAGCTTGGAGATCGCGAACGTCGCCAATCTCGGACTGCATGCCTTGACCCGCCCTAGCTACATCAAAGAGAGCTGGCGTGGTGGGAGGCGACAGCGCGAAACCTTTGACTTCGGCACCCATGCTCTGCAGCCAGAGCGATAGCCAACTGCCTTTGAAGCCAGTATGCCCGGTGAGGAAAACTTTTTTGCCTTTCCAAAAGGCTGGGGTGACGGTGGCTTTCATGCTTATGCCCACGTTTTCCAAGGTGCGTTACCGCTTTGCCACAGCTCTTCCAGATGAATCTTGTCGCGCAGGGTGTCCATAGGCTGCCAGAAGCCATGATGCTCATAAGCCATCAATTGCCCTTCCTCGGCAAGTTGCATCAGGGGCTCTTGCTCCCAGACGGTACTATCGGCGGCCAGATAGTCGAGCACCTTGGGCGTCAGCACAAAAAAGCCACCATTGATCATGGCCCCGTCGCCTTTGGGTTTTTCCTTGAAGTTGAGTACCTGACCCTGGCGGATATCCAGAGCCCCAAAACGGCCCGGAGGATAGGTGGCAGTGAGCGTGGCGGCCTTGCCATGTCGCTTATGGAAAGCCAGCGAGGCAGTAATATCAATATCGCCGACGCCGTCGCCGTAGGTAAAACAAAAGGCTTTTTCGTGCTTTACATAATCAGCTACGCGTCGTAAGCGGCCGCCCGTCATCGAATCTTCACCTGTATCAACCAGTGTTACATTCCAGGACTCGGCGCGTTTATCATGCACTTCCATGGTGTTGTCGCGCATGTTGAAGGTCACGTCGGACATATGCAGGAAGTAGTTGGCGAAGTATTCCTTGATGACGTAACCCTTGTAACCACAGCAAATCACGAAGTCGTTGATGCCATGAGAGGCATACATTTTCATGATGTGCCACAGGATCGGCTTCCCGCCGATTTCAACCATTGGCTTGGGGCGTGTGCTGGTTTCTTCGCTCAGTCGAGTGCCTAAACCACCAGCGAGAATAACTGCCTTCATATTGTCTCCAAGGTTCATATCAATTCGAGCTCACAAAAGCGTCGGAATGGAATTTTTTCGGATCAAGGCCTGCTGCAACAAGTTTGCTACGGGCAGTTTCAATCATTGGCTCGGAGCCACAGGCGTAGACGATGGAATCCTGCAGGTCGATGCCATCGGAGATAACCGCATCCTGTACGTAGCCTTGTCTGCCCCCGCTATTCGGTGAGCGGGAGAGAACAGGGACATATCGCATTTTTAGTTCAGGGTAATCTAAGGGCTGGTAAAGGTCTTTCCCAGTTCTGCCGCCCCAGTAGAGATGTATTTGATGGTAGGTATTCATAGCCGAATTTGTGGCGAGCTGCTCTAGTATTGCGCTGATCGGCGCGATTCCCGTTCCGGTAGCCAGCAAAACAAGTTGTGAGGCTTGCGCCTGACGCAGGCAGAAGGTACCAAGCGGACCTTCGAACCTAAGCAGATCGTTTTCCTTGGCTTCCTCGAACCAATAACGGCTCATCTCACCATGGGGAACCTTGCGAACCTGCAACTTAATTTTCCCATCACCTCGCGGGGCGTTAGCGATTGAGTAACTGCGCCGAAGGCCATTTTTGCCAATCACGTCGATATATTGGCCTGGCAGGTAATATAAAGGACTAGTTGGAGGCGTCCTGAGTATGACCTCGATGACATCGCCCGATAACATACTTAAGGCCTGAATACGGCAGGGGAGTGTTTTGGTTTCGATGCCACTGAGCTCTCCGAGGTCCTCTAGGTCGAGCTTGACGTCTGTTACTGCAGTGCGACAACAAGTAAGAATAACGCCTGCGGAGCGTTCAGCTGACGTGAGCGACTCCTCTTCTCTGAGGGGCATGGTAACGCCATCGAGCACCTGTGCCTTGCATATGCCGCAGCGGCCTGTTCGGCAACTATGTTCAAGAGCAATACCTTGGGCACGCGCAGCTTCAAGCATTGTTTGCTCTTGCGAGCATTCGAAAATTTTAGCGTTTGCCAATTTAATAACAGACATTAAAAACAGCCCGATAGACTAGAGTGTCAGTCGATCTCAAATAGATCGCGCGTATAGAGTTTTGACACAACATCCTGCAGCACGTGTGAGCGACGATTAGCAACGATCACGTCACTAATAAGCTTGAATTTTTCCAAATCGCAAATAACCTGCGAATTAAAGAAACTGCACTGCTTCAACGCAGGTTCGTAAACCACCACCTCGATACCCTTGGACTTAAGACGTTTCATCACACCTTGGATAGCGGAAGCTCGATAGTTATCGGATCCAGATTTCATCACCAGTCGATAGATACCGACCACCTTAGGATTGCGCTTGAGAATGGAATCTGCAATGAAATCCTTGCGGGTGGTATTGGCATCCACGATTGCGCGGATTAGGTTGCCGGGCACATCGGCATAGTTAGCCAGCAGCTGCTTAGTATCCTTGGGCAGGCAGTAACCACCGTAACCGAAGCTGGGGTTGTTGTAGTGTGTACCGATGCGCGGATCGAGCCCGACGCCTTCGATAATTTGTCGAGTATCTAGGCCATGGGTTTCGGCGTAAGTGTCCAGCTCGTTGAAGTAGGCAACGCGCATAGCGAGGTAGGTGTTGGCGAATAGCTTGATCGCTTCGGCTTCCGTGCTGTCAGTAAACAGTGTGGGAACGTCTTGCTTGATGGCGCCCTGTTGCAGCAAGCCTGCAAAGGTTTCTGCTCGTGCCGAGCGTTCGCCGACAACGATCCGCGAAGGGTGCAAGTTGTCGTACAGCGCCTTGCCTTCACGCAAGAATTCCGGTGAGAACATGATGTTCTCAGTGTTGTACTTCTCACGCACGCTTCTGGTGTAGCCAACGGGCACCGTGGATTTGATTACCATGACCGCTTTCGGGTTGATCGCCAGTACGTCCTCAATCACTCCTTCGATGCTGCGAGTATTGAAAAAATTGGTTTGCGGATCGTAGTCGGTGGGAGTGGCAATAATCACGAACTCGGCGTTGCGGTAAGCGTCTTCCTTGTCGAGCGTAGCCCTAAGGTTGAGCGGCTTCTCCGCGAGGAAACGTTCGATTTCTCTGTCTTCTATAGGCGACTGGTGATCGTTGATTAAGTCTACTTTGGATTGAACGATGTCTAGAGCGATGACCTTGTTGTGCTGGGCAAGCAGCACGGCGTTGGAGAGCCCGACGTAACCGGTGCCTGCGATTGTGATGTTCATGGAAAGAATACGTCCTTGCCTAAATGGCGTGCTTGACCGTAAAACACTGGGCCGCTTCGCAAAAAGTCTGGTTAGTTAACTCTGGGCTTTTGTACCGGTCGAAATGTTCACGGACCCTATGTCGTGTTGCTTATATTCATTGTAAAGCTTGGCAGCTAATGCCCGCTTCGCCCCCTCCTCCCCATGCACCACCCGTACCTCAGTCGGCCACCGCTGCATGCCAGTCACAAATTCCACTAGCCCCTTCTGATCCGCATGCGCCGAATACCCACCAACACTGGTAATGCCAGCGCGGATGTCGATACGTTCGCCATCCAGATCCACATAGCCGCCTCTCGGACCGTAGGTTTGTATCTCATGTCCCGGCGTGCCTTTGGCCTGATAACCAACGAACAGGACGTTGTGTCTTTTATCGCCCAGCATGCCTTTCAGGTAATTGACGATGCGACCGCCGCTGCACATGCCGCCACCGGCTATAACGATGGCTGGGCGCGCAGTCTGGGACAGGTGATTAACGATGCGCTGGTGGTCGCCGTGGCTGTCTATTGTGATCAATTGTTCGAAGGCCAGCGGTCGGCGCCCAGATTGGATACGGTCGCGGGCCTCTTGGTTCCAGAAGGGTTTGAGGCTTCGGTAGGCCTCGGTGAAGCGGCTGGCTAACGGCGAGTCGAGGATGATGGGGAGTTCGGGCCAGTTTGTTTCGGGGTCTGGTTCCGCATTGATGTTGTCTGCCTTGCCCCTCACCCCAGCCCTCTCCCCAGAGGGGAGAGGGAGATGATCGGAGGTAGCCCTCTCCCCGGTGGGGAAAGGGGGCTGGTCTGTGGCCGTTCTTTGCTTGTTTTGAATAATCTCTTCGAGTTCGTAGAGCAACTCCTGGGTGCGGCCAATGCTGAAGGCGGGGATGAGGACGGTGCCCTGGTCTTCGAGGGCTTGCTCGATGACGGCTTCGAGCCGCTTTCGGCGGTTTTGTCGATCTTCATGGAGGCGGTCGCCGTAGGTGCTTTCCAGCACCAGAATGTCGGCGCGCTCCGGTGATTCGGGCGGCATTAGGAATGGCGCGTGCGGCGCACCGAGGTCGCCGGAGAAGACTACGCGCTTGCTCTGCCCTGTTTTTGGATAGGCGAGATCGATTTCAACGTAGGCAGAGCCCAAAATATGCCCGGCACGCTGCAGGCGTATGCGAGCCACCAGTTCGTCGGTGTCCGTCAGGGTGAACCATTGCTGATACGGCAGCGCGATGATCCGCTGCTCGACGAGCCGGATGTATTTCTCGATCTGAGCTTGGTCACGGCTGAAGCTGAGTTTGAAGGCATCTTCCAGCACGATCGGCAGAAGCTTTGCGGATGGCTCGCTGCATAGGATGGGGCCGTCGAAGCCTGCCGCGAGAAGATAGGGGATGCGCCCAACGTGATCAATGTGTACATGGGTCGCGACCAGCGCTTTTATCGTGTCCAGCGGGAACTCGATGTTGAGGCGATCCGCGCCCGGCTCACCTGGGATCGATGCGTCGTTGCCCTGGAACAAACCACAGTCGATCAGCAGACTGTTAGCGGCGTTCATACGCAGTTGGTGGCAGGAGCCGGTTACGCCGTCCTTGGCGCCGTGATGTTCTATTTGTGGATAGTTCATGGTTATTCCTTTAACTAGCACTTGAGTAAGCGCTCCACCCTTGGGAGGAGCACTCGACGTCTCCCCGCTCAGCAACACCGCAACGAAATGCGCCGAGTTTGCTTACGCCTGGCTCGCGTTTCGGCCAACCATGAGTCGTATCAATGCGACAAATACGCCGAGCATCCCGCCTAGTACCAATCCAAGCGCAACAATCATCATCTTCTTGGGCTTGATTGGGGTTTGCGGTTGCTGGGCAGCACTGTCTAGCGTGAACACGGCGACGGCGCTGGGGTCGATCTCGATGGTATTCAGGAAGGACAACTCTTCCTGCAGGCTGCGTAGTTCAGGAATGAACGGATCATCGGATTTACGCGCTTCCAAAACTGCCAGTTCCGCTTCGATGGCCCTGGCACCGCGCATATAGGTCAAGGTTCCATCGACAAACTGTGCCAGCTCATTGCTCGAAGACGTATGGCCCGCAGTCACTTGAGGCGTGATCATCCCGACCGCCCTTGCAACCACTAGCGCTTCTTGAAGCACAGCTATACGATCCTGTCGGCGTTGAGATGCGGTGCTGCGTAAGGAAGCAATGCGGCGTTCGGTTGAACGGATCCGAGTATCTATCTCGCTCATTACGTTGCGTTGCATATCGCTCTTCGCCGCAGCCGAAGCCCGGCTGACAAGGTCGTTGACCCACTCGGCCGCTTGCTCTGGATCGTGATGCTCGACTTTCACCTCGTACATATCCGGCTGCTGCTTATCTGGCGCCCGGATAGAAAGCAGATCGTTGAACTTCGCCCAAAGGCGGTCATCTGCCGCAGATTGGTCATCCGGCGGCAAGGATGGGAGATATACATCTCTGAAGAAAGCGCGACGCAACGACAATGAATTCAGACTGCGTGTAAACACGGCGTAGACATCCTCAGTCGAGAAGGTCTTCTGCCGTCCCTCGGTTGAGTCATCTCGATCTGTTCTGTAGGCCGGTACGTTTCGCCCAGCGTTATAGGCGGTAATGTCTGAAAGAAGCGGCGGCAAAACAGTCGCATGGGCTTCATATACGGGCCTCGCTAAATATGCATACGCAGCCGCGCATGCAGTTACGGCGATGGTTACCCCTATTATGATTAACTTCTGTTTCCAGAGTCCCTTGAACAGCTCCACCAGATCGATTTCATCGTCCCGGTATGAATTTGTATGGGTGTCCTTGTCCTGCATGAATCTCTCCAGGGGATGCGCCTAAAAAAGGCGGAATCCTGCCATGGACGGGACTCAAAGCCAAACACAAATCACGTGTTTATCGGACGAAAGGAGGTGCCAGGCTCAAGCTGGCCTTGAATTCAAGCTGTAAACGACAGCGGTTCTTATTCGTCCTCATTCACCCGATCACGCAACTCTTTCCCCGGCTTGAAATGCGGAACGAATTTGCCATCGAGCGGGACGGATTGCCCGGTTTTTGGATTACGGCCAACGCGCGGGGCGCGGTAGTGAAGGGAGAAACTGCCGAAGCCGCGGATCTCTATGCGGTCTCCGGTCGCCAGTGCCTGGGCCATTTGCTCGAGCATGGTTTTGATTGCCAGCTCCACATCCTTGGACGAAAGCAGCCCCTGTTGGGTGACGATACGCTCGATCAACTCCGACTTGGTCATTGTTTTCCCTTCGTTTTCAAGCGGCTAGATCATTTGGGTTGCGGTCGTTTGTAGCATGTTGTTCAGAGTTTGAACAGCCTGAACGTTTGGGTCAGGTTTTTTTGGTTTGGTGTGGGACCTGGCGTTTTGCTTTGATTTTTGTAGAGGCTCGCGTCGGGGCGAAACTTTTGACTTTTGAGCTGGCGGTGGGTCTGCATTCGCCGCGGGGCGCGCCTCCCACAAAAAAAGCGGTGCCGGTGC